>CAZTKP010000132.1:1351-7374 GCA_964614215.1 uncultured Spirochaetales bacterium | reverse complement strand
CCGCTTCCGTAAGGTGGAACGAACTTCGCGTTTGCTCTCACAACTTTTTTCACAGCTTCAACGAACTTGTCTTCAGGATAAACTGCCATAAGAAGCTGCTCACATGAATTTCTCATTCTTGCCGCATTTCTGTCAGGACGGAAGATCACGATCTTTCCTTCTTTTGTGGTGTAAGCTTTCATTCCTTCAAAACACTGCTGACCGTAATGAAGAGCTGTGGAACCCTCGTGTATTCTGAGAAAATCGTCTGTTGAAAGTTCTCCTTCATCCCATTTTCCGTCTTTGAATTTTGCAATAAAACGGTAGTCGCATTTGATGTAATCGAAACGAAGTTGTGACCAGTTGATGTCTGCTTTCATTTTTGTCTCCTGATATAAAAATTTAGTAAAAAAACATGTATGCTGAAAACCTTAGAAAATAAAAAAAGTTTTGTCAACTACTGATCGATATAAGGACGGACTTGTTTGAAAATAAGCTTTCTTTGAGGCGGAATGAATTTGAATTCAATATCAAAAGCGCAGTTGAGCTTGTGTTTGCCGTAAAGCTCAGAGAAATGAGTGTGGACCTTGTCGGAAAGTTTATAAAGTTCAGCTACTTCCTCAATATTAAGGATAGGTTCTCCAGGTGAAAGGCTTGACCAGGACAGACTCTGCATCTGCACCTGTGACTCAACTCCCGGAATTATGACAAAGATCTCGGGAAATGCTCCGTTTTCGGGATTTGTGACCGAAACTTCTCCAAGCTGAACGTTAACATAGTGTCCGTAAACAGTTGGATCGGAAATGTTCTGTGTAATCAGAACACCGTTAGCATTCTCATCGGGAAAAGACTGATGAACAAGAACACCCATTTTCACTGACTTGTGATCAATGTTCCAGAGTTCTCTTTCTTCAAATGCACTGTAGTTCCAAACGGAAGCCCATACTTTTCTGATCTGTGAAGATGCACTGTCACTACCTGATGCGTAGGCTGTTACTGAGCGGTAAAGTCCTGCTCCGCTAAAGTCTTCAAGGTCTTCAGCGTTAGTGCTCGATCTGAGTCTGACAGGATCGTTTCCGTGAAAAAGTTCTATCATTCCGCGAAGATCTGCTGCAAATTCAGTATCAACAGGAATGTGCCCGATAAAATATTTAAGACCGTCAAGAGTTGCTTCCCGAAAAGGGGAGTCAGTTAAAAAACTGTTATCTGTCAGCATTATATCAATAAAACTCTCCAGAGTTGCATCTTTCCCGTTTTCGGCAATGAATTCAGACACATCGCTGCAAAGATCCATATCCCTGCCTTCGTCTATACAGTCGTTCTCTGCTTCATCGATCAGGGGTTCAGTTATAATGCTGTTTTTGATAAATTCTTCGTAGTAGAAAAAAGGAACGGCAAATCCAATCGGTGCATTCTGACCGAGTAGTCCTGAAAGTTCCGCTACATTTGCCGCCTTTGCACCGTAGGAAATTGAATCAGCAAAACTGATATCTTCAAGCGGTCTTATTTTTTTATTTTCGAGATCAAATTCAGGAAAAATCTTCTCCTTTTTTATACTTTCCCAGTAAGCTTGAGCTTCTTCCAAAGTCGCTTCAGTCAAGCTCCACGAACCGCTTTTAACTTCAAACCTTACGATCTTATTAAGAAGAGATGTGATCCTTTCATCTTTATCTGCATCGGGAAGGGAAATGTTCGGTGTTCCGCGGTTTCTTGCAGCAATATTTACATGGGCAAGAGGAGTCTGCATTTCAGCAGTTATTGTTCCGCCTACAACTGGAAGTTCGTTGGGAAGTCTTGTCAGAACAAGGATGTCCTTAAATGAGACCACATCTTTTTCAAGATCTTCCGGGGACTTTAGCAGGAGTGTTCCGTAAGCAGTTCCTGTGTTTAGAAGCTGAAAAGGAATTCCCGAATAGAGATCTCTTTTAAAAAGAATAGCGGCGCCTTCCTTTTCAAAAAGTTCTCTGTGCTGTTCAACATCTTTTTCCTGCTGCTCACCTGCGGGAAGGTAGATAACTTTACGATCCTGCCCTGAAAGTTCTGCATGGTTCATTCTCTCTTCGATCAGTCTGTGGCAGAAAAGTGCCTGCTGAGGGTTTAGATCGTCACTTGGAAAAAATGTTACTGAAAAAGGTGAAGATATCTTGTTCTCACCTGCGTTTTCAATATCAGGATAGTAGAGAATAGTTCCCGCCATTGCCGTTCTGTCAGTGCCGTGATATGTGTTATCCTCAAATTCCATTACCGTCTGATCTACTTCAAGAACCTGTCTTGCAAAATCATAGTGCAGAGGATGTTTTTTTGTGTTCATGAAGTAAACCTGAGGTTCTGAGTCGATATTCATTATCAGAAATTTAAGAGCATAGGTGGTTCCAAGCTCGCTGGTTGTTCTGTATGAAAAATCAAGAAAGGGATCGATGCCTTTAGAATAAGTAAACCCTGTTACGTAGTCATCGTTTGTTTCATATTCTCCGAGCTTTGACAGCACAATGCTGTCTGTTTCTGAAATCTCTAAGCCGGTATGTTCGTAATTTTTAGATTTAACATAAATATACAGTGGTGTCCGATCAAAGATCTTCAGTCCATTTTCTGTACACTTTGCAAGTTCGTTTTCTCCTGATCCGTTATTGCAGGTAAGCTCTTTTGTTGTATTGTTTTGAGAAATTATAGCAGTAAAGTTTTTAACAGATCCGCCTGAGCTGTCCTTAACATAAACTGTGATAAGGTTTTCTGAACAGGATAGAAAAAGTACTGTAATAAAAGTTGATATGGCAAGAAGCCGTATCATGAATCATCTCCGGGACATTTCTCGAAGTTGTCTATAAGTTCTTCATAAGTGCCGTCAGATTTGATCTGAACGCAGACAATAGGAAGTGTCCTGTCCGATCCGCAACCTAGCTCCTCGTCGTCCTCACCGGCATTTACGTTGATGCAGTCCATATTCTGACAGACTCTCCATCCGTAACCGAAAGAACTGTGGTAGTATTCATACTTCTTTCCGTTATATTCAAAGCCCATCGAATCGTTGTGATGGTTTCCTCCCCAGTCGTAATAACCGCCTGATAAAGTTGAGACATTGCCGTCGATTGATATCCAGGCGCCGACGTTGGTGAATCCTCCTCCGACAGACATTCCGAAATCTTCGCAACTTGTTGTGTTGTTCTGAAGGTAAACGTATCCGCTTTCACCATCATGTTCAAAAGTACAGAGCCAGTCCATATCGAGCTGGGTAAGTTGAGGGTCGTGATACTCATAATCACAATCCACAGTCCTTTCTATCGGGATCCTTATCGTAAAACCGTAGTCACCAGTATCGCCAGTGTTTCCAGTGTCTCCGGTGTTTCCTGTATTTCCTGTATTTCCTGTATTTCCAGTGTTGCCGGTATCTCCAGTATTGCCAGTGTCACCTGTATTTCCTGTGTCTCCTGAATCAGTATCCACGTCGTCCACTTCGTCCATATCATCTATTTCCGTGTCATTGTCAATAACCGCAATGTCTTCGTCCTGACTGACATCGTTATCTACATCACTGTTGTTTTTATCGTCACCACATGAGAACATAAAAAAGATAGCAAAAATGCTTAAAATAATAACTTTCACTTTCATAGTTGCCTCCACTATTTTTTTAAAAATGAAATCTGTGCTAGTTTTAGTTTTTTATTTGAAAATGTCAATAGTTCGAGCGCCATACGACAGTATTTCCGGAAGGGAGGTCGTTGTCATTTGACCTTAAAACAAGCTCTTTTGAATATATTGTGCCATTTTCGGGAAGTTCAAGGTTCCTGATCATTTTCTCAAGGTCAGAGTTGTTAATTTCCGGATCATGACATGATATGATAACCAGCTCGGGAAAGTCTGAAAGAATATCTGCCGCAAGTTCAAGAAGGTAGGGAAGATCTTTTTTGAGTGTCCAGCTTTTCCCGCTTTTTGTTCTTCCAAAGGCGGGAGGATCGAGAATAATGATATCGTAGGTCTTTTCTCGTCTTTTTTCCTTTTCCATAAAAGTGACGATGTCATCAGCGATCCACCTGACAGGTTTTTTGTCAAATACGTTAAGTTCCACGTTTTTACGGGCTTTGTTCACTGCGCTTTTTGCAGCATCGACATGAGTAATTTCAATTTTATGATCAGTTTCTGCTGAAAGTGCGAACAGGTTGGCAATTCCTGTATAGGCAAAGCCATTAAGCATCTTCAGATCGTTTTTTGTGTTGCTTGCGACATCTTTCAAAAGTCTCCAGTTGGGTAGTTGCTCCGGAAAAATTCCAACCTGGCCACTCGGTGCAGGTTCAAGAAGAACTTTAACTCCGTCTATCTCAACTTCCCATTCTTCGGGCATTGAATTATCTTTTGAATACCAGGCATTATCACGACCTTTATTTCTGAAAAATATGCCGTTCTTATTATGCCAGATATCTTTGTTGCCTTTTTTCCATGAAGCCTGCGGGCAAGGTCTGTCTAAAATTACAGCACCGAATTTCTCAAGTTTTCTTCCGTCACCGCAGTCAAGCAGTTCGTAATCATTTTTCATTAGTCTTTGTTCCTGACACACATTGTGTAGATGTAGTTTTCGTTCTTTCCTTTTTCAAGTTCAGGCTTAATGATGCCTAATTTGAACTCCATCACCCATGCGTTGGGGATTATGTTGGCATTAGTTGTCGAGCTCCAGAAAAAATCATCGCCCAGATCGGGAAATGTTGTCTGAAGCTCATAGTTGAGACCGTAAGTTGCAAGAGAATGAAGCTCGTTGATATTAGGGAGCCTCCAGTCATCTTTGTCGGCGTATTCGAGGTCCTGACAGTATTTAAGAGCGTCTTTCCAGACTCTTGTTGTATAGTCGCTGACTTTCTGCCAGACAAGACCGGTCGCCTTATCCTCAACTATAACATCTTCATTTACAGGGATCTCTTCATATCTTTCAAAAGATCTCTTTTCATCGTAGTCATATTCCGAGCTGACACAGATGGCGTAGTTTTCAGCAACAGTTCCGTCTTCAGTGTAAAACTGCGAGTCTCCTGAGAAATCAACATAGAAATAATTTTTGCCGTCCGGGTTATTTCCCAGTTTTGTAAGTGTCCAGTATTTCTCAGTTTCGATATAAGGAAAGTAAAATCCGTCAACAAGAGGGTTAACATGTTCATTGAAATTTACAATAGATACCAGCTCATGAAGATAGGGAAGGCGCCAGTTTGTTTTTTCAGCAATATTGTTAGTGTTAAGTATGTTGCAGAAATCTATTGCATCCTGATGTTTCAGTTCATTGTCACTGACGGGTTTGTACCAGAGCAGTTTTGTTTTGTTGTCAAAAAGATAATAATCTTCTCCGATCTTTATATTTTCAAAGCCGCGACTGGTCGTATCCGCATACAGTCCATCCTGACCGTAATAATCGCTAGTGATCTTGTCGCACTGTTCAGCTGTGCTTTCATTGAAGCAGCTAGTCTGTTGGGTCGGAACTACTCCCCAGCAGGTTTCACCCATGTTACAACCGAGTTTTTCAACGGTGTCTGAATCATCATCGTTCTGTTCGTTGTCTGTGACCACAGCAGTATCAGTTGTTCCTGTCTCATCGTCGTCCTGTTCATTGTCCGGATCTTCACTGGTGTTATCATTCTGAGAGTTGTCATTTCCGGATGTCTGATCGATGCATGTTCCCGCAACACAGGTGAAAGGATCGTTGCAGGTTCCGTCGTTGAAACATTGCTCTCCTTCATCACCCATTCCGGCAAGTGAAAAAGCACTGCATGAAGCTAAAAAGATAAATATTATGGAAATTAAAATGTATCTCATTAAAACCTCCATGCTGCTGTAATATAAGCTCCGCCTTTTGTGGGAACGATAGCAGTTTTTACAGGACTGTCCATTATCAGGTCTGCGATAAGAAGCGCCGCACCGGTTCCGACAACTAAGGCTCCGATAGTGTATGAAGTTATGGAGACAGCTTTCCATGTGTTGTAGTCAGTTGCATCGCCTCCGGTCTTGCCGTCTTCATAATCCTTCTTTTCAACACCTGTTTTCCAGTGGGCAACTCCACCGAAGATAAGAAC
>CAZTKP010000132.1:0-1251 GCA_964614215.1 uncultured Spirochaetales bacterium | reverse complement strand
GGTGCTCCCAGAGCGGCTCCGATCTCTGCAACGCAGGCGGAATCTTCAGCTCCGCACTGAAGTTTCATTTCTTCTCCAACTAGAAGAGCCTTCATATCGTTTTCGCCGACGGTTTTTTTCCCTGATACTCTTCCAACTTCGGCAGTAACAATTCCACTTATGGTGTCAGCTTCGTTGTCGCTTACCCCGGTTTTCGGTTCAATTCTCCATACAACGATGGAATCTTCGCTATTATCATCTGCAAACACTTGAAATGAAAAGGTCAAAAGAGTCAAGAACAATAGAGTGAAAACAATTCTTTTATACATTTTGAAACCTCAAAAAATTACACAAAAATATACCAGAAAAACAGCTTTAAATCAAAATTTGTATATTGAATTTTTTACAAAGATCCGCTTGCCGCAGTTATTGCAGTAAAGATGTCCGAGTACAGCATAACTTCAAATTTTAAGAAGTCAGTAATAAAGATAAAAGAGTGATCGTAAACTTATTACTTGGTCTTATTTTTGAAATCCCTTTTTCATCCAGCCTTTGCAGGGAACTCTATGAATAATTATTTTTTCTCGGGCTCTTGTTCCGGTTCCTGTTCCGGTTCCTGCTCAGGTTCCGGTTCTTGTTCCTGTTCCGGTTCTTGCTCCTCTACCTGAGGTTTGACTTCATTTGAAACGGTGTTCTTTTCTTCCTTTGCTGCCTTCTCTTTTTCCTCTTTAACCAGCTTGGCCTTAAGCTTGTCAAGTGACTTCTGAGCGTTCGATTTGCCGCTGAACATGTCGCATCCGGTCGTTATGCCGGCTATAAGCATGATAGTTGTAATAAAAATAACAATCTGTTTTCTAAGCATGTTTTTCTCCTTTAAAACATTGATCTTTAAAGCTAAAGTTGACATGTGAGTCTGGAGGTCCGAAGAAGATCCTGAAGTTCAGGGCACTTAAAGAGTCGGGAAAGTAGTGTGCCGGAACGATCTCATTCGGTGCGTGCATTTCTTAGCATCGCGGCTGAATAATGTCAATTACGAGATATTATTGCTTTTTTTAAGGAATATGTCAAGAAGTTAACAATACAAAACGTTTAAAGATATGTGCAGTGGTGCTTGTGACAAAAAATTAATCGGCTTTAGTCTTGAATCCTTTCTTCATCCAGCCTTTTGCAAGGAAGAGTCCGATCGGTGTGACCATTGCAATTATTCCGTAGATTAGCCACATTGTTTCTGTGTTCATGTCAGCCGGAGCTGTGTCTGCCGGGCAGTACTGC
>CAZTKP010000131.1:0-7388 GCA_964614215.1 uncultured Spirochaetales bacterium | reverse complement strand
TACTGCCGTCTTCACGGTAATATGGAAAATTTGCATCTTTAAGAGCTGGACAGTCTCCATCTGAATTAGTATCACTATCTAAATCCGGTTGCTCATCATCAGTTTCATCAACATCCGAATCTACGGAATCTATATCCATTGAAACATCCTGATCCTGCTCAATAAAACTATCAACATCATTTACATCGCTGTCATTTTTTGGATTATCTGAGTTACATGACGTGCACGAAAAAAAGGTAAGAAATATAGCTAGAACCTTAAGTTTAAGAGCTGTTTTATCGTCATTTATGAGCATCATTAATCTCCTCTTCCAAAAAAACTTCCGGCATAATAAAGTGGAAGGAAAAGCAGCTTCTGATCAGTCAGTTCCGAATATTCTCTTGTTGAAAACACAACTCCTTTTTCACAGTCGGAAAATGATTCAAGTGCAAGATGCAGACTTTTAAGAGATCCCGAACTTCCGCTTTTCACTTCAACCGGATAGATCTTTCCCTCAACTGAAACAACATAATCAACTTCCGCATTGCTTGATCTTGCCTGTCTGGCCCAGTACATTAGATCTTTTCCTATTGAAGCTGTAAGTTCCTGTCCCACAAACTGCTCGGCAAGTGCACCACGATAGATATTCATCAGATCGGGTTCTGCCATCTGAATTTCAGGTGTGACTCCACTAAGATTCTGCCAGATACCGATATCAAGCATAACAGCCTTGAATTTCCTTGAAGAAGTCTGAATATCCAGAGGAAATTTCAACTGCCCTACCGAATCAACTTTTTTTATAACTCTTGCCTTTAAAAGCAGATCAAAAGCCTTTTTAATTGTCGGATTGGTAAAATGGTTGGAAAGGTTGCTGTAATAGATCTGATTTCCTATATTTCTTGCCGTACTGGTAAAAACTTCCTCCAGACATTCGTGGCTTGAATTTGCCGCATACTTAACAAAGTCGTTTTTATAGGAAGTGATTATTTCATCGTGTACATTAAAAGATTCCACTAGACTACTCGTCTGTGCATAAGCTTTAACACTTTCAGGCATTCCTCCAGTAAAGAAATATTTTTTCAGTTCTGAAAGAATAGAGTTGTGAGTAGTTTCGGGCAGTTTTTGTGGTAATGAGTTTACTATTTCATGAGCTGTTACGTTTTCTGTTGCTTCAAGAAACTCCGAAAAAGTCATCGGATACATATTCATGTGCTGAACTCTTCCAACGGGAAAAGAAACTTTGCTTAGAGTGAATTCAAGAAGAGATCCTGCAGCAATTAAGTGTAATTTCGGCATTTCCTCATAAAAATATCTCATTGAAATAACCGCTTCGGGACAACTCTGGATCTCATCAAAAAAAAGAAGCGTTTTTCCAGGAACAACTTTAGTCTTCAGAAGTATTTCTATGTCCTGAATAATAGTGGTCGGATCAAGAACATCTTTAAAGAACGCATGCGCTTTTTTATTTTTTTCAAAATCAACAACAACTAGATCATCAAAATTATCTTTGCCAAACTTTTTAACAATCCACGTTTTTCCAACCTGCCTTGCTCCTCTTAATATAAGCGGCTTTCTTCTTGCCGAATCTTTCCACTTAATCAGCTTTTTCTCAATACTTCTATTCATTCCGGCACCTCTTAAACATTTTTTCCCTAAGTATTATATCAATAGACTTTAAAAACACAAGGGTCTTTTTAAAGGATGCCTTTCAAAATACAAGGATGTTTTTAAAACCAGCACAAAAAACTTTTTCCAAACAAGTTCTTTCGAACATCAGATATAAACACATAAAGATTGATTCAAAACCTGTTTAGCGGTCTAATTAAGACAGTGATCGACTGAAGAAAAAGGTTTTAAATGCAGTATTTTCTGCTTTTTATTATGCTGTTTGCACCTTCGTGTAAGGATGCGTCTGCAAATTACAGTGATGTGGATTTCTTTGACGGGGAATCTGACTATTTTGTTGAAGCTGAGTCCTACACCGATAATTTTTCCGACAGCGTGGATAACTTTGTTCCTGATCCTGATGTTTATTCAGATCCCGACATTGTTCATGACACTGCTTTGAATGACAACCGCACAGAAAGTGACAATGAAGCTGGAGACACTGATACCTGCACATCAAAAGCAACTGATTTCTGTAAGGAAAAAGGTAAATGTCAAAACGGTCGCATCCTGCTTTGCAATGTTAAATACGATGACAGCAACTGTCCGATCGGCGAATACTTTGCTGTTGAAGAAAACTGCTCGGATACCGGCAGAGACTGCGAAGTAAAAAGCGGAACTCCCGCCTGTGTCTGTCCTGCTGAAAAGTGGGAAGTTGACGGTAATTGCCTGGAAAAGATCACCTGCCCGACTTATATAACAACTGATGAAACGATAAAACCTAAAAATACTGTCGCAACTTTTAACGCTCTGCATCTCGGCTGGGATAACAGCAAGGATTTTGCAGCTCTTGCATGCATCGTTAATCACTTTGATGTTGTCGGACTTGTTGAAGTAGAAACTGAAGAAGGTCTTGAAGAGCTCACTGAAAATCTTGAAAAACTGACTGGAAAGAACTGGGAATATCACATTTCTGAAAAAGAGGTCGGAGAAGATTCATATAAGGAATTTTATGGTTTTGTCTGGAACGCTGAAGAGGTTTCAATGAATTCCGTTATCGGGTTTTTCCCGGAAACATCGGACGAATTTAAAAGAGAACCATACGCCGCTGAATTTACTTTTGGATCTTTCACTTTCACCTTTGCGATCATTCACGTAGTTTTTGGAGACAGCATTACTGAAAGAAGGGCCGAAGTTGACCATATTGACGAAGTATATCAATATTATCAAGGGCTTGATGCAGTGAAGAACGATGTAATTATCGGAGGTGACTTCAATCTTCCAGTTGACGATGCAGCTTTTACCATTCTATCAGTTGACGACATGAACCACGCCATTCCCGCAACTCAGCTCACAACGATCGGACAAACGGGACTCGTCTCATCGTATGACAATATTTTCTTTCCCGGGAAATATGTTGATGAATTCTCAGGCTCATCAGGAGTCCTTGATTTCACAAAAGACAACTACTCAGAAATTAGAACAACAGTCAGCGACCATCTGCCTGTCTGGATAGGGATTAAATAGCATACTTTAAAAATAATTTAAAAGTGCTAGAATGATGCGAACCATTTGGAGTTTTTTATGAAAAACAAGCCTTCCCCGATAAATATTATCTGGTTTATGATGATAGTTCTTTCCGTAGTTGCCGCTTCGTGGACAGGGAAGATGGAAGCTGTTACTGCTGCGGCTTTTGACAGTGCGAAGGCTGCTGTCACTCTTGCGATCGGTCTTATCGGCGCAATGGCTCTCTGGCTTGGGCTCATGAAGGTAATTGAAGAGGCCGGCGCTTTAAAACTCATTGCAAAGGGTGTCAGACCTGTCATGACTAGACTTTTTCCCAACGTTCCGCACGATCATCCTGCAATGAGCGCAATGGTTATGAATATTGCGGCAAATATGCTCGGTCTTGGAAACGCGGCGACTCCAATGGGAATTAAAGCAATGACAGAGCTCGATAAGCTCAACACAAAAAAAGGAACAGCAACTGATGCAATGTGTCTTTTTCTTGCAATAAATACTTCGAGCGTGACGCTTCTTCCGCTTGGCGTGATAACAGTTAGAGCTTCAGCCGGAGCTACAACTCCTGCATCAATTCTCATTCCATCAATTTTTGCGACAGTAGTTTCCACAACAACAGCAATTATTGCCGCAAAGATCCTTCAGAAAAAAGGTCCTGCGGAAGTTGTAATTTCAAGTAGCGAAACGGAAACCGAACAAACTGAAACTGACACGTCTGCCAAGATCAAAGTTCCTTTCTCAAAGATAATTTTCACTGTTCTTTTCATCACAGCTGTTGCCGGTGGAATTGCTTACAGGGCACTTTCAGCACCCGACGATGAGGTGACTTTAAAGGTTTTTACGGGTGCGATGTCAACCTGGCTAATTCCGCTCATCATGTCACTTTTTCTCTTTTACGGCTGGCTCAAGGGTGTGAAACTCTACGAAACTCTGACAGATGGTGCAAAAGAAGGTTTTAACATTGCGATCAAAATAATTCCCTTCATGGTCGCCATCTTTGTCGGTGTGGGAATGTTCCGTGCAAGCGGAGCTCTTGAAATAATGGTGACTGCTCTCAACCCCGTGACCTCAATGCTCGGAATGCCTGCGGAAGCTCTTCCTATGGCACTTGTGAGACCTCTTTCAGGCAGCGGAGCTTTCGGAATTATGAGCGAAATTGTAAGCAAAGACCCCAATTCTTTCCTTTCCTACCTCGTTTCAACAATGCAGGGTTCAACTGAGACAACTTTCTATGTTCTTGCAGTTTATTTCGGAGCTGTCGGAATAAAAAATGCGCGTCACGCTGTCCCTGCCGCACTTCTAGCCGATGTAGCGGGTATTGCCGGAGCTGTTTTTATCTGCAGAATGCTGTGGTGAAAATATGAAAAAGTATGGATTTGAAATATCCGTTGTCATTTTACTTATCACTCTGACGGTGATAGGTCTGTCAATGGGTTCAAAAGACGTTGAGATCAAGGAGATAAGAAAGGCCATGTATTTTAACAAAATGGATGACAACAAGGTAAAATGCACGCTCTGTCCCTTTAACTGCGTTCTCAGCCCCGGGCAGACAGGCGCATGTAAGGCAAGAAAGAATGAGGACGGTGAAATGGTATCGCTCACCTACGGGAAACCTGTCTCACTCGCCATTGATCCCATTGAGAAAAAACCTCTCTTTCACTTTTATCCAGGAACTCAAGTGTTCTCGCTCGGCACCGCAGGATGTAACCTGCACTGCAACTTCTGTCAGAACTGGCAGATATCCCAGGCCTCTCCTGAAACAGTTCCGAACTATGAAATATCTTCGCAGCAGATAGTCCAGAAGGCTATTGAAAGCGGAAGCAAGTCCATTGCGTTCACATACAACGAGCCGATAGTTTTCTACGAGATGATGCTCGAAACAGCAAAACTTGCCAAACAGAAGGGTTTAAAGACCGTTATGGTCACCAATGGATATATCAATCAGAAACCTCTTGAAGAGCTTGCAGAGTATATTGATGCTGCAAATGTCGACCTTAAAGCTTTCACTGAAAAATTCTACAAAGAATATACCGGAGCAACCTTAAAACCAGTTCTTGAATCCATGAAGACATTAAAGAAAAAAGGCGTTTTCCTTGAAGTCACAAATCTTCTTATTCCGGGTGCTAACGACACGGAAAAAGAGATACGGGAACTCTGTGAATGGATAAAGAAAAATCTCGGTGAAGAAACTCCTCTGCATTTTTCAAGGTTCTTTCCCGCCTATAATTTGAAAAACGTACCTCCGACACCTGTTGAGACTCTTAAAACGGCTAAAAAGATCGCTGAAGAAGTCGGACTCAAACATGTTTATATCGGGAATGTGATCACTGAAGGAGGAGAGAACACCATCTGCCCTAAATGCGGTAAAGTTCTCATAAAACGTGAACGTTACAACGTCAGGAAAAACCGTCTCGAGAACGGGAAATGCCCCAAGTGCGGCAAGGAGATAAAAGGAATGTTCGAAAAGAAAAGAGTTCGTGAAGAAGCTGTTGCGGGAATGTGGTATCCGGATAATGCTGCTGAACTTATGAAGGTTCTTGAAAAACTTGATGCTCAGAAATGTGATAAAAAAGGCAGCGTTGAGAACGTAGCGGGACTCATCGTTCCTCATGCAGGGTTTGTCTATAGCGGACCGACAGCGGCTTGCGGATTTAAAGCATTGAAAGAAAAAGATTATGAAGTTGCCGTCATTTTAGGCACAAGTCACAGATACAGGGCAGGAGTTGTTTCAGTTTATGACGGAGCCTTTGCGAAAACTCCCATCGGAAATCTCAAGATCAACAGGGAGCTGACCGAAAAACTGCTTAAAAGTGATGAAAAGATAGATTTTATCGAAAAAATTCATACTCAGGAACATTCTCTTGAAGCTGAACTTCCATTTGTGAGACATTATCTTGGAGATATTGAAATAGTCCTTATCCTTGCGTCGACTGAAGACGAGAAAACCCTGCTTAAAACAGGAAAAGTTATTGCTGACTGGATTAGAACAAGCGGAAAAAAGACACTTGTAATTGAAAGTTCGGACATGTCACATTATCACTCTTACGAAGATGCTGTAAAAATGGACAGAAAGACCATTTCGCTTATTGAAGAAGGGAAATTTGACGAACTTAAGACCGCCATCATGAGCAAAAAATGTGAACTGTGCGGTTATGACAGCCTGAAAATGTTCCTTGAAATAATGAAGGGACTTGATGCACTTAAGCCTGAACTTATTCACTATGAAAACAGTGGTGATGCAGTTCCTGCAAGTAGAGAAAAAGGAGTTGTGGGGTATATGGCGATGACATTTTCAAAAAAAGAAAAAGCAAATTACTACGATGACAATTTAAGAAAAAAGCTGCTTGAAAGCGCAAGAGAATCAATCACTTACACACTTAAAAACAAAAAAGAGTTTAAACCCGAAAAACCGTCTGAACCGAAACTAAATGAAGAAAGAGCAGTATTTGTCACGCTTAAAATTAACGGAGAACTCCGTGGATGCATCGGACAAATGTTCGCATCCCAGCCGCTTTATCTCGCAGTCACTGAAATGGCCCACAGCGCAGCCTTTAACGATCACAGATTCAAACCGCTCACAGAAGATGAACTCAAAAAAGTTCACATAGAAATCTCAGTCCTCACACCAATGGAAAGAGTTAAAGACTGGAAAGAAATTAGGAACGGAATTGACGGAGTCTGGCTCAAAAACGGATACAGACAAGGAGTCTTCCTCCCACAAGTCGCAACTGAAACCGGCTGGGACCTTGAAACATTTTTAAGTAACCTCTGCACACATAAAGCGGGACTCCCCGCAGACTGCTACAAAGATCCTGAAACGGAGATATTTAAGTATCAGGTTGAATTGTTTGAGGAGTGAGAATTCGTCAGTTCGCTCAGGAAAAATCAGGATTCAGATTTCAGCATTTCTGCAACAGATTGTAGCAGAATTTTATCTTCCCTTAGATTAACCCCAGAATCAATTTAAGAAATTCAACAAAATTTCTTATTTGATTCAATTCTTTTTCAATGTATAATCAATGTGTTTTAGATGTTTTTTACTAAGGTGCAATCATGGCAAAAAAGAAAAAACAGGAAGAATCCGAACTCAACGAACTTTATGAGAGTGGAGATTTCACTCCGGTTTCAGAAAAAAGGAAAAAAGAACTTGAGTCTTCTGCAAAAAAAACACTTGCTGAAATGAGAGCTACCAAAAGTGTGACTCTCCGTGTCAACAGCGACATCCTTGAAATGATCAGGAAAAAAGCCGACGAGGAAAGAATCCCCTACCAGACACTCATGCA
>CAZTKP010000130.1:0-7445 GCA_964614215.1 uncultured Spirochaetales bacterium | reverse complement strand
AAAAGCGAAACTGTCTGGAACTTTTTTCGGACTGGAAATGGACTCTATTTTAAATACTGTACTTCATTTTAAGGAACTGCTTGGTCACAACCCTGTTTTCGGTGCGGGAATTCTTCTTATCGCGGGTTGGATCATCGGAAATATCGCAGCAAAAGTGAAACTTCCTCATATCACCGGATACATTATCGCAGGCATCATTGTAAGTGAATCTGTGCTCGGCGTTTTTCCCCACCACATGGGTGAAGGATTTTCAATAATTACTGAGATAGCTCTTGGGATTATCGCAATAACCATAGGTGGCGAATTTTACTGGGGAAAACTAAAACGGACAGGCAAGGCGATGATAATAATCACCCTTGTTCAGCTTCTGGCCTCTTTCGGTGCGGTGACTTTAATTCTGTGGTTTCTTGACTTTCCACTACCCTTTGCGCTCATGCTCGGAGCTATAGCTTCAGCGACTGCACCTGCCGCAACTGTTGCTATCGTACAGTCTTTAAGGTGCCGCGGAAAGTTCGTTGACTATCTTTTCGGGATCGTTGCACTTGACGATGCGGGCTGCGTTATCCTTTTCGGAATTATCTTCGCTTTTGCATCCAATCTCACAGGTACCGGCACTGCTGATGCCGCGACATTTTCCATCATTTTCCATGCTGTCATGGAAGTCGTCCTGTCCGTAGTAGCCGGTATTATAAGCGGACTTATCATGCATTACACTATAAAAAACAGAAAACAGACTAACGAAGTTCTCGTTATCTTTCTGGGACTGCTTTTTCTGACAATTGCAATATCCGTCGTGTTCAAACTTTCACCGCTTCTTACAAATATGGCTGCCGGAGCAGTTCTTATCAATATGTCTGCTGAAAATAACAGGATCTTCCGAGCCATACTTCCTGTAACTCCACCTGTTTATGCTTTGTTTTTTGTCATCGCGGGAACAGAACTGAGTCTTGATGTTCTTTCACAAAGTTCGATCCTTATCTACGGGTTTGCCTATATTGCAGCCAGGGCTGCAGGCAAATATTTCGGCGTATATTCTGGTTGCAGGATCTGTAATGTTGAAAAGAAAATAACAAATTTCATGGGTTTCTGCATGCTTCCCCAGGCAGGTGTGGCTATCGGTCTTGTGCTGCTTATCCAGGCATCACCTCAAATGCAGAATCTCACCCATGAATATTCAACAGTGGTGGACACCATGGTCAACGTTGTCCTTATGAGTGTTTTCTTCAATGAACTTGTCGGTCCGCCGCTAAGTAAACTGGCACTTTTAAAAGGCTGTGCTATAGATCTAAAGGAGGGTTGATATGGACTGGTATAAAATTCTTCAGAAGCATGCATGCAGAGCCGATATAGAGCCAAGGGATAAAGACAGCGTTCTTAAAGAGCTTGCGGAAATTGCATCGAAAGCTTCTGAGAACCGGCATCTTGATCCGCAGATAGTTTACAATGCTCTGCTTGAAAGAGAAAATGACAGTACTACAGCTTTTGGAGACAAAATAGCGATCCCGCATGCCGCAATTGAAGGACTCGATGACTTTTTTGTTTTTATCGTTTCTTCAAGACACGGCGTGGATTTTGACTCCCTTGACGGAAAGAAAGTTCACCTGTTCTTTGTTATTTTAGGGCCAAAAGGGAAAGAAAATCAGCATCTTAAAATTCTTGCAGCTATCAGCAGAATAACTCATGTTCCTGGAATCGTAGAAGAACTAATGAAATCAGATACTTCAACATCACTCTACGAATCATTTCTTAGAAGCACGTGGAGTCATGAACATCATGATAAGCCCGCAAAAACGATGAAGGCAATGTTCGTTGTGCTTTATCTGGAGGAACTGATCTACGATATTCTTGAACTTTTTATCGAAGAAGATGTTGACGGAGCAACTATCGTCGATTCTGTAGGAATGGGAGACTATATTTCAAATATTCCGCTTTTCGCATCATTTATGGGATTCATGAACAGAAACAAGCATAATTCAAAGACTATAATGGCTCTGGTCCCTGACCATAAAGTGGAGATAATTGTTAACGAAATAGAAAAGATCACAGGAAATCTTGAAAATCAGGAAGGAGCAATGATATTTACTATGAACATCGACTTTTTTAAAGGTTCGATGAAAATGATATGACAAGGAGAAAGAAATGAACGTGACACTGGCAGGATACAATGTAGATTCACAGATAATAGACGAACTTAAAAAAAGAGCTGAGTGGACTGAAGATAATGTTACACCTGAAACACTCAGTGCCGCCTACGCTAGAATTTCACGGGACCCTGCAGATATAGGGGACCTGAGAAAAAGATCCAGAGAGGAAACCGCCAAAGCCAGAAAGTCCAATGAAATAATAATTTTCGGACTGGGACATGCAAGTGTTGCCGAGCATGCCGTCTTTAACTTTGATATTGTAGGTATTTCCAGATTCGCTGTCGAAGAGATCCAGAAATACAGGCTTGCATCATTTACCGAAAAATCCCAGAGATACATTACTCTCGACGGAGACCACTATATTCCGAAAGTTATTGTCGGAACACCTTTCGAAAAGAAATTCCGGGAACTGATAACTTTTCAGAATGAGGTTTATTTCTCACTATACAAAACGCTCCAGGCTGACCTGTATCATAAACACGGAGACATGATAACAACAAAAGGAGGAAAGATTACTGTCGACGGATGGGCAAAAGAAGATGCACGTTACGTCGTTTCTCTGTCCACAATGTCACAGTTCGGAATGACCGTTAATGCAAGAACTCTTGAACATATGCTCAGAAGATTCAGGGCCAGTGAACTTGAAGAGGTTCGGGATCTGGGTGAAAAAATGTTCAGTGCTGTTCATCCGCTCTCCCCTTCCATTGTAAAATACACTCAGCCGACAAAATATGACACCGAAAGATCATCATCGGTAAAAAGCCTCGTGTCACAATACGGACTGGAATCTAAGGTACACGAAACAGAATGCAGGCTCATTGATATCACTGATGATCCCGACACAAAACTGTGTGCCGCACTACTCTTTGATTACGGAACATCCGATTACATTTCCTGTCTTGAAAAAGCTGAGAAGATGTCAGATAAAGATAAAAAGGATCTCGTCTACGCATCTCTTTGTCATAGAGAATGTTATGACCGGGTGGAAAGAGCTTTTGAATCCGTTGAAATGACTTTTGAACTCGTTATAAGTTCAAGTAACTATGCTCAGTTGAAAAGGCATAGAATGAGTACTCAGCTTGTTCAGGACTACGACCCTGATCTCGGAGTAACGGTTCCTCCATCTATCAGGGAGATCGTCAATACGGACTGTTTTGCCCAGGCAATGGAAAAGAGCCGCAAACTTTATAATGAACTTAACGCGGAGTTTCCTCAGTACAGGAACTATGCGCTTACAAACGCTCACCGCCGAAGGGTTCTGCTTAAACTGAATGCAAGAGAGCTCTATCATTTTATGAGCCTCAGATCTGACGAGCATGCTCAGTGGGATATCAGAAAAACATCCGACACTATGAAGGAACTTGTCACAGAGAAAGCTCCTTTACTTTCTGTCATGCTTAGCGGAAAAAGCGATTTCGATGAGTGTAAAAAGAAGGTCTTCCCCTGCTGATCAGCTGTATTTCAAAGCCATTTCAACAAGTCTATCCTCGATCTTATCTATCGGAGTAACTGTCTTGTCTGTTCCTGAAAAGAAGCTTGCCCAGGTGTTAACGTTCCGAAGACCTTTGCTGTACATTTTCTTTATGTACTGTCGGTCTTTTTCTGCAAGATTTTCAATATCTTCTGCTGTAAATGGGAAAACGATGTCCATTCCGACACTTTCTCCAAGGTATTTTTTCATAACAAGTATCTTCGAGTTTATATCCTTATTTGCTGCGTGACTGCTTTTTGCTTCAAAAACATGAATATAGCCGTTCTTAAACATTACAAGTGTATCAATTTCAACTAGAGAGCTTGACTTTCCATCAAGCTGAACATTTTGAAAAATTGAGGCAACACTTTCCCGTAACATCGGATTTGTCAAAACAGCTTTATATGCTGCAAAACTGACAAGTTTCTCAAATATTACTGAGATCTTAGATCTTGTGTTAAGATTCGAATCCCTTTCAATTTCCCGAACATACTTTTCGTTAAAACGATTAAACACTTCTTCCGGGTATTTAATGTTCTTTAAGTCGCTTAGTGTGGAGATTCTTTCAACAACTTTATCAAACAGCACCTCCATAAAATGATAGATATCATTCTTAAGCTCAGAAGCATCAGGGATCAGAGCAAAAGGTGCGATCTTATTAATAATTGTTTCTGTAAACCGATTCAGATATTTTTTATGAAATTCATTTCTGCTTTGTTTAAAAAGGTATGAGTTAACAGGTTTTAAAAAGACTTTTTTTGCAGTCATATTGTTAAAGAATTCTACAAGCATGGACTTTATGTCCTCTCTTGCCTCAACGACATCTTTTCTAAGATGAGGCATAACGCCGAACAGGCGTTGAATAAATTTATCAACCTGCTCCTCGACATGATTCTTTACAATAAATTCGTTCAAGCTCTTTTTAACATCCACCAGATTCTTAATGCTTTCATATGATGAAAAAAATGACCTCAGGATCATAGAGGAACAGAGATTTGAATAAAGTTCGTTAAACTGATCAAAAGAATCTGAGAAAAAATCTTCGTCACCGTTTAAAATTGTAAGATAATCCGACAGCTTAGCTCCGTGTATCGTTACTCTGTCCTCAAGTTTCCAGTTAATGCTGACATTGCTTTTATACTGGGAAAAAGTTGAGCCGCTGATAAACATTTTGCTTATCACTCTTGTATCATTATCGAAGTATATCAGGTAAAAATCTATTCCTCTTTTTTCAGCAAGACTTTTAAGATAACTGAAAACTGCAATACGGTGAATCCCTTTGCCTGAAGAAGCGTCAAAGTAGATCTCATTTACCTGATATTTTTCAAGTTGTCTGTGAATATGCCTTTTTACTAACTTGACTATTTCACCCACATTTATTTCAGGCAGGAAGATATTTGTGTAAGGTATCTGACAGTCTTTGTTCTTTTCAGCAAGCATCCCTATCCTTTCATACCATCCATTCTCAGCAGCCATCTGAGTCGAAAGAAAAAGGATCTTATCAGGTGCCGCTTCTTTAACCACGGCTTTCTGAACTACAGTCTGTCTGGTAAGTATGCTAACGAGTAATTTCAAATCCGCAACCTCCACCTGCTAACTGAAAAAGATGATAGTGTCATAACATTTAAAAGGCAAAATATCCTTGAAAAAGGAGTGATATTAAGATAACATCTTAAGAATGCTATTTATCAGGAGATATTGATGTTTAACTTTAAAGACTGGTATTTAAAGTGGAAGTTACTCGCTATTAATATTGCCATAACCATTTTATTCTCCCTAGTTACGATCATAGCCATAAACCTAATTATTTCAGATGCTTCTGACTCCATCCTCGAATCGAACCTTAAAAACGTCATCAATTCCTCAATAGGGCAGCTTGAAACCATAAGAAGAGTAAACACTAGAGATCTTCAGGAAGCCGGCTCTGCGGAAAGGATACTCAGAGAGATCAAGTCAGGTTTCGGCACTCTCCAGATATCCGGTACCGGGCATCTTTCGGTAATTGATTCAAAACCGGGAATGTGGCTTGTCCACCCGACTGCTAATGGCCAGAACTGGGCTGAGAAATACGACTATGTTAAGACAATCACCGAAAAAGGAGAAGGATTCATTGAATTTGAAATGCCGGGAACAGGCCTCGAATATTCGGCATATTTCAAGAGATACAAACCCTTTAACTGGATACTTGTCTCGACTGTGTCTATCAAAAGCGCTTCGGGAGTGATGTCTTCTTTCGGGTATAAGACAGTATTTATCTTCATGCTCGTCATGCTCATCTATGCTCTGCTTACTCATCTTATAACCGAGAGGATGATCATTGATCCACTGAGACAGATCAACGAGTCTTTCCGCAAAGGAGCTCAGGGCGACCTTAATGTTCTTCTCCAGAAAAAATACAACGATGAGATCGGAGAAATGGTTGATAACTTTAATGATTTCATAAATACTCTGAAAAATATAATTTTCTCCATCCGTAACACGGCTGAAAGCATTCTGAACAGTTCCAGCGAAATATCCAGTGGAAACAACCAGTTATCAAGTGCGACTCAGCAGATGGCCTCATCTCTTCAGGAAACAGCGGCATCTGTTGAAGAGATAAGCTCCTCCATACACGAAACCTCCGAAAGCAGTGTTGTTCTTGCAGACAATATTACCAAGACAGCTCTGCGTGCCGATAAAGGTAAGGCGCATCTTAAGCAGATGGAAAATGCAATTACTCAGGTTAAGGAATCCAGTGCAAAGATCAGTGAAATTGTCGACATGGTGAATTCCATCGCCTTTCACACGAATCTTCTTGCACTAAATGCAGCCGTTGAGGCCGCCAGAGCCGGTGAACAGGGCAAGGGCTTTGCTGTCGTTGCAAGCGAGATCCGAAGTCTCGCACAGAGAAGTGCCGATGCCGCCGGAGAAATTAAACAGCTGGTGGATTCCAATGAGGAAATGACAAGTAACGCCGGCAATATCACAAAAGCCACCAGTCAGATACTCATGGACGTTGTACTTAGCATTCAGAATAATGCTCAGGAAATGAAAGATATCGAAAGCAGATCAAAAGAACAGTCAAAAGGTATCAAACAGATCAATTCGGCTATTATGCAGATGGATGAAGTTACACAGAGAAACGCAGCTCTGGTGGAAGAACTTGCAAGCAGTGCTATGGATATGGCCTCCATTTCAAAAAATCTTAACGATGAGGTCCTTAAGTTTAAGTTCAGCGAAGAGGATGTCTTCACCACTAAGATCGTCCATACTCCTTCACAGACACCTGATTTCTTTCAGGAAACAGACAAAGACGACAACAAAAAAGAAAATAGTTATAACAATTTCACAAACTTTGAAAAAGACGATTTCACGGATTCATCTTTTATGGATGATGACCAGTTTGAAGAATTCTAGAAACCTTACCAATCAGATCCGCTTACCTTTCCAGGCACAATTATTGTAACTTCCTGAATATCAAGAACTGAGCCGGTGTTACTGTCAACAACATTTATCACTGCATTAAAGAGCTGTGCCGTACTGCTTGGCTCAAAACAGGTATCATTCTCTGCATGAACTGTGAACTTCAGCTTGGAACCGGGAATGGTTGCACTTGAAGTTCCGGGAGCAAAATTATTAAATCCGTTGTTATATCCCACGCCATTAAATTCAGCCGGAGTAGCTACAATTGTTTCAGCACAGCCATCGGCTACAGGGACATACTCTAAGGCTTCGATCTTCTTAAGGAAACAGCTAGTATCTATCGTTCCTGAATCACCGTCATCAGCTGCCTCGACATAGAGTGAGAAAGTCGCATATTTAATAAGCGCATCTATTCCATTGACTGTAGC
>CAZTKP010000129.1:1512-7465 GCA_964614215.1 uncultured Spirochaetales bacterium | reverse complement strand
CCGAGGGACATCCATATTATCACGGCAGGACAGATTTTGAAGGGAAATATCTCGTGATAAACAGTCTCCAGGGTGGTACACTCATTCTTAGAGATATGGATTGTTACTGCAAGCTTGAACCTGAAGCATGTCCTTTTGAAGAGTATCTGCCTAAACCTTAAAGTGATACTCCAACATATAAACTTTCCTTTAAAAATCAATTCTGTTATACAGAGCCTGTGTTGAATTAAAAAACGGAGAGAATGATGAAGGTTGCTAAAAGCCTGAATGAATTCAGAGAAATGCGGAGTGAGCTTGCCGGGAGTGTGGGTTTTGTTCCCACGATGGGCGCACTGCACGAAGGTCACGCATCGCTGATCAGAAGGAGTTCAAGAGATAATCCTGAAACTGTTGTGAGTATTTTTGTAAATCCGTCGCAGTTCGGACCCAATGAGGATTTTGATAAGTACCCGAGAACTCTGGAGGAAGATCTTAAAAAATGTGAAGCTGCAGGAGCAACACTGGTTTTTGCGCCTCAGAAAAAAGAGATCTACAGGGAAGAAAAACCATTCATCACATTCAACGTCGATGAATCAATGACATCAATTCTCTGCGGTAAGAACCGTCCCGGACATTTTGAAGGTGTCGTTCAGGTGGTGTCCATTCTTTTTAACATTGTTTCGCCTGATGTTGCATACTTTGGTGAAAAAGACTTCCAGCAGCTCAGTGTTATCAGAAAGATGACCGAGTCGCTTCATTTTCAGGTGGAGATAAGATCAGTCCCGACGATAAGAGAATCAGACGGACTTGCAATGAGTTCAAGAAATAGATATCTCAGTCCTGAAAACCGGGAATTGGCTGCAAACATCTATAAAACTATGAAGAGTACGAGAACAAAGGCTCATGACGCACTTTTTGACAGAAGGGCTATTCCTGTTGAGTTTGCCGAAAAAGAAGCGAGAGAAAGACTTGAACAGTTGATCCCTCAAGCTCAGATCGATTATGTCGAAATAAGAAATGACGGAGATCTTTCTAAAAGCAGATTTTTAAGCAACAGCGCTAGAATTTTTGTTGCCTTGAAACTTGGTGACACAAGACTTATTGACAATATGTTTCTTGGAAAAATAAATGGTTAGACTTTCACAAAACATAACAAATGCGGCACATTACCCTTTCAGGAAAATTGCTGATATGAAAAAAACTCTGCTTGAAAAAGGGGAAAAAGTAATAGATCTAGGTGTCGGTGATACAGTGCTTGACGCTCCTGAAGTAGCGGTCGAAGCTTTGAAAAAAGCAGTGGAAGACCCGTCTTTTCATCACTACAACTTCTATAACGGATATCCTTTTTACCGTGAATCTGTTGCCCGCTGGATGAAACGTCAGCACGGTGTTGACCTTGATCCTGAAACGGAAATAACGGCTCTGATCGGATCAAAAGAGGCACTTTTCAGAGTTTCAGCAGTTTTTATCGACCCGGGAGATTATGCAATTGTTCCTTCTCCATCTTATCCCGCAATAGCTCCGGGTGTAAGAGATTGCGGTGGTAATGTTTTTGATCTGCCGCTTCGAGTTGAGAACAGTTTTCTGCCTGATTTTAGTGAAGTGCCTGAAAACATTAAGCAAAAGACGAAGTTTGTCTATATAAACTACCCGAACAATCCGACAAGCGCAGTGCTGAACGGGGATTTTGTGCGCGATCTTTTTGAACTTGCGCAAAAATATGACTGGGCAATAGTTTCAGACATGGCCTACTCTGAAGTTTATGAAAAAACAAGAAATATATCGCTTTTAGAAATTGACGGAGCAATGGAAAGGGTCATTGAATTCCACTCTCTTTCAAAAACTTTCAGCATGACAGGATTCAGGATCGGTTTTGCGGCCGGGAACGCTGATATCATAAGATCCTTAGTGAAAATAAAGTCCATTCGCGGCTCTTCTCCTTTCGGCCCGGTACAGGCTGCAGGCGCTGCAATTCTTGACAATGCTGACGTGTATCTTGAGAAAATGAGAGCGTTCTATACTTTGAACAGATCGAAATTAAAGAGCATCTTTGATAAAAAAGGTATTGAATATTTTAATTCTGAGAGTACATTTTACGTGTGGGCGAAAGTTCCTCCGGGGTTTACCTCAATGGAATTTTCTCTTCACATGATGGAGAAGTACAGCACGGTAGTAACCCCCGGGTCAATACTGGGAGCTGCGGGAGAAGGCTGGTTCAGAGCTTGTTTTGCTTGTGATATGAAAGATCTTTCGGAGTTTGAGAACAGATTTCAGGGTTGAAGATGAAGTACATGCTATCTCTAGGTTCAAATGTCGGTAACGGTCTTAAAAATCTTAAAAAAGCTGTAAGTCTGCTTGAAGAAAAATGTATCAGTATTGAGGAATGTTCGAGCGTTTACTGTTCCTCACCGGTCGGAAAAGTCTCTCAGGCTGATTTTTTCAACATCTCGGTTCTTGCCGATTCACATTTTGAGCCGCAGGAACTTCTTGTGAAACTGAAAGATGTAGAGAACGAGATGGGGCGGGTAAAGACAGTTGACAAAGGGCCCAGGAATATTGATCTGGATATTATTTTCTGGGAAAGGGGGACGCATAGTTCAGAAGACCTGGATGTTCCTCATAAAGAAGCGTTAAAGAGACTTTTCGTGATCTTTCCGACGTTAGAGATCATCGAGAACAGTTCTATCTTCGAGGAGGAAAAGTCTGTTATCCAGAGAATGCTCGAAGAAGAGCGTGAAAATTTCATAGGTCAGAGAATAGAGAAGATCTGTCCGTTTAAAATGGAGATAGTGCAGGATGAATGGGAAGATAGTAGAAAAGATACTTGACAGGGTCCCTTTCTCAAATGAGATCCGTGATGCGATCGCAGAGAACTTCGATCTTAAGTTCACAAAACAGCTCGCGGGTGAGATCGTCAGGCAGCTTGCTGATCAGAGCGGAAAACTGAAAAAGGAATTCTTTTCAAAACTTTCTGATGAAGTTGGAAAAGAGCTCAGCAAGATAGATAAAAAAGAGCTCCTGAAAAGCACATTAGAGGAAATGGAGATAACGATCTCCTTTAAGAGAAAGGATTAATCTTCTTCCAGAGTCAGAAAACCTTTTCCGTAAACCTGATTTGTATCAAATACAGACATAAAGGCATTCTTGTCAACATCATTTACAAAATCCATCAGAGCTGCAAGTTCACGGCGTGAAACAGCTGTGTAGATGATCCTTTTTTCGTTCCCGTGATACATTCCCTGACCATTGAAAAATGTTCCGCCTCTATTAAGTCTCTTCAGTATGAACTCTCTGATCTTTTCGTTCTCATCTGAAATAATGAAAACGGCCTTTCTGTGACTTCCTCCAAGAAGTATTCCGTCAAGAACTTTTCCGGTAATGAAAATCGTAATAAATGCATAGAGAGCAAGCGAGAGGTCCTTAAATGCGGCAACTCCGATAAAAACAATTACAGAATCAATAGCTATCAGGAGCTGACCTATTGGTAACTTAGTGTATTTATTCGCGATCTGGGCGATAATATCGCTTCCTCCGGTTGTTGCCTTTGACTTAAATATCAGTGCCAGACCCGCTCCTATAAGCACTCCGCTCACAATGCTTGCAAGCATAATGTCATCAATAGGACATCCGTAATCAAGACTGTTGAAAAAGTCGATAAAAACAGAAGTCAGAATAGTTCCCACAAATGTTTTTGTGCCGAATCTCGGACCCAGGATCCATATCCCCAGAAGAAAAAGCGGAATGTTGATGATAAGGCCCACGGTACCTGTCGGAAGACCGAAAATATGGTGAATAACGATTGCAGTACCGTAAACTCCTCCCGGAACTATCTTGAAAGGATCTGCAAAAAATGCAAAACCTGCAGACATGATCATTGATCCGAAAATGATAAGGAGGTAAGATCTGAACCACCTGAACGAATATAGTTTATCGGTAAAGAATTTTTCCGTTTTTTTCTTTAAGATCATAGTTTACTCCACTTTTTAAGACCGGAACACGGTCGTGGAATATACACGGCTAAAGTTTAGTGTCAAGTGGTTTTTTTTACACCTGATCCGGGAGATACTATTCTCTTTCGTCGGTCTTCATCTCAACGAAATCTTTGATCCTTTCGAGACGTCTGAGCATTCTCTTGTTCTTATATTTCTGAGTTTCAAGTTTCTCGTTCTCCTCTTCAAGCTCAATGATCCTCTGATAGATGTTTTCAAGGTTCTGTTTGTAACCTACGTTGCCTTCATCGTCTTTAATTTCAGTAATCTGTCCCTTTTCAATCAGGTTTGCAACGCATTCGTCGCAAAGAACTTCGTTAAAAGAACTGAGGAAATGTCTTTCCTTACATTTTTCTGCAGATTCAACAACACCGCATCTTGAACATCTTCTGGAAAACTTTAACATGGAAACCTCCTGTCTAAAAATTACGGGAAATTATAAATTTAAGAGAGAAAAAAGTAAAGATTTTAAAAGAGCCTACAGATCAATATCCATTGTTTTTTTACGATCACGGATGGACTGGGTTGCCGGAGCTGTCGTTCCGTATTTGAACTTTATCTGTACCTTATCCTCGACATCGCTTTCGGGAAAGTATGTCTTTAAAAGTCTTTTCACGACACAGAGAGGGACATCAGTATTCTGAAAAGAGCTTTCGACTATGGTTGCATCCACCGCTTTGCCTTTCTCAGTGATCTTGAAGCTGATAGTGAAGCTTCCGCCTGAGTGAGGATTTCTTTCAAGGGCTGCCTCATAGCATTTTTTAAATATGGACATGTCGGGAAGGGCCTTGATCATTCTGGATCTTTTGCTGCTTGTTCTGGAGATGACTTTCTTCTTTGATTTCACAGGCTTATATACCAGTCTGTAGTCCACCTCTCGCATGTTTCCCGGCCTGAATGTAAGGCTCTCAACATCTCCAAGAACACAGTTGGCGACCTTTTTTTCAAGATCGCTTTTCACGTTATAGTCAAGAAACTGAATAGAGCCGTAGTTGTCTATTTCGATCTTGAGGTTAAGAATAACTTCCTGAGCGTTTCCCCCAGGAACGAACTGTTTATAGCAGTCAATGATCTCAAGATCTATGAGCTTCATTTTTGTATTGAATTCATGATCTCCGGTATAACCCCGTATTGCGACGGTATCTCCGCCGAGCACCTCTGTTGAACCTATCTCCGGAGTGTTGTCGGGATGACGGCTTCTGATGGTCTCTTTTTTGCCGGAAGAACATGAAAAAGCTGCTGATAGCGGGATCAGAAAAAGAATAATGAGAAAGTGTTTCAAAATAGACTCCATAGAACAGAACACACAGTCTTATTCTAAAAAGCCATGTCCTGTCTGTCAAACTAAAGTTTATAGTTATGAAAAAACCTTTTTGACAAAAAGCTTGAATTGTTAATGAAAATAAGTTAGTATGGAGCAATATCGCATATCGCGAAATGAGATATAGGAGCTGTGAAATGAAAGAACACAAAGGAATGAAACCTCAGGATGTAGTAATACTTCTGTTTATAAGTGAATATTCGGAAAAAACTTATAAGGTTGCCGAGATTGCTGAATCATTGAAGATCAGTCAGTCAGAAGTTTCAGAATCAATAAACAGAAGTGGTATTGCTAAACTGATCGATTCTAAGAACAAAACAATTTTCAGACAGGGATTTTATGACTTTCTAATCTATGGTCTGAAGTATGTTTTTCCTGTTGTTCCGGGCCATGTTGCCCGTGGGATTCCGACTTCTCATTCAGGACCTCCGCTGAATGATCTGATAGCCTCATCTTCTGATCAGTTCGTCTGGAGTTATTCAAAAGGAACGGCAAGAGGAATGAAAATTCAGCCTTTATACAGAACTATTCCCGAGATCTGTATGGATTTTCCTGAATACTATGAACTGTTGTGTATGGTTGATGCCTTAAGGGTCGGAAGAACAAGGGAAGTTGTGCTGGCAAGAGAACTGTTAAAAAAGAGGTTGCTGGATAATGGCGGAAA
>CAZTKP010000129.1:0-1412 GCA_964614215.1 uncultured Spirochaetales bacterium | reverse complement strand
TCAAATTCCCTAAAAACCTTGCCTGTAATTATTAATTCTGATAGCGTCAAACGTCTTTTTTCTGTTGCAGGAGATCAATGAAAGACTCAAAAGCGGCACTGACCAGCGGACCTGTCGGAAGAACTTTATTTACAATGACCATGGGTATGCTGGTGGGACATGTCACGATGACGGTGTTCCATCTTACGGACACATATTTCGTGTCAAAGCTGGGAACGAGCGAGCTTGCCGCAATGAGCTTCACCTTTCCTCTTATCATGCTTGTAAATCACTTCATGTTCGGTCTGGGGATGGGGACAAGTGCCGTGATCTCCAAAGCTATAGGCGAAGAATCCTTTGATAAAGTAAGAAGATATACGACCGACTGTTTTCTGCTGGTAATTACCGTCGGAGTCATTTTAAGTTCTCTGGGGCTGATATTTTCGAGACTCATCTTCTCTTCTCTGGGAGCAACAGGTTCAACGCTGGAATTAGTTATAGATTATATGACCATCTGGTTCCTGGGATTTCCTCTGGGAGCAATTCCCATGGTGCTTAACAACGCCATCCGCGCAACAGGTGACACTAAAACTCCGGGACTTATCATGGCGGGAGTTTCAGTTGTCAACATGATCCTGGACCCGCTTTTCATCTTCGGAATATGGATCTTTCCTGAAATGGGGATAAAAGGTGCGGCTGTCGCAACCATAATTTCAAGGATCATCTCGACCACACTCGCCTTTTCGTACATGCATTTCAAGATGAAGATGTTCGATCCGAAAGTCCCTGAATTTGCTGAAGTTATGGATTCATGGAAGAAAATACTCAATCTCGGGATCCCGTCTTCCTTTTCATTGATGCTCACGCCGATATCCATGGCGATAATCACAAGAATAATCTCTGCCTACGGTGATCCGGCAGTCGCAGCGGCAGGAGCGGGCGGACGTATCGATATGCTTGCCCTGATGGTCATTTTCGCACTTTCAAGTGTGATGCTTCCTTTCACAGGTCAGAACTTCGGAGCGGGAAAGATCGAAAGAATAAAGAAAGCTCTTGATAAGGCTAATATCTTTTCGCTGATCTGGGGCGTTTTTATGTTCACCATGTTCTTTTTCTTTAAATCCGATATTGCAGCCCTTTTCAGTAAGGAAGCGGTCGTTATCGACTATATAAACATCTACCTTCTGTTCATGGCGATCGCATATCCGGCTATCGGAGTTTCGATCATGTCGGCAAATGTGCTTAACGGTCTTCACAAACCGTTTTTTACAGCCGGTCTCAACTTTGTGCGAACCATTGCTCTGGCAGTTCCGATCACCTATGTCGGAGGAAAGCTCGCCGGACCGCTGGGAGTTTTTGCAGGAATAGCTTTTTCAAATATTTTTTCATCATTTTTTTATAACTATCTGGCAAAAAGACAGATAAAACTGGAG
>CAZTKP010000128.1:5173-7476 GCA_964614215.1 uncultured Spirochaetales bacterium | reverse complement strand
ATTATCTACAGTTTTGAGAAAACAGTTGACAGATCGTTTCTGAAGGATGTGAAAGTTTACTGTGTCGAGTTGGAGAAGGAGCATGCTGAAGACGGGAACAGGATGATAAATCTTGATCCGGGGTTGCTCACGCTTGAGAATTTTATCCTTGCAACAGGAAAGAACTACAGTCATCGGATCTATCTGGGTGACGGAGTTTTTGCAGAGGTAACGCTGATGTTCGGGAAAAAGAATGTGATAAAGGAACTTCCATGGACATACAGAGATTATCTGTTCGAGCCTGCGAGATCTTTTCTGCTTGAACTGAGAGAACATTACCGTGGAAAAAGAAGCGGAGGCGACTCATGAAACTGATAGTTTTTCCTCTTAGACATGAAAATCCTTTTCCTGTTAAAACTGAGAAGGGCGTTCCTGTTTCTATTGACGAGAATACTTCGATCCTTCGTACCGGAATAGGAATCGAAGGCGTTGAAACTCTTGGATATGTCCTGTCTGAGTATCCTGAATATAACTGCATCATAGAATTCGGAAGTGCGGCAAACGTCACGGAAAGTTCCATAGGTCAGCTTTATGAATGTACTACATTTATCGGTCTTGACGGAACAATTCTCGGAACGAGTGGAAAGATGACTGAGCTTCCTGTAGCTGGAGTGACTGGAGGAGACTCTGTTTTCACCGGTGAGGATTACGACTGGACAGACAGACATGACATGCCCATTATATTTACGATGGAAACTCTGAAATTTCGTAATGTCGTACATGAGTTCAGAAAACAGTTCGTCTCGATACGTCTTGTCACTGATGACGGTTTCGGAGATATAAGAAAACAGATAACAGAATCTCTGGAAAGGTCACGAAAGAAGATAAGAACACTTTTTGAGGAAATAAAGGAGATAAACTAGCTCTTTTTGCCCAGTCTTTCAAGCATTGTGATATACCCTGGAAGAGCAGCAACATCAATGTTCACGTTCTCGACAGCCTTTTCAATTATATCTTCTCTTTTGATATTTTCAGCCTGACCAGCCAGAGCACTGTACATCATTTCATATCTGAACCCGTTAAAGACAAAGAATGAAAGATACGGACTATTGCTCCAGATAGCATGCTGCAGGGCACCGTCCTTTTCAACTGCCGTAATGAGATATTCCTTGCCGTCAACAGCAATGTTCATCCAGTCTCCGCTCCACAGAGAAAGTACTTTGCGGGCGTTGCTCTTAACGATGACATGACAGCCTTTAACTTCAACAGGCTCGTAGGCGTTGACAACTATATTCACGTTATTTGCAGCGGCTTTCTCAAGTTCAGGAAGTATCTTCCTGAGCATGTCCGGGAAGGCATCGACTATTACACAGCATTCTGCACTTTCAAGCATTTTAGTACATTTCTCAAAGACCTGATCAAGAGTCTGAAGCATGTATATCTTGTCTCCGGAGAGAGGATTCTCAATGTCCCTCAGTGCATCGACAAGATAGTTTCTGTCGTTAACGAAAGTGAACTCCACCTGATCCATATAGTCTTTTATCGGAATGGCCACATACTGTTTCATCGTAGGTGTTTCCTCAGCGATGACGGCTCCCTTTTTCTCCAGTGATTCAAGAGCCTTATAGGTGTTTGCTGCAGCTTTGTTAAGGATCTGGGCGAGTCTGTATCCGGTTAAAGGCGAATCTTTTAAAAGGGTTATATACACCTCTGCTTCGAGCTTATTGAATCCGAAACGGTTCAGTTTAGTTACAATGTTTTCCAGATCTGCCATAAATATCTCCTGACACTCAAGTTAAAATCGGCCCAGTATATTTTTTTACTAACATGGAGTCAAGAGCCTTTTTCTGAAATATCAAACTTGTAAAAATATCTAAAAATTATAAATTTATAAAGCGAACTATTTTCGAGGAGATGAAAATGATTAAAGGAAAAAACGTTGATCTGAGACTTGTCAAAGAAGATGAGGTTGCTGTTATAAATGAGCTTTACAGTGATGTCCTGAGTCGTGGTGATTACTATCCCATAGGTTTTCGGCCACTTGTTAAGGAAAAGAAAAGATTTGAAGAGAACGGTTTCTGGGATGCTGATTCGGGATTTCTGATTGTAGCTGATAAGAAGGGGCGCATCCTGGGTAATATCGGATTTTTTAAAACTGCTGCGTATCTGGATGGTTATGAGCTTGGAGCAATTATTTACAGAGAGGATGATAGAGGAAAAGGTTATATTACAGAGGCCCTGAAAATTCTCGTTGCCTATCTTTTTGAGTCAAAGAAGATCGAAAGGCTTCAGGCAACTCTCATTTCCGGAAACAAGGGAAGTGA
>CAZTKP010000128.1:0-5073 GCA_964614215.1 uncultured Spirochaetales bacterium | reverse complement strand
CAAAGAAGATCGAAAGGCTTCAGGCAACTCTCATTTCCGGAAACAAGGGAAGTGAGGGTGTTTTCAGGAAAGTCGGTCTTAAAAAGGAGGGCGTTCTACGCAGTGCTGTCTTTCACCGGGGAAAACATCATGATGTTGATATGTACTCAATTTTAAGAAGTGAAGTGAAGTCGCTTGAAGAAACTCTGAAAAGTCTATAGATCTATTTTTTCATCAGTTCATAAAGGAGTCTGACTCCCGCACCTGTTCCACCGATGGCATTGTATGATTCCGCTCCGTCTCTCCAGGCTGTTCCTGCAATATCAAGGTGAAGCCAGGGTTTGTCTTCTACAAACTCTTTGATGAAAAGTCCAGCTGTGATAGTTCCTGCCATTCTGGCTTTTCCGATATTTCTAAGGTCAGCAATGTGTGATTTGAGCATGTCGGAATACTCTTCATAGTGAGGAAGTCTCCACACCTGTTCTCCGGAAGCTTCTGAAGCTTTTTCAAGTTCTTTATAGAATTTATCGTCATTTGAAACAACACCTGTAGTTGAGTTTCCAAGTGCTACGAGAACTGCACCTGTAAGTGTCGCAACATCAACAACTCTTGTTACTTTCTGCTCTCTGATGGCGTAGGTCACAGCATCGATGAGTGTGAGTCTTCCTTCCGCATCTGTGTTAAGAACTTCGATGGTCTTTCCTGCCATTGAACCGATTATGTCACCGTTTCGGTAGGCATTTCCACCGATGCTGTTCTCGCACGCCGCTACAACGGTGATGACGTTGACCTTGATTTTCATTGCCGCAATTGCACTGATAGCTCCGATAACTGCCGCTGATCCGCCCATATCACATTTCATTGCAACCATTCCTGTTGCGGGTTTAAGTGCAAGTCCGCCGCTATCGTAGGTGAGGCCTTTGCCGACAAGTCCGGTTATTTCCTTGCTTTTGGGATCTCCCATGTACTTAAGCACGATGAGTCTCGGTCTTTTTTCAGCTGCTCTTGCAACGGCGAGATATGCCTCCATTCCGAGTTTCTCAATTCCTTTTTCGTCAATTATTTCTGCTTCAAAACCGTATTTTTTGCCGAGTTTAACGGATTCTTCGGCGAGTCTTTCTGGAAACATAACGTTTGCAGGTTCATTTACGAGGTCTCTTGCGATATTTGTGCACTCGGCAAGTGTCTGAGCTTCCGTCACCGCATCCTGAATGTCAGCTTTGGCTGAAAATGTGTTGAGCTGAAGTTCCTTTACACCTTTTTTCCCCTTCTTTTTATAGTTTTCAAAGGAGTAGTCCGCAAGCATAAGTCCTTCCACAACTGCTCTTACCGTTTCAGGATACTTTTTTCCTCTCATTTCCGGAATAAAGATAGATAGTTTTGCAGGTTTGCCGTCAAGTTTTCCGTATGCTTTTGCAGTGAGTTTTCTAATCTTTTCGTAGGTGAGGTCTTTGGGTCTTCCAAGTCCGAAAAGCATAAGATTTGTGATATTTTCGCCGAAAATCCTTAAAAACTTCATTTCACCTGCATCGAAGTTCCACTTATCTTCCTTCACAGCTTTCTCTACGACTTTTCTAACGCCCTTGTCCAGTGTTCTGAACTTTTCCAGCTGTTTAATGTCTGTGAGCATCAGAATAGCCGCGTCGCATTTTGTGCTTTTTCTAAGAATTCTTACCTTCATTGATCCCTCCCTCTAAGTTTTTCAAATGACTGAAATAAAGATATCTCGTAATAAAAATCTTTTCAAGTTTTAGATGGCTTCAGGTACACTTGAAACTTTTGCTTTACAGCGCTCTAGTTTCAGGTATACTTGAAATTGATGTGAATTTTGCATGAGGTTTCAGGTATGTTTGAAAGTTTGAAAAAGTATAATTTCTGGAATGGAGAGGAAATTCCGTGCGGTTTTTTCCGAGATTTTTATTTTAAACAGATAACGCCGATGATTGGAAATAAGCTTGTAAAAGTTATTCTGGGTCAGAGAAGATCAGGAAAAAGTTTTGTTCTAAGGATGATAATGCAGCATCTTATTGATTCCGGAGTTGCTGAAAAAAACATTCTTTACATAAATAAGGAATTCGAAGAATTGAAGTGGATTTCTGATAGTGAATCACTTTATAATGCTGTAAATGAATATAGAAAGAAATTGAAGCCTGAAGGCAAAGTGTATCTTTTTCTTGACGAAGTTCAGGAAATAAAAGGTTGGGAAAAAGCTGTAAACTCATTTGCTCAGGATTATGTTACAGAGTACGAAGTCTTTATTTCAGGTTCCAATGCACACATGTTGTCCGGCGAACTGGCAACTTATCTTAGTGGAAGATATTTAACGGTTAATGTTTATCCTTTCAGTTTTATTGAATTCTGTGAATCTTTAAATAAAGAGCAGGATAAGAAAATGTATCTGGAATACATGAAGACAGGTGGAATTCCGGAAATTATTTTTATAAAAGATAATGAAACCCGTCTGAACTATATAAGAGCTTTAAAAGATTCAATTATTTTAAGAGATGTTGTCACTCGATATGGAGTTAGAGACACTTATCTTCTTGACAGAATAGTTGGATTTATTACAGATTCTGTGGGAAGTTTTATTTCAGTCAACTCAATTTCTAACTACATGAAATCCAACGGATATAAAACTAATGTGGAGACAGTTGGTAATTATATAAAATATCTTATAGATGCGTTTTTCATTCATGAATCGGAAAGGTTTGATATAAAAGGAAAGAAAATCCTTTCAGGAGAAAAAAAATACTACATAAATGATATCAGTTTTAAGTCATTCTTACACTCGTCTTTTGATCCGGCGAGGGGAAAGTATCTTGAAAATATTGTCTATATTTCTTTAATTAGAAACGGATTTAAAGTTTTTACAGGACAGATAGGGGGGCGTGAAATTGATTTCATAGCTGAGAAAAACGGAGAAAAGATCTATATTCAGGCAGCATATCTTCTGGCAAATGAGGAAGTTGTTGAAAGAGAGTTCGGAAATCTTGAAAATATTAACGATAACTTTCAAAAATTTGTTGTTTCTCTTGATGAAATGAGCTTTGGTAACAGAAACGGAATAAAGCATTTTACTGTCTGGGAATTTGAACAAATGATTGAAAGCAGAAAACGATAAAATGTTCAAAACGTATAAATACTTAATAAATTTCAAGAAACTTGATAACTAAAGAGACGTTTCAGACAGATCTTGGAGGTTGATATGAGGTTTTTAATTTTTAGTTTTTTTATATTTCTCAGCTTTTCTGTTTCTGCCAACTGTGCACCGCCTATTGAATTATTGCTTGAAATTGATGAGACTCAGGAAGGTAGAGTTATTCTCCAGTATTCGGAATATTCGGCCGTTAATAGTATAGACAAGCCTTCGGGATTAATTTTCAGGGCAAGAAGATTAAATGATGAATGGGCAGATATTCATGAGTTTGAAATCGTTGATGTAGAGGGAACCGATGAATATTTTATTGCTGCTGAAGAATGTGTGCCGCCTGGAGAATGGACTTACATTATTCCCTACGACTGCTATGAATTTGCCTGTAATTGTTCAAATTACAATACAATAGTTATTCCTGAATATTTTTCAGATTGTGTGAATTCATCTAACATCTCTAATATAACTTCTGAAGAGTTTCAGAATATGAAGAAATGTGAATCGGATGCATATCCTACAGATGATGATTATTATGATTCTGAATACCCTGATGAAGATGAAGTTTTAGATGAAGTAGAAACAGAAAATGATATAGAAATTACAGATGAATTTTTAGATGAATCCAGTGTTGATAATTTTGTTGAAAACTCTGATGAAGCTGAAATGGATGAAGGGAATCTCACTAACGACGAAGATCAGAATGAAGATAAAACCGATAATGAGACTTCAACTGATAATGATTTAGATGATGAGGCTCAAGGTGTTGAAAAAATTGATGAAAATGATGGATGTTCACTTGTTGTAATTTAATGTGTCGGAGGTTGATATGAGGTTAAAGATTTTAATATTACTTGCCGCTGTTCTTCTTTGCGGAAGTTTGTCAGCACTTGATATTTCTGCTGGTGGAAAGATCGGACCGGGACCAGTGTTTCTCTATGGTGACGATGCGGATGATTACGATCCTGCCGGAGGATTATCACTTGGAATTTACGGGATGTTCTCTCCGATCAAATACTTCGCAGTTCAGGCTGAATTCAACTATGAGTTCAAGGGTGCTTCGGGTGAAATGGTTATAGCAAACGGAGCTATTACTGCGGAGGGAAGACAGCACCTCCACTATCTTTCTGTTCCCTTAATTGCGAAAGGTCTTTTTCCTGTGAAGATCGTAACTATTCAGCCTTATGCAGGGTTTAATTTCTCTTTCCTTGTTGATGCGAGGATAAAAGGTGAAACTAACGTTCTGGGGACAAAGACTGAAACTGATGAGAGGAACCGTGATGATCTTGCAGTTTTTGATTTCGGTATTCTTTTCGGTGCTGAGACATTCATTCACATAAACAAGAATATCTATGTTTCTGCCGATGTCCGCATGAATATAAGCTTCCTTGCTCTTGATGAAGACAGGGATGTTAATATGTATAATGGTGCTTTTTATATTCTGCTTGGTGCCGGGTATAAGTTCTAAGATTCAATAATCTTCTTTTTTGATTTGTCCGACGTTTAAGATATAATTTCCCGAAATTCATGGAGGTGACTATGAGTATTTCTAAAAAAAAGGGGATGGTTCCGGGAAGTTTCGTTTTCGTCGGAAAAAAGAGGTCGGAAAAGTTCAAACTTTCGCTGATAAAATATGACAGTGAAATTCTTGAGGAAAAGGAGCTTCCTCAGTTCAGTGAAGATTCTGCTTCAGGCGGCGGGAAAGGTGTTAGCTGGTTTGATGCTATCGGGCTCCATGATGTCGAAAAGATAAATGAATTTGGAGGGTTGAATAGTGTTCATCCTTTGGTTTTGGAAGATGTTCTCAACACAAATCAGAGACCGAAGATGGAATCTTTTGACGACTATTTTTTCCTTGTTTTTAAGATGCTTTATCTCGATGCAAAGCGCGGAAAGATAGTTAACGAGCAGGTAAGTCTGATAATGCAGGACCGGTCTGTTTTTTC
>CAZTKP010000127.1:0-7494 GCA_964614215.1 uncultured Spirochaetales bacterium | reverse complement strand
ACACTGACAGCCCTCTTTTAAAGCTCAAGGCTGAAAGTGAGAACAAATCGGCAGGGTGCGTAAGAGTTGCAACGGAAGTTTACGGCGGACCGCTTCTTACCACCTGGTTTGACCGGGATCTGGGAATTGCCGGAAGAGTCATGGTAAAGAAAGCTGGAAAATTTCATCCGAAATTCGTTTTCATCAACAAACCTGTCGCAGTCCTTCCAAGCGTTGCAATTCATCTTAACCGTGAAGCGAATAAAGGTTTTGAGTTCAATGCACAGAATCATTTTCAGGTAATTCTGAGTGCTGACAGCAAAGAAGAGAATGTTCTTAAAAATCTCATCGCAAAAGAAATAAAAGAAGACGAAAAGAACATTCATTCAATGGATGTTTATGCTGTCGATCTGCAAAAGGGAACATTTACGGGAATGAATGAAGAGCTTTTCAGTTGCGGCAGACTTGACAACCTCCAGATGTGCCACGCAATTCTCAAATCATTCCTTGTAGTTGATGCACCGAAAGCTACAACCGTTGCAGCATTTTACGACAATGAGGAGATCGGATCAAAAACACCGATGGGTGCTGATTCAAATTTCATGGCTTCAACACTTCAGAGGATCGTTGCAGTTACTTCAAATGGAAAGGATGACTACTTCCGTGCAATTTCAAACAGTTTTCTTGTAAGTGCCGACGGAGCTCACGCAGTTCATCCGAATTTTAAGGAAAAGCATGATCCAGCCTACATGCCGCTGCTTAACAAAGGTCCGGTAATAAAAATGAGCGCAACTTTCAGGTACGCAACGACATCTCAGACAAGTGCGGAGTTTGAAAGAATCTGTGAAAAAGCAGGCGTTCCTTTTCAGAAAATGGCTAACAGATCAGATGTGCCTTCCGGAAGCACAATAGGACCAATGAGCACAGCAGCTCTCGGAATTAAGGGAATTGATGTAGGAAACGCAATGTGGGCAATGCACTCAGTCCGCGAAACTGCCGGAACACTCGACCACTTCTACATGTTTGAAGCTCTTAGATTCTTTTACGGTGAATAACCCCTCCTTTTCCGCTTGACTTAGTCGACCTAATCAAATAAGATAACTAAGGATTTAACAATTCAGAGTAACGATATGCGGGCAATTTCAATTATTTTTATACTTACCTTCTTCTTAAACATTTATGCTGCCGAAGAAAAAGCTGAAGTTGTGTCAATGGGGGATATTCCGGGAACTGATGATTCTGTTGTCGCTTCTATTATTCAAGGGGACTATCTTTACATAACAGGTCGGTTTTCCTTTGTTAAAAATATAGTGGCAAACCACGTTGCAAAGATGCACCTTGACACAAAAGAATGGAGTTCTGTAGGAAATGGTTTTAATGAGATAGGCCTAAATATCTGTACAGACAATTCACAGAACGTTTATGTTGCCGGCTACATTCAGGATGGCAACTATCAGAATCAGCATATCATTAAATGGAACGGCACGGAATGGATAAAGATCGGAGAAACAACTGAAGGATATATTTCCGCCATGAAAACAGACTTTTCAGGCAACCTTTACATAGCCGGATCTTTTTTAAAAGTGGACTCTGTTGAAACTGGTAATTTTGCCAAATGGGATGGAAACAAATGGAGTGCTTTTGCCAGTGGAATTGAAGGATCGATTTCATCTATTGACTTTGTATCTCCGGAAAAAATAACTGCAAGTGTAAACTTTAAAAATGGAGATGAAACTAATGCTAATGTATCCGTTTGGGACGGTTCGCAATGGACTGACATAGAAGGCACCTTTAACGACAGTATCCTTGAAATAGCAGTTGATGAAGATGACAGGATATATGCGGTCGGAAAATTCACACGTATTTACGAAAAAGAAATTAGCGGCCTTGCAATATTTAACGGATCGGAATGGACATCAACTGGAGCCACCTTTGACGGAGGCACACCCTCATCTATTCTGGTTATTGATTCAAAAAATGTCTACATTGCAGGAAGTATCTATAAAATGAATTCAGAAAAAACTGACTCTCTGTTAAAGTGGGATGGAGAAAGCTGGACCAGTTTGGGAAAGTCATCAGATATCTACACCATAGCTCAGGATAAAGAAGGAAATATTTATGCAGGAGGACATTTTTCGACAGCTGGCAAATCCGCCTCAAAGAACATAGCAAAATGGAATGGATCAGAATTTGTCCCTCTTGCTTTAGGCTTAAATGACTATGTTGATAACATTGAAACTGACAGATCAGGAAACATTTTTATTGCCGGCAGGTTCTCTGGCGTTGGAGATGGAAAAGCAAATTATCTTGCCCGTCGGAATGGATCCTCCTGGGATGCACTTGGAAAAGGAACAGACGGAACAATCCGTTCAATTGATATTTTCAGTAACGGAAATATTGCTGTGGGTGGAAATTTCAATATGGCAGGTGAAGTTGAAGCTAAAAATATTGCAATCTGGGATGGAGACAAATGGAACGCATTAGGGTCAGGTTTAAACAGTTCAGTATCTTCACTATCCTTTGATTCTTCCGGAGGAGTTTATACTGCGGGCAATTTTGACACTGCAGGAAATGTAAAAGTGAGTGGCCTTGCAATGTGGAATGGAAATAAGTGGGAAGCTCTCGGAGCTGGGATTACAAGTAGTTTTTTGGGAGGTTTGACTTCAACAGCAGTTGACAGCAAAGATAACCTCTATGTCACCGGAAGTTTTTTTGAAGTTGGAGGAGTGGATTCCCGGGACATTGCAAAATGGAGCAAAAAAAGCAAGTCCTGGGTACATATGGAGGAAAGAGAATTCAATGAAGCCCGTATGCCGGACATGGCATATCAGGTTGAAGTAACATCCGGGGATATTCCAGTTTTTATAATTGGATATCAACGTCCATGGCCACCGGAATTTCAGGACCGATGGACAGCTCTTGAAAAATATGAGAACGATAAATGGCAAAAGCTGGGACATCAGCCATTTACATTCACAATAACCTCAGATGATGAAATATTCATGCTCAGCATTAAAGAAGATGATATGGACCAGTTTATCGGACACAGGTTGTGGAAACTCAGTGGAACAGAGTGGACGGAATATGATCTTGATCTTGATCCGGGGATAAGAACTATGAAATATATTGAAGAGAAGGATGTCCTTTTAGTTGGTGGTGACTTTATAACTATGGGGGGAGTTCTCAGTCCGTATCTTGCTCAAATTCGTTTTTCAGAAGAATTTGATCCTGAAGAACAGGAACCTGATGAGGAGAGTAATGATCATGATGTGTCTGATAATACTGATGATGCTGATGAAATTAATGACAACACTCCTTTTCCTGATGATGAAGATTACTTTCCGGACAGTGAAAACAAAAATACAGAACCTATAGATATAAATGGCTGCGGATGCACAATAATTCTCTAATTTCATTTGAGATTCGCTCAAACTTGCAATTCAGACTAGTGTAAATACAATAATCTCTGCTTTGTAATTTAATGTTATTTATAAAAATTTTGAGGCTCAAAGATAATGAACTTTGTAGTAGATATCGGGAACTCCAACACGGTTATCGGAGTTTATAAAGACAACTGCATATTCAAGAGATGGAGAATAACGACTGACAGGTCTCAGACTGTTGACGATCTGTCCTCAAAGATCCATTCACTGATGTCATTTTCAGGTATCACTGTTTCTGAAATTACCCAGTGTGTTATCAGCTCGGTTGTTCCTATGTGGAATCATGCCTGGGAAAGATTCTCAATTGAATTTCTGGATATCCATCCGGTTTTCGTTTCATCAAAAACAGATTCAGGTATATTTCTTGAGGTGGATAACCCGAAGGAAGTGGGCGCAGACAGAATTGCAAACGCTGTGGCAGCTTCAGAGAAATATGAGAACGGCGCTTTCATCGTCGATTCAGGAACTGCGATAACCATTGACATAATTACTCCTGAAAAACACTACATCGGCGGCGCGATCATGCCCGGAATTCTGCTTTCGATGGATGCTCTCTCAAAAGGAACGGCTAAACTCCCCAGGTTTGAGCTGACAAGACCTGAAAATCCAATAGGAAGAAACACTCTGGAAGGTCTTAAAAGCGGCGTTTTCTACGGGTTTATCGGAATGATCGACAGAGTTATCGAAGAGTCCCTTGCCCAGATAGTTTTCAAACCTGAAATAATCGCAACAGGCGGACTTGCAGGCGCAATAACGACTGGATCAAAGTACATATCTGAATTTAACAGAGACCTCACTCTGGACGGACTTAACTATATCGCAAACAGGTACAGGGGTAAAAAGTAATGTGGAGAAAAGCTCAAAACGCATTGCAGAAAAAAGCTGTTATTGACGGACTTATTCCAATTACAGCCGACGAATACCTCAAGGCGATGGTCTATTTTGCCGGAGATGATGATGAGACCGTCTGGCAGGCCGCAATTGAAAAGCTTAAAGATTATGAAAACGTTCAGATAAAAAGACATATTGATGCCGATATTCCTGAAAACTCTGTTCTTGCCCTTCTAAAACTGGCGGGACAGAGAAAAGACGCCTCACTTTTCATATTTCTGCTTGAAACAGGAAAAGTAAAACATCATTGGGTTTTTGACTATCTTGCAATTGAAGACGAGGAATTCTGGAGAACGCTTATCACTCATAAGGATTTCACTCTCTTTTCTGCTAAAGAAAGTGAAAATTTCATTTCTTTTTTCGCACAGTTCAGTGCAGTTCTTGCAGATCTTTACATAGAGCAGAGCGGATATCTGACAGACGTGGAAAAGGACCGGATATCAAAAGAAAAAGCTGAAGCTGAAAAAGAAAAAGCCGAAGAGATCTCTGAAGATGAAGAGCCAATGGTGCTTGGAGAGGACGACTTTGATTTTCCGGACTTCCTTCTTTCCGATACTGCTTTCGAAGGGTTGCGCCCCGAGGAAATGAGCGAAAAGAGGAAAACAACTATTCAGCTCCTCAATGACATGTCAATGGGTCAGAAGATCAAAGCTGCGATGATGGGCAACCTTGAAGTACGGAAAATACTTATAAAAGACCCTAAAAAACAGGTTGCTCTTGCAGTTCTTTCCAACCAGAGGATAACGGAAAAAGAAGTTGCGGCTATAGCTTCGGATGCAGCCGCTCCTCTTGAAGTTATAACCTATATAGCTCAGGTGAAATCGCTGAGTAAAAGTTACCATGTCAAATTCAGCCTGGTAATGAATCCGAAAACTCCTCTTAAGATCGCACTCAGATTTCTTGATCTGCTAAGACATTCCGATCTTAAAAAAATAGCGAAAAGCAGGAACATCCCGGCTGTTCTTAAAATGCGTGCTATGAAAAAGGCCAAATGACAAACGAAATTGCCGTTCCCGTATCAGTTCTTGTCAATGACATTAAGCAGGGGGTTGAGGGAGCTTTCGGTTTCGTAGCCGTTACCGGTGAGCTGACAAACCTGAGCAGAGCCTACTCCGGACATGTCTATTTTTCACTTAAAGATGAACATTCACAGATAAGATGCGCACTTTTTAAAGGTCAGCAGAAGATAAACAAGGCTGAACTTAGGAATGATGAGGAGTACATTGTTTACGGAAGGATCTCTGTTTATGAGCCACGGACTGAAATTACTCTCATAGTTAATCTCATTATGCCGGCGGGAGCCGGAATGGCAGCCCTGAAACTCCGTATGCTCAGAGAAAAACTCTCAAAAATGGGCCTTTTTGATGAAAAACATAAAAAACCTCTGCCTCACTATCCGGAAACAGTCGGTATCGTGACAGCGCAAGGTGGTGCAGCGATACACGATATCATTAAAGTTGCACGCAAAAGATTTCCTCCTGCTGAAATTATTCTTTCACCATCTTCAGTTCAGGGAGAAAAAGCTGAACATGAACTTGTTGCAGCACTTGAAAGACTTATTGAAACTGATGCTGAAGTAATAATTATCGGCCGAGGTGGCGGATCAAAGGAAGATCTTGAAGTCTTTAACAGTGAAAAACTTGCTCTTGCGGTTGCGAACTGTCCAATTCCTGTTGTAAGTGCCGTCGGACACGAAACTGATTCAACAATTCTCGATCTTGTTGCAAGTAAGTCTGCTCCAACCCCTTCAGCTGCAGCAGAGCTCATTTTTCCTGACGGAGAAATGATGCTTCACAGACTTCTGACAGATGAAATATCCATGAAAAGAAATGTCACTTCCAAGCTCGATACACTTGAAATGCAGCTTGATAACCTCATGCTTTCAATGAAAAGCCCTCTTCAGGTCATTGAACGGATCTCCTATCGCACCGAGCAGCTTCTGATGTCAGCAAAAACAAAAATAAACGACCGTATTTTCAACGATCTTCAGCAACTCCAGAAACTTGAACTTAACCTTGAAAAGAACAATCCTCTCTCCCCGCTTGAAAGAGGATTCGCTATGATCGAACAAAACTCATCAATGGTCAAAAGACTCAATCAATTCAATAAGTCACAAGAATTTTCCATTACATTTAAAGACGGAAAAGTTAAGATCAAAAATTAATCTAACAATTGAACTTGTGGGAATTTCCAGCAAGTTCAAAATATTCCGACAACTTTTTAATTGCACAAAAATGTTTTTCAGAATCCATTTTTCGTATATTGAACAGTTTCCACTTTACAGCTGGGAAGTTTTTAACATGGGGGGTATCACAAAGCCTCCATTCAGGCTTTCCCTTTTTGACTGAAAGAAGGAACTCTTTATCTCTTTCGGTTAGTTTCATAGCCACGTTCATAACAAGTTCTTCCCTTATTTCCAGTAACTCCTCAAAAGAAAAATCTATTCTGGACATTCCTGTAAACTCCTTAACAAAAAGCTCTTTAACATCTAAAAAGTTTGGATTTAAAACTTCTACCATAGGCCTTGGATGACCTATAAGATATACGATGAAAGCTTGCTTTATTTTATCTGTAAACCCTTCGTTCTCAAATAACAACTTGATATCAAATAAATCTCTTGGATGCTGTCTATCCAAGGCCGCACAAATTTTACCACCGTAAACATCCTCCAATGATAAAACCTTCATATCAACAACCTGTTCAAACTCTTTCTCTATAACAGGCACTGTTGACATGACAACTGGATCAAAAACTGAGCCACGCATTACCAGATTCGGCTCTATTTTTATCGTCAAGTCATTATATCTGAAGACTAAACCATGAATCGTCTCGCTTCCATCCAGCTTTTTTGCTGTCACAGTTGAACCTCTGAATCTATTGACAATATCCCTAGACAAACTGTTCATTATTTCAGTTATATTCTTTAAGGAAGCTTTTCGATCTTCAACGGGAAGATATGTCAGATCAATATCTACGGAAAGACGTGGTAAATTTCTAATAAAAAAATTAATAGCAGTGCCACCTTTAAGAGCAAAACAATCATATTTATTTATAAGAGGAAGGCTTTTAAGTAAAAGACCTGCCTGATTGAAATATATACTCTTCAATATTTCACCTCGTAATTTCCAGTTCTAGGCACAGTTATCTGATATTTCTTATCAAATTCACCACCTGACACAAC
>CAZTKP010000126.1:2441-7515 GCA_964614215.1 uncultured Spirochaetales bacterium | reverse complement strand
ATTAGAGCACAAACAAAGAGGAAGAAAATAAATATAAATGGATAAACTGAGAGCCGCTGCGTGAAAAATGTTCATTTAAAAAATAATTCTTGAACTGAAATCTTAGAAACTCTATAATTTCTCAGGTTTTTTCATTTAACTACTGGTGGAGGATATTATGGTAGGTGAGATAATCGAATAATTCTACTGCGGAGCAAATTCAGCTCTTAATGTCACTTTTTCAGTTCCGAGAGTAACAGAAAAATTTGGATAAGTTCCTGTAACTGAGGAAGATCCGCTTCCTTTCCATTTTGAAAAGTCAAATCCCGTGTCAGGAACTACTGTAAGTGAAACAGTCGCGTTGAGACTGTAACAGGTAAGTTCAGAATCTTCAGTTGGATCTCCTGCCGGATTTCTGGTAACAGTTCCTCCACCGGTAACATTGTCAGTTCCATCGTTGTAAAAAGTCTTTATTGCAAGACCCACGGTTCCTGCCGGACATTCAACTTCAACATGTTCTGTGTCTTCGTCGGTAATTTCAATATCAAGATCGTTGTCCTCGTTGCCTTTATCGTTTCCATGGATCTCTTCATCAGTATCGGGAACTACTTCATCAGGATCTTCATCTGTTACAACGGTATCATCATCAGAGACCTCTTTGTCTGTGACAGTATCATCATCAACCTCATTATCCGGGGTTGTCTGATTGTCATCATTGGTTGTCTGGCTGTCATCCGGTGTGGTCTGGCTGTCATCCGGTGTGGTCTGATTGTCTTCAAAAGTCTGGTTGTCATCCTGAGTTTCCTGATTGTCATCGGCAGTCTGATCCCAAGTGTCAGTGTTCTCGTCGTCAACCTTGGTACTTTCGTCTGAACACGAAAAGGAAAGTACAGCAAAAAACATTACAAAAAAGATAAGAAAGAGTTTTTTCATAATAACCTCCTAGTTAATAACAAATGAACCTTTTCATTGTGAGACGAGATGGAAAAAGATTTGTTCCGTAGGAATGAAAAATTTTTACTTTTTTGAGGTTTTTCCCTTTAAGCCTGAAGATTTGCGCTCTTTATTCAGTCTCTTCTTTTCTTTTTTCTGCTCTTTCTTTTCGGCTTTCATTTCTTTCTTCATCAGTTTTTTCTGCTGCGTCTTCTGAACCTTTTTCTGTTCTTTTTTCTGAGTTTTGATCTGTTTCTTTTCCTGTTTCTTGATCTGCTTTTTCTCAAGATTTCCGTCTTTTGTTTCCGTCTGTTTTTTTATCTGTTCCTTTTTCTGTGATTTTACAGGTTCTTCAGCATAGATAAATGAAGAAAAGATAAAAACGGTTAAAATGATTGCGCTGATACGTCTCATGACAGCCTCCATAAAAAGTGGATAACGTTCGGCTTTCAAGCCTCTATATTATATGACGAATCAGCTTTTGTTTTTGTTCCCTTGATCAGAAATTTGATGAAATTTCAAGAAAGACTCTATGCCTGTCATAGCTGAGATCATAGTAGTCGTTCGATTCGGGTCCTATGCTGCTGATATTTCTATCGTACTTGTAAATAAGGCCCAGAGAAAAATGACTGGTAAAGTTTAAGATGAGACTTAAAGACGGAGAAAGGATATGGTCATAACGTCTTTTTTCCAGATTGTTCCAGGAGTCTTTTTCAAGAAAATAGAGAAATTCATAATTAAATGCAGGAATGATGTCTAAAATACCGGCTTTGATCTTCATTTTAAAAACTTGCGCTAAAGAAAGGTATGAATTTTTCTTTTCAACAACAGTCGTTTCAAATGTTTCAGTTGAATCCTGAAGAACATAGACGGAAAGAGACGTATTGATAAACAGAAATCCTTTTTTGCTGAAAAGATACAGGAGTTCCCCTGCATCAAATGAAAAACCGTAGCCTTCATTGAAAATATCTAAAGTATCTAAAGGTTTCTGATAGGTGAAGGATATTCGGATCGAATTTGAAAAACTAACTGAAGGATAGAACATCATTTCAAAATATGGCTCGATCTCAATTCTGTTAAAGACTTGAGAAAAGTCATAAACTGTGTGACCGAACTGAAATCCGGGAATGATATCCAGGTTTTCAAACTCAAACTCGTAGGATATCTCAGCGTTTTGAAAGAAAAAGCTGTACTGGTTGTCTGTGAAGGTATATGAAAGAGAGTTCATATAGTCGAAGTAGATTCCTTTATACGGATATACATAGATATTAGAAGAGAGTTCGCCTGAAATATCACCATCAAAAGATTTGCGTTTTCCTGTAGTTGCTGTGGAAAGGTTTGTGCCGGCATTTGAGTCATACGAAGAGTTTAATGAGACCGATCCGCCAAAATTTTCAGCGGCGGAAAGTGTAGCAGTACAAAAAAAGAGAAAAATTAAATATATAATGCTACTTTTTTCTGCGCTGATTCTGAAGTTTCCGTTTTCTTTTCTCAAGCTTTTGTTCCCGTTTCATTTTTTTCATTTCCTTTTTAGCATTTTTTTTAGCTTTTTTAATTTTTTTCTTCTTCAGGATCTTTTTGTCCCAATCAGGGGCCTTGTCCCCTTTTTCCAGTTCTACGCCCGTTTTCACTTTAGGTTTTTCCGGATCCTTTTTCTTTTTTTCCTGAGCAAAAAGTGTGAATGAAAATATAAGAACGAAAAAGACTATAACTGTTTTACGCATTTTCAGTCTCCCCGTTTTCTGTGATCTCCGGGTTGGCAAGAACTGTGATTTCATGGGTAAGAGTTCCGCTTTCATACACGGCGGAAGCATTTATAAGCCATTTCCCGGGAGTTTTGGCTTTTACGACAAAAGGAATTTCATTCCTTCCCTTCTCCAGTTCACCAGACCATTCAATATATCTTGCAGAAGATATTTCCGTGTTTTTTGAATAAAAGGCAAGACCTTCAGGGAGAGCTATGCGGAAGTTTACATTTTTTATATTGGTATCAGCTTCGTAAACCAGTTTAACGGTCACAGTTTCTCCTGTTATCACCTCGGCATCAGCAATCACGCTGTGATAGGAGTCGCTTTCGTTGGAGTGGGGAATCTCTTTGAAAAAATTTCCGAAAAGAAATCCGGCCGCAAAAACAAGAGCCAGGACAAAGACTGAAACGGGGATCGGGAAATATCCAGAGGATTGAGGACTTTCTGATATGCTCAGAAACTTTTCATGAAGTTCTTCTTCAAAATTATCCGGCAATGGATGATCCTTATAGCTTATTTTCTGAACCATTTTTTCAAGCTGTTCGTCACTGACAGATCTTTTCATCATACTGCCTCCTACTTCATTAGACCCTTTTTCCATCAAAAAAGTTCCCTGTTCTGTTCAATAAGTTTCTTTAACTCTGTTTTTGCTCTGGAAAGTCTGCTTTTTACTGAGCCTACAGGAATTCCAAGGAATTCGGAAGTCTCCACGTAGCTCATTCCGCTTAGTTCCACCATCAGTATTACTTCCCTGTATTTTTCAGAGAGCTCATCTATTAGTGCATAAAGGTTTTCTTTCCGCTGCTGCTCAGTGATAGATGTTTCGGCACTTTCCGACCTTTCATCCTCAAGATCGTTCTCGATGCTTGAAGACTTTGCGACGATCCTGCCTGATCCTGATCTTGAGTAGGTGATGAATTCATTTTTTATTATTACCCATAGCCAGGACGTAAAACTGCTCTCGCCTTTGAACGAGTTAATTGAACGGAAAGCTTTAAGCAGAGCAGATTGAAGCACATCTGAAGCAAGATCGGTGTTTCCACGTGTTATAGAAAGAGCAAACCTGTAAAGGGTTATGTAGTGCTCTTTAACGAGTTTTTCAAAATGTTCAGCACTACCGTTTTTTGCCTTGTGTATGTTGTATCTATCTTTAATGTTCATTAATATTCTCTTAGATCCCGAAAATTTCCTTAATTTTATTTCCTGCGTTCATAAAACCTTCCAAAGTTCCAAGGTCTTCAAAACTGTTCTGAGAATTTGAATAGATTATGAGCGGAACCATCTCTCTGGTGTGATCAGAGCCTTTAAATGTTGGGTCGCAACCGTGATCGGCCGTAAGAATCAGATAGTCGTCATCATTCATTTTGTCAATAAAATCAGGTAGAAACTTGTCAAAGTCCTGTAGTGCACGGTAGTAGCCCTGTGCATCTCTTCTGTGTCCGTAAACTGCATCGAACTCAACAAGATTTGTGAAGATGAAGGATCTGTCCGGAGCATTATCAAGTAGTTCAAAATTCTTTTTCATTCCGTCCATATTGCTGTCTGTATGGATTTTTTCATCAATTCCGATATGTGCAAAAATATCAGGAATTTTTCCGACACCGATTACTTTAATTCCGGCTTCCTGAAAGTCTTCAAGATAGGTTCTACCCGTCGGTTTCATTGAGTAGTCATGACGTTTGGAATTAAGTCTGGTGTAATTTCCCGAAGTCCCTTCAAACGGTCTTGCGATAACTCGGAGAACCATATGTTTATCAAGAAAAGCTCTTGTTTTTTCACAGACTTCGTAAAGCTCCTCAAGTGGAATTGTTTCAACATGTGCAGCGATCTGGAAAACTGAATCTGCTGAAGTGTAGACGATGAATTTCCCTGTTTTTACATTCTCGTCCCCTAGTTTTTCAATTATTTCCGTACCGCTTGCAGCATAGTTGCCTATCCATCCTCTATTTGTAACTTGTTCAAATTCCTGCATAATTTCAGGAGAGAAGCCGTTTTTATCAAAGTGGGCAAAAGCCGTGTCAACCTTCACTCCCATCATTTCCCAGTGTCCCGCACTTGTATCTTTTGATCCTGAAAGCTCTATCATTTTCGCAACTCTGCATCCGCAGCCGGGGTACTTTTGTATTTTTGGATGATCTTTAATGTGTCCCAAGCCAAGGAATTCAAAGTTGGGAAGATTGAAATCGTCAATATTATCGGCAATATGTCCCAGTGTGTCAGCGCCTGTATCTCCGAATTTATCAGCATCCGGCGCATTGCCGATCCCTAAACTGTCAAGTACAAAATGAAAAACTCTCATGTTAATATCCTGATGAAATTAGATCGCTATTTTCTTCAAAACTGATCCAGTCACTCCATGATCCTGCGTAAATTGAGCAGTCAACTCCGATGTTTTTAAGAGCGAGCCAGTTAAA
>CAZTKP010000126.1:0-2341 GCA_964614215.1 uncultured Spirochaetales bacterium | reverse complement strand
TCAAGGTCTCCGCTGATAAATCCGGCTTCAATACCAAAAAGTCTGAGCATAAACGCCGCTCTTGCACCGAAAAGTCCGTAGATCGCAACTTTTGAACTATCCGATATTCCGAATGATTCCATTGTTTTTCTAAATTCTTCCATTTCAGGCATCGGGTGCCTTCCGCCATGTTCAGAGATCTTTCCGGTAAGAACTTTTTCTCCGTCGACAAAAAAAGCTCCTTTGATATGTTCTTTTGAATACTCACGTTTTCCAAAATCGTGATCGGCAAGCTCTGCCCGGCAGTCAAGAACGATGTAATTTTCAAAGTTTTCTTTAAAAAAATCCGGTTTGATAATAAAAGTCGACATGGTTCCTCCGAAAAAGAAGTTCATCTGACAGATAGTAGTTCAAAAGTTTATGAAAATCAAAAAGATAACTAATTGATTTATTGTCTTTCTCTGGTAAAATCCGATGTGTTTAGTGAACAAGTGTGTCATTGGGGTGGAAGTAATGCTTAGATATTTATACATGTTTTTTCTGATTGTAGGCGTGGGGATTTTCACTGCGTGTACGACTGATGATCCGGATGATGGAAATGATTTGCCTGACAATGTTCAGACAGATAGTGATCATCAGACAGGAGGCCTTCCTGACAACAGCATCACAGATAATGAGCCTGATAATGAAGAAAAAGATGAAAGCGGGCTTCCTGATAATGAGCAGGATGATGCGGACAATGCTCCGTGGAAGGATAGTGACGGAGACGGAATACCGGATGATGTTGAAAAACCTAACGGCGTGGCCGTTGATACCGATGAGGATGGAACTCCCGATTATCTTGATACAGATAGTGATGATGACGGTATTCCTGATGAAGTTGAAGGAACGGTAGATACAGATGAAGACGGTTCTTCTGATTATCGTGATCTTGATAGTGACGGTGATAACATCTATGACGAAATAGAGTGTCCTGAGCAGGAATGTGTAGACACTGATGAGGATGGAACACCGGATTATCTTGATACTGACAGTGACAATGATTCAATTCCCGATCTTACTGAAACATATAGAGATCCGGATAAGGACGGGATTTCAAACTACAAGGATGATGACTCTGACGGAGATGGAATATCTGATCTTGAAGAGGCGGGAACAGTAGATATCCCTAGAGACTCTGATGAGGACGGATTCCCGGATTATCTGGATACAGACAGTGACAATGACGGCCTTTCAGATTCAAAGGAAAGCGAGATAGGAACAGATCCGACAAAGGTTGATACGGACGGTGACGGTTTTGATGACAACACGGAACTTGCAGCCGGTTCAGATCCGCTTGTGAAAGATCCGGAATTCTATGATGATCAGTTTTATGTGATCCTGCCTTTTGAGGAGCCTGAAAAAAACGATAAGCTTAAATTCAATACAGAAATAAAAAAGGCGGACATAGTTTTTCATTTTGATCTGACGGGCTCAATGGCAAGCGCAATAGATACTGTTAAAGCCGACATTGCAAACACAATAATCCCTGGAGTGAAAGCAGTTCTTGATGATCCGGCTTTTGCGATCGCTTCATACAAACATATTGATTCAACCCCTCATGTCATGAACCAGCCTGTAACGACCGATACAGCAAAACTGACGGCTGCACTTACAAATATGTCGGCACCTGGAAGCGGTTCGATCGATTCTCAGTATGAGTCACTTTATCAGGTTGCAAGCGGCCATGGTTTTGACGGAGAGCTCCTTGAATTTGATGTTGATGACTGTCTGGATCATGCACTTGCCTGTATTGCCGATGTTGACAATTTCTATGATGTTTACAGAGATATTAATTTTGCTCCTCAGGATTGCACAGGTCAGATGGGAACGATCGGTGGAGGATGTTTCAGAGAGGCGGCACTTCCTATTCAGATAATGATGACGGATGAGGCCTTGTATGACATTAACAAGGATCTTCTCAGTGATACGGGCGGACTTGTAACAGCATACAGATATAAGTGGAATGATTCAGAACCGGATGAAGGTCATTATCATAATGAAGTGGTGGACGCAATGAATGCTATAAACTCAAAATTCATTGGAATAATGGGAACTTCTCTAACTTCAGAACTGCTTGATACTATTCAGGATAGAATGGAAGATATAGCTGACGAAACTGATTCAAAAACCGCCACGGGAGATTTTTTTATCTTCCAGGTCGGATACTCGGGAGGTGGCTTAAGTGATGAGATGGTTACAGCTATTCAGGATCTGCTTCTCAATATAAAAAGGGATATCACAACTGGTATGGAAAGTGTCTCCAATGTTTACGGAGTTGACACGACGGATTTTATTAAGAAGATCATTACAGATTCTTCAA
>CAZTKP010000125.1:0-7525 GCA_964614215.1 uncultured Spirochaetales bacterium | reverse complement strand
AGAAGGCGGCAGAACAGTTGGCGCCGGCGTTGTTTCTAAAATTATTGAGTAAGTACGAGGTGTTGAAGTGAGTGACAAGATCAGAATTAAACTGAAAGCTTTCGATCACAAAATACTTGACCAGTCAGTTGGCGAGATAATCGATACAGTTTCCCGCAGCGGTGCGAGAATTGCAGGACCTATCCCTCTGCCGACTAAGATCCACAAGTACTGTGTACTGCGCTCGCCGCACGTAAATAAGAAATCGAGAGAGCAGTTTGAAATGAGAATTCACAGAAGAATTCTCGACATTCTCAACCCCACGAACCAGACGATGGACGAGCTTATGAAGACCGATCTTTCGGCTGGTGTAGAGATTGAGATTAAAACTTATTAGGTAAATGTTATAAAGCAGAGAGGTAACTATGGCTGCTGGACTTATAGGAAGAAAAGTTGGAATGACACAGGTTTTCAAAGAAGACGGTAAGGTCGTGCCTGTAACCGTCATCGAAGCCGGTCCATGTTATGTTATTCAGAAAAAAGACTCCGAAAAGGATGGCTACACAGCTGTTCAGCTCGGTTTCGACAAGAAAGAGAAGAACATAAAGAAACCGGAAGCCGGCCATTTCAAGAATTCTGGAAAAGGTGTTTTTAGAAAGCTTAAGGAATTCAGAGTTACAGAGAACGAACTCAGCGAATTTGAACTGGGATCTGAAGTTAAGGTCGATATGTTCAAAACTGGTGAATTCGTAAAAGTAACCGGATTTACTAAGGGAAGAGGTTTTACCGGTGTTATGAAAAGATGGAATTTCGGTGGCGGTTGTCGCAGCCATGGTTCCAAGTTTCATAGAAAGGGCGGATCTATCGGACAGAACGTACACCCCGGAAAGATCTGGAAAGGTAAGAAAATGGCAGGTCGTTACGGAAACGAACAGGTTACGATCAAGAATCTCGAGATCGTTAAGGTTGTTCCGTCCGATAATACGATTGTTGTTAAAGGTGCGATTCCCGGTGCAACCGGCGGCATCGTTTACATTAAGAAGTAGGGGAGGCAAAGATGCCTGTTGTAGATTTGTTTGATAAAGAAAAGAAAAAAGTAGGTGAGATAGAGCTTAAGGACAATGTCTTTGCCACTGAATACAAAGGCAAGGAAGTGCTTGTGTCTGAAGTTGTCAAAATGCAGAATGCTGCAATGAGAAAAGGAACACATGCCACGAAGACCTATGCTACTATTTCCGGCGGAAACTCCAAACCTTTCAGACAGAAGGGAACAGGAAGGGCAAGAAGAGGAACGATGAGAGCTTCAACGCTTAGAGGCGGTGCAAAGGCTTTCGGACCTCAGCCCAGGGATTACTCCTATACAGTTCCTAAAAAGAAAAGGCTGGCCGCAATGAGAGCTCTCCTTTCCGAAAGACTCGGAACAGAGAAACTCTACGTGGTTAAGGAGTTCAATTTTGAGAACATCAGAACGAAGGATGCAGTTGCAATTCTCAAGGACAAGTGGAATCTTAAGGAAGCTGTCATAGTTGGTGGCGATGCTGAGTATAATTTTCTTCTCAGTGTGCGTAACCTTCCTGAATTCACATTCCTTCACAAGACTCAGGTTAACCTGTTTGACCTTATGGCATACAGTGACCTGATATTTACAGAAGAAGCCGTAAATCATTTAAACGAGGTTTTGGGATAATGAAAAAGGAAAGACATTTTGACATTATCAGCAGACCGCTTCTGACTGAAAAGTCCACAGCTGCAAACGATGCTGACAAGCAGGTTTACCTTTTCGAGGTTGCCCTGAACTCTAAGAAGCAGGATATCAAGGACGCTGTGGAGAACATTTTCGAAGTTAAGGTCGACAGTGTAAATACAGTCGTTGTCAGAGGTAAGGTTAAGAGAGTAGGCAGAATAATGGGAAAGCGTAACAACTGGAAAAAAGCCTACGTTACTTTAAAGGAAGGTTATTCAATTAACCTTGTTGAAGGTGTTTAATAAAACTGGATAAGGTATCGGAGAAGTATTATGGGTATCAAGATCTTTAAGCCGACTTCGAACGGTAGAAGGAATATGACCGCAAGTGATTATTCCGAGATTACGAAGTCAACACCCGAGAAGTCTCTGATCGAACCGATCAGAAAATCAGGTGGAAGAAACAATAAGGGAAGAATTACTGTTCGTCATATAGGCGGCGGTAACAAAAGAATGTACAGGATCATCGACTTTAAGAGAAACAAGTTCGATGTTCCCGGAAAAGTTGCAGCGATCGAGTACGATCCTAACAGAAACGCAAGAATAGCACTTATTTTCTATTTTGACGGTGAAAAAAGATATATCATCGCTCCTGACAAGATCAAGGTTGGCGATGTTATTGTGTCAGCCGGAAATAAAGAAGCCGACATCAAACCGGGAAACTCAATGAAACTGAGATATATCCCTGTCGGTACTTACATTCACAATGTTGAACTTAAGATAGGCAAGGGCGGTCAGATCGCAAGAGCTGCCGCATCAGGTGTTCAGGTTCTCGGAAAAGAAAAGGACCATGCAACTGTAAGAATGCCTTCAGGCGAGATCCGTATAATTCATCTTGAATGCAGAGCATCTGTAGGAACAGTCGGTAATCAGGATGTATCGAACATCAAGATCGGTAAGGCCGGTAAGATGAGATGGCTCGGAAGACGTCCTAAAGTCCGCGGTGTTGTAATGAACCCGGTAGATCACCCGCACGGTGGTGGTGAAGGTAAAACTTCCGGTGGTCGTCATCCTGTTACTCCTTGGGGTAAACCTACAAAAGGTTACCGTACAAGAAATAACAAGAGAACCGACAAGTTCAGAGTTAGAAGAAGGAATAAGTAAGAAAAACTATTACAATGGAGAGTCACAGTGCCTCGTTCAATTAAAAAAGGTCCATTCCTTGACGGTCACCTTTGGAAGAAGGTTGTCAAGGCAATTGATAATGGAGATAAAAAACCTATTAAGACCTGGTCCAGACGTTCAACCATCGTCCCCGAGATGGTAGGGCTGACATTTGCTGTATACAACGGACAGAAATTTGTTCCCGTTTTTGTTACAGAGGACATGGTTGGTTTTAAGCTCGGCGAATTTTCACCGACTAGAACATTCAGGTCACATGCGGGAAGCAAGAAATAATTCTTGCGTAATGTTAGGGCACACGTATAATTTGTGCCGCTTTAAATTTTGTAAATCGTTGGAGAAGCGATATGGAAACAAAGATCGTTAGAGCGAAGTTGAGAAACTTCAGAATGTCTCCTTTTAAGGTTAGGGAGATGGCGGACATTATCAGAGGAAAAGGTGTCGAGGACGCAAGAAACATCCTTGAGTTCACCCCCAGGAAGTCTGCTGTGGCCATGAAGAAACTTCTGGATTCGGCTATTGCCAATGCAGAGAACAACTACAATCTGGATCCGGATAAGCTTTTCATAAAGACTGTTTTTGTTGATGAAGGTCAGACATGGAAACGTTTTATTCCGAGAGCACAGGGTAGAGCGGCCAGAATAAATAAGAGAACAAGCCACATTACGTTAGAGCTTGCTGAGAATAATTGATTTTTAATATAAGACGGAGGTGAACTTTGGGACAGAAGGTTAATCCCATAGGGCTTAGACTCGGGATCACACGTACATGGGGTTCCGTATGGTATAGTCATAGAAACTATGCCAAATGGCTTCATGAAGACCTCAAGGTCAGAGAAGCTATTAAGAAAGAGTTCTATCCTGCAGGAATTGCTAAGATCGACATCGAACGTTCCGGTGAAAAGATGAAAGTTATCATCCATACCGCGAAACCGGGTATTGTTGTCGGCCGCAAAGGTGTGGGAATTGAAAAGATCAAGCAGATGGTCGGTAAGGTTGTAAAAGATGTTTCAGATATCTTTGTTCAGACCGAAGAGGTCAGAAAACCTGAGATCGATGCACAGCTTGTAAGTGAGAATGTTGCCGAACAGCTCGAAAGAAGAGCTCATTTCAGAAGAGCTATGAAGAGAGCTATCGGCCAGGCAATGAAGAGTGGGGCAGAGGGAATAAAGATCCAGGCTGCAGGAAGGCTCGGCGGTGCAGAAATTGCACGTACCGAACGTTATCAGGAAGGAAGAACTCCTCTCCACACGCTCAGAGCTAACATCGACTACGGTTATGCCGTTGCAAAGACCGCATACGGAATAATCGGTGTCAAAGTGTGGTTGTCCAAAGGTGACATTACACAGAAGAAGTTTGAGCAGAAAAGAAAACCCAGAAACAGATGAATTGCAGGTGTAAACCATGTTAATGCCAAATAAGGTAAAACACAGAAAAGTTATGAAAGGAAAGCGAAGCGGTTTAGCCACAAGCTGTAACAGCATTGATTTCGGTGAATTTGCTCTGAAAGCAACAGAGTGCGGCTGGATCAACAGCAGACAGATAGAGGCAGCCCGTGTCGCTATAATGAGAGCGGTAAAGAGAGGCGGACGTATGTGGATCAGGATATTCCCCGATAAACCGATCACAAAAAAACCTCTTGAAGTTAGAATGGGAAAGGGAAAAGGAAGCCTTGAGGAATGGGTTTGCGTTATTAAGCCCGGAAGAGTTCTTTTTGAGCTTGGTGATGTTGACAGGGGTGTAGCAAAAGAAGCATTTCGTCTTGCTTCCCACAAACTTCCCGTAAAAACAAAATTTATTGGTAAGGGAGATGAACTGAAATGAAGACTGCAGAAATTAGAGGAAAAGCCTTGGGCGAGCTTAAGGAAATGCTCTTGTCTTTAAAAGAGGAACAGTTCAACCTTAAAATGCAGAAGAGTATGGGTCAGCTTGAAAATACATCAAGGATCATGGCTGTTAAAAGAGACATAGCCAGAGTAAAGACCCTGATAACCGAAAAAAGCAACAACGGTTGAGGTGTGAAAAATGACTGAAAAGAACAAAAGAACGCTTACAGGAACAGTTGTATCTGATTCAATGGATAAGACCGTAGCCGTAAGAGTGACACGTAAATACAAACATGCACTCTATAAGAAGATGGTTACAGCCCGCAAAAAGTACCTTGCTCACGATAAAGACAATGAGTACAAGGTGGGCGATGTTGTCCGTATTCAGGAATGTGCTCCTATCAGCAAGCGTAAGACCTGGTTTGTAAAGGAAAAGACTGGCGAAAGCAGGAGTTAGTACCATGATACAGGAAATGACCAGACTGAACGTCGCAGACAACTCGGGAGCGAAGGAAGTTCAGTGTATAAAAGTTTACGGCGGATCAAAGATCAGATACGCCGGTGTAGGTGACGTTATCGTCGTATCGGTAAAAGTTGCCGAGCCTAAGGGAAAAGTAAAGAAGGGTGAAGTTAAGAAAGCTGTTGTAGTACGTCAGGCAAAAGAGATCAGAAGAAATGACGGTTCCTACATTAGATTTGATGACAATGCAGTAGTTGTCATTGATGAAGCTTATGAGCCTATCGGAACACGTGTTTTCGGACCTGTTGCCAGAGAGCTCAGAGCAAAGGGTTTCATGAAGATCGTTTCTCTTGCACCTGAAGTATTATAAGGGAGACTAGAATGAATATCAGAAAAAACGATATGGTAAAGGTCCTCACAGGAAAGGACAGAGGAAAGACAGGTAAGGTCCTCAAGGTCATTCCGAAAGAAGACAGTATCATTGTTGAAGGGATCAATGTTGCAAAAAAGCATCAGAAGCAGACACAGACAAAGGAAGCAGGCATCGTTGAGAAAGCTATGCCTATTCATATTTCCAATGTTGTTGCTCTCAATCCCAAGACAAATGAGCCGACATCTTTCAGAATGAAAGTTCAGGACGGAAAAAGAGTCAGGGTCTGTAAAAAGACCGGTGAAATAGTGGATTAACGGAGAAGCAAATGAGCGAAAAGTACACAAATAGACTTGAAGAACAGTACGAAAAAGAAATAAAGCCTGCTCTTCAGAAGGAACTCGGCGTTAATCCTATGGCCGTTCCGAAGATCGAGAAGATCGTCGTGAATATGGGTGTAGGTGAAGCTATCGCCAACAAGAAAGTTCTTGAAGATGCTCAGAAAGAGCTCACAGCTATCGTTGGACAGAAACCTGTTGTAAACAAGGCAAGAAAGTCCATCGCTACGTTTAAACTTAGAGAAGGAATGCCGATCGGAACGTCAGTTATTCTTCGTAAGACCAGAATGTATGACTTCTTTGATCACCTGGTGAACATTGCTCTTCCCAGAGTCAAGGACTTCAGAGGTGTATCCGGAAAAGGTTTTGACGGAAGAGGCAACTATACTCTCGGTATCAAGGATTTCTTGATCTTCCCTGAGATCGATTTCAACAAAGTTGAGAAGACAAAGGGTTTTAACGTAACGATAGTTACAACAGCAACGAACGACAAGGATGCAAAACTGCTTCTTTCGAAGTTCAAGATGCCTTTTAACAGTTAGTTCTAAGTAACGGAGGTCGAATTGGCAAAGAAAAGTATAAGAATTAAGGCCGAAAGGAAGCCGAAGTTCAAAGTAAGAGCCTATAACAGATGTCCTGTCTGCGGAAGACCCAGAGGATATCTCAGAAGGTTCAATATGTGCAGAATATGTTTCAGAAAACTTTCAAACGAGGGGATGATCCCCGGTGTTACCAAGTCAAGTTGGTAGAATAAACGAGGTGAATTATGACAATGAATGATCTGGTTTCCAACTATCTGACAAGGATCAGAAATGGCATTCTTGCAGAGAAGGAAAACGTTTCCGGTATTCCCTCATCGAAAATAATCGAGGAAATATCAAGAGTTCTTAAGGAAGAGGGCTTCATTAAAGATTTCAGAATAAACGAGATCGAAGGGAAGAAGACCGTTTCCGTTGACATTAAGTATTTTAAGGGAAAAAGTGTTATCTCAAACATTGAGAAAGTAAGTAAGCCCGGCAGAAGAGTCTATTCTCAGTCCAAGGACATCCCTTACATCCGTAAAGGTCTGGGAGTTTCAATAGTGTCTACATCACGCGGTGTTATGACCGATGCGAAAGCAAGAGAGATGAATGTGGGCGGCGAAATCATCTGTAAAGTATGGTAATGGAGGAAGGTTGTGTCTAGAATAGGAAATACGCCGATAAATTTTGGAGACAAAACGAGTGTGACATTAAAAGATGATGTCATTACCGTAAAAGGTCCCAAGGCGACACTTGAAAGAACGATTCATCCTATGATCGACGTTGAGATCGGTGATAAGGTCATCAACATCAAGAGAAAGGATGAGACAAAGGAAAGCAAGAGTCTTCACGGACTTTTCAGAATGCTTATCCACAACATGGTTGTAGGCGTGGAAGAAGGTTTCACGAAGATCCTTGAAGTTAAGGGAACCGGCTACAAATTTGAGCTTAAGGGCAACGCAATCGGATTTTCTTTAGGTTTTTCGCATCCCTGCGAGATGGAATTACCTAAGGGGATTTCTGCTGAAGTGAACAAGACTAACAATGAGTTGACCCTTACATCTTCAGACAAGGAAGCTCTTGGCGATTTTGCCGCGAAGATCAAAAAGCTTCGTCCGGTTGAACCTTACAAGGGAAAGGGAATTTTCTACAAAGGTGAACGTATTA
>CAZTKP010000124.1:0-7551 GCA_964614215.1 uncultured Spirochaetales bacterium | reverse complement strand
CTTTCAGCAGTCTGGGGCGACACCGTTATCGGTTCAAAAACTATTACTATTGTGACTGATTAACACAGAAAATATTCGGAGCTTGAGATGAGAAATTCTTTAAAGATTTCAGTTGTTTTTTCTTTTATCTGGATTGTTGCCGGTTGCGGGGGTGATGTTTTTAGACTGGATCTTACAAGGTCGTCAGAATCTGAGATCAAGCGGTCGATGGCAATGAAGACGCTGATAAAGATCTCAATGCCTTATGAGAATGGTAAAATGCAGGAAAATGAAATAAAGACACAAAACAAGCTTGATATAGTGATAGATTCTTCTGAAAAGCTCAAAGATCCGGCAAAGCCCGGAGTTTTCCAGTCAACAGAAACGCTTAGATCCGCTGTGTTTACAATTTCTCAGCAGCAGAAGGATCAGGCTGAAAAGTCTATCACAATGGAGTATAAGGAAGGAAAGATCAAAGTTTTCAATAAGAAGATCCCGGAGGAAGAACCTGAAAATAAACCTGGGTTTGAAGAATCATCTAAGCAGGCTTTCGGAACAATGGTGAAGTCATCCGGGATGAATGCCGAGATAACAGTAAGCGATCGGGGAGAGATCCTTAAAATTTCATCTGACGAGGGAACAGAAAAAGGAATGGCGGAATCTATGGAGAACTTTTCAGGATCAAAGGGCATAATCTTTCCGGAAAAGTCGGTAAAAGTCGGTGACACGTGGTTAGAGAAGAAAGAGGTTTCAGAAGTTGCAGGTTTTAAAGTGAAAGGAGATCCGATAGCTTTTGAATTGAAATTTGCAAGAGAAAAAGATGAAACCTTAAATGGAAGAAAAGTCGCAGTTTTTTCAATTGATTACCATTTAGAAAAAGAAGATGTGAAAGGTTCTTACGGAGGTTTCCCGATAACAGCTGATGTAAGAGATCAGAAAAAGATAAAAATATACTTCGATAAAGAACGTAAGGTCATTATAAAGAACGTTACAGACACAAAGATCCTTATCCTGTCTGATCCTTCGGAAGATGTTTACTCCGATAAAAAACTAAAGATAGATGTCAATGTCGAGAATACAGTCCACTCGGTGACAACTGAGAAATAAAACTCAGATAGTTAATCCAGCTTTGTATGGCTGAAGAACTGAAGATTAAGCTGATATAAGGCATCCTTTTTCTGATATTTAACACTACTGAGCTCTTTGTTGAAAGCAGTGATCTTTTTAATTATCTCCTCAGCGTCTTTCTGAGTAACGGCCATGTTCGCCGAGTAAAAGATTCTCTTGTCGTAAGGCTGTCCCTCAAGTGCTCCCGGTGAAACTTTAAGCATTTCGCGGATATAGTTTCTTCCTGCGGCAATAGCTATGGAATTGACTACATCAGCTGTGGATTCATGTCCGAAAAATTCAGTCTTTTTCTGCTTAAGTCTGCCTTTTTTGTCTCTTATGAGAAGTCCGGCATCAACAAGTTTTTTTAATCCCTTTTTTATCCTGGATTCCGACAGATCAAAGAATAGTTTGTCAGAGATCCATTTATAATCTTCCTGAAAGTCATCCAGCAGGACAAGATCCCAGAGAATAGGTAGATACCATGTGCTGTAAATGTGGTAGACATCAATGTATTTCTGATTAGCCTTTGAGAACAGTTTCGATGTACTCATCTTCTCAATTATTCTGTTCTTTTCGTTGTCACTTTTTGCCTTATCGAACTCTACCATAAGCTTGAAGTATTTGATCTCCTGATTGTTCAGTCCCAGGGCCCGGCAGTAGTTTGCCGCAGCCGAACTGCTGATAGGGATCCTGCCTTCAAGAACCTGCCACAGATGGTTGGATGTTCTGCTGTATCCGGCATCTTCCTGAATCGATTTGTACGATACTTCAGGATTGTTGAAAATAATGTCTTCACAGACACTTTTCAGGAAAGTTCTGTAATTTACAAAATTAAAAATGCTGATGTCGCTTTTTTTCAATATTTTACCTCACAATAGACAACGCTTCTGAGACTTTATAGGTATATCTTTAATCAGTCAAGAATCTATATTTTAATCTTTTCCAATATATTTGACAAAGCAGTTTCTAAATAGTAATTAGGTATGTGATTTTTACGGGCGTTTGAGATATGTCACATACAAAAATTAAACATGAAGGAGTCGTAGTAGACTTCAAAGAAGAGTATGCACTTGTTAAGATAATGGTTCTCAGTGCCTGTGCTTCATGCCATGCAAAAGGAGTATGTTCCGCGGCGGATATGGCTGAAAAGATAGTTGAGACCGTTCCTCTTGATAAAGTTGAAAAGGGGGACAAGGTTATCGTTGAAATGGAGGAGAAGCTCGGTTTTAAGGCGGTGATAATATCTTTTCTTGTTCCGTTCGTGATCCTGATGATAACGGTTTTTTCCGTCAGCTATTTTACAGGATCAGAGACAGCGGCAGCCTTTTCAGGGCTAGGCGTTCTGGTTCCTTACTATATCGTTATCTATCTTCTGAAAAACCATCTCAGAAGAAGTTTTATATTTAATTGCAGAAAGATTAATATCAGCGAATGAGGTGAATTGTGAACGAAATTATTCTCTATTCGGTGATCTCACTTGGCGCTATCGCAGCTGCCTCGGCAATGATACTTTTTGTCATTGCAAAGAAGTTCAGGGTCGAAGAAGACCCTAGAATTGACGAGGTTGCGGAGATGCTTCCGGGCGCGAATTGCGGCGGATGCGGATATCCCGGCTGCAGAGGCCTTGCAGAGGCACTTGTAAAAGGTGCGGATGCAGGATCTCTTTCAGGGCTTAACTGTCCTCCTGCAGGTGGCGAGAAAATGGGCGAGATCGCAAAATTCCTTGGAATGGAAGTTGAGGCTTCAGAGCCTACAGTTGCAGTTGTTAAATGTGGCGGAACACATGAGAAAGCTCCCAGAAAACTCGTTTTTGACGGTCCGTCGAGCTGTGCGATCGCGCACGCTGTCTTTGCCGGCGAAAAAGGTTGTCCTTTCGGATGTCTCGGACTTGGAGACTGTGTGACAAGCTGTTCGTTCGATGCTATCTACATTGATGAGAAGACAGGACTTCCTGTTGTGATCGATGAAAAGTGTGTTTCCTGCGGAGCATGCGTAAAAGCCTGTCCCAGAAACGTCATCGAGATAAGACCTGTGGGAAGAAAGGAACGCAGGGTCTGGATAAACTGTTCAAGCCACGATAAGGGTGCTGCCGCAATGAAAGTTTGTAAGGCTGCATGTATCGGATGCGGAAAATGCGTCAAGGAATGTCCCGAGAAGATCCAGGCAATAACACTTGATAACTTTCTGGCATACATTGATCCTAAGAAATGTATAGCCTGTGGAAAGTGTATTGCTGTCTGTCCGACTAAGGCAATATCCGCTACCTTTGAACCACCTCAGCCGAAGCCGAAGCCAGTTGAAAAACCGGCAGAGCAACCTGCTGAAAAGGCTGTGAACGTGGAGAAAAAGGAAGAAGCTGTTTCAAAAACTTAAGTAGTGGAGAGTGTCGTGAAACTCAGGACTTTCAAAATAGGCGGTGTTCACCCACCGGAAAACAAAATGGCAGCAACGAGCCCGATCGAGACTCTCGGACTGCCCAAGAGAGTTTTCATTCCTCTTGGTCAGCATATCGGTGCTCCGGCTGTTCCTGTTGTGAAAAAAGGTGACGAAGTAAAGGCGGGAATGCTGATCGCAAAAGGCGAGAACTTCATTTCTGCAAACATTCATTCATCTGTGAGCGGAAAGGTTTTTAACATTGATTCCGTAATGGATTCAAACGGTTATAAATCTAAAGCCGTCATTATCGATGTTGAGGGAGATGAATGGGCTGAAGGTATTGATACTTCAACAGAGCTCGTTAAGGATATCAAGCTTGAGTCTAAAGAGATCGTTGAAAAGATAAAGGAATGCGGAATCGTCGGACTTGGCGGAGCATGTTTCCCGAGTCACGTCAAATATATGGTTCCTGAAGGTAAGAAGGTGGATACACTTGTCATAAATGCAGTCGAGTGTGAACCTTATCTTACAGCTGACCACAGAATTATGCTTGAACGTACAGCGGAGATCATGGTCGGTATCGAGATCATGAAAAAGGCCCTTAATGTTCAGAAAGCTGTCGTGGGAATTGAAGCGAATAAGCCTGATGCCATCGAGAAAATGGAAAAAGCCGCTTCGGATTTTCCGGGAACGGAGATCCATCCTCTTAAGGTCCAGTATCCTCAGGGTGCTGAAAAGCAGCTTATAAAGGCAAGTGTTAACAGGGAAGTTCCTTCGGGCAAACTTCCTCTGGATGTCGGCTGTGTTGTCAACAACGTAGGCACGGCACTTGCAATATACGAAGCTATTCAGAAGAACAAGCCTCTCGTTGAAAGAGTTGTGACGGTAACAGGAAAGAAAGTTGAAAAGACCGCTAACTTCATGGTCAGGATAGGAACACCTGTCAACATGCTCGTTGAGGCTGTGGGCGGAATTCCGGAAGGGACAGAGAAGATAGTTAACGGCGGACCCATGATGGGTAAGGCTGTTTCAACTACGGATGTTCCTGTTACAAAAGGAACCAGCGGAATAATCTTTTTTGATAAGAGCGAAGCAAGAAGAAAGAAAGTATCAAACTGCATCAGATGCGCCAAGTGTGTTTCTGTCTGCCCGATGGGACTTGAGCCTTATCTGATGGAGAAACTTGCGGACAGAAGTGACTGGGAAGAACTTGAAAGACTTGCCGTGACTGACTGTATCGAATGCGGAAGCTGCAGTTACACCTGTCCTTCGGCGAGACCTCTTCTTGACCTTATCAGGCTGGGCAAGGCTAATGTTAACAGATTAAGATGGGAAAGGAGTAAAAAATGAGTAAATATGTGATTTCGCTTTCCCCGCATGAAAAAGGGTCGTACACCGTTAAAAAGGTGATGTGGGGCGTTGTTATTGCTCTTATTCCGGCCTTTATTTCATCAATAATGAACTTCGGTATCAGAGCTGTGACAGTAGTTGCTGTTGCTGTAATTGCATGTATGTTCTTCGAATACCTTATTCAGAAGTTTCTGCTTAAATGCGAAGTGACGGCAACAGACGGAAGCGCTGCGGTAACAGGAATTCTGCTTGCCTTTAATCTGCCGAGCAGCATTCCTCTGTGGCAGGTGGTCATAGGTTCTCTGGTTGCTATCGCTGTCGGTAAAATGGCTTTCGGCGGACTTGGAAAGAACCCCTTCAATCCGGCTCTTGTCGGTAGAGGCTTCATGCTCATGAGTTTTCCTGTCGATATGACGACCTGGCCGATCCCGGGAAAGTCACTCTTTGTCTGGGACATCGCTTCAAAGGTCGATTCTCTTACAGCCGCGACACCTCTGGGTGTTGTTAAGGAAGGACTTAAAAAGGGCGAGGAAGTTGCCGCTCTTACAGCAAGACTTCCCGAACTCTGGGACCTCTTCCTCGGTACTGTCGGCGGATCTCTTGGTGAAACAAGTGCTCTTGCTATACTTATCGGCGGAGTTTATCTCATTTACAGAAAGATCATAACATGGCACATTCCTTTCTTCTATCTTGCAACGATCTTTGTTTTTACAGGAATTCTCTGGCTCACGAATGACACTGCCTACATGAACCCTGTTTTCCATATTCTCTCAGGCGGTGTTATGCTCGGTGCATTTTTCATGATGACAGATATGGTGACAAGTCCGATGAGCGTTAAAGGACAGATAGTCTTTTCCGTCGGAGCAGGTATCATTGCTTCCGCGATCAGACTGTGGGGAGCATACCCTGAAGGCTGTATGTTCTCAATTCTCATCATGAATGCCTTTGTTCCTCTGATAGATAAGTACATTAAGCCGAAGAAGTTCGGTACGGAGGTGAACTATGGCTAAGAAAAAACTTGAAAGCACATTTGTGAACATGCTTGTCGTACTTACGGTGATCTCACTTGTAAGCGCCTTTGCTCTCGGATTCACATATACAAAGACGAAGCCTGTTGCTGACAAAGTTAAACAGCAGAAACTTGAAGATGCTATTAAAGCAGTAGTTCCTCCTTTTGATACTCTTGGTGAAAAGTACACTGTTGAAGGTTTTGACAGACTTGAGCTTTTCCCTGCAAAAAAGGGTGAAGAGATTGTCGGTGTGGCAGTTAAGACAGTTTCAGATAAAGGTTTTTCCGGAGATGTCTGGATAATGGTCGGTTTTAACGCTGAAGGAAAAATAGTCAACACATCCATTCTTGAGCATAAGGAAACTCCCGGACTCGGAAGTAAGATGTCAGGAAATTTCAAGGATCAGGTGATGGATAAGGATCCTGAGAATTTCAAGCTTCTCGTTAAGAAAGACGGAGGAGATGTTGACGCTATAACTGCTGCTACCATTTCTTCAAGAGCATTCTGCGATGCTGTTTCGAAAGCTTATGATGCATTTGAAAAAGGAGGTGCCAAATGAGTGCCTGGAAAGAATTTACAAAAGGATTTATAAAGGAAAACCCGGTTTTCGTTCTTCTTCTCGGTATGTGTCCGACTCTCGGTGTTACCGGTTCTGCGATCAACGGAATGGGAATGGGTCTTGCTTCAACAGCAGTTCTGATCTGTTCAAACATTGTTATCGCTTTACTGAAGAATTTCATTCCTGATAAAGTTAGAATTCCGGCTTTTATCGTTGTTATAGCAAGCTTTGTTACAGTCGTTGATCTTGTTATGGGAGCATATCTTCCGGATCTTTATGCTCAGCTTGGACTCTTTATTCCTCTTATTGTTGTTAACTGTCTTATTCTTGGAAGAGCAGAGGCTTTTGCATCGAAAAACGGTGTTCTCATTTCCGCTATCGACGGAATCGGAATGGGACTTGGTTTTACATTTGCACTGACTCTTCTCGGAGCTGTCAGAGAGATTCTCGGCGCAGGAAGTGTTTTCGGATTCAAGTTCATTCCCGAAACAGCTGATGGAATGCTTCTTTTCATCATGCCTCCCGGAGCATTTATCGCTCTCGGGTTCCTGATCGCTTTTGTTAACGTTCTTACTCGTAAGAAAGCAGCTTAAGGAGGGCCATTATGGAATATGTAATTATTTTTATAAGCGCGGTTTTTGTAAACAACATCGTTCTTGCACAGTTCCTCGGAATTTGTCCGTTTCTCGGTGTTTCCAACAAGGTCTCGACCTCAATGGGAATGAGTGCGGCTGTTCTTTTCGTTATGACGCTGGCAACGATCGTTACCTATCTTCTCTACTCACTTGTTCTTGTACCGCTTCACATTGAGTTCATGCAGACGGTAGGATACATTCTGGTTATCGCGGCACTCGTGCAGATGGTCGAGATCGTTATGAAGAAAGTTTCTCCTCCGCTCTATCAGGCTCTCGGAGTTTTTCTTCCACTTATCACAACCAACTGTGCCGTTCTCGGTGTTGCAATACTCGTTATCCAGAAACAGTACAATCTTCTTCAGAGCATAGTTTTCGCAGTTTCAACAGCAATAGGATTTTTCCTTGCACTCGTTGTTTTTGCAGGGATCAGAGAACAGCTCGAACTCTTTGAGATACCACCCGTAATGAAAGGTGCACCAATTGCACTCGTAACTGCAGGTCTTCTTTCACTCGCTTTTATGGGATTCGCCGG
>CAZTKP010000123.1:0-7676 GCA_964614215.1 uncultured Spirochaetales bacterium | reverse complement strand
GCGACCACAAAACGCCTCGAACCGTAGGAAAGATCTCCGAAATCTATGCTAGTTCCTGTTTCCAGCATCTGCGCAGGATCGCTCTGAACAAGCTGCTTTCCATTTGCAGCAATATCTCCCGGGAAGTCTATACCTTCCTTCCATTCATAGATCCTCACCGTTACATAGAACTCACCTGTCGATATATCAGGCTTTACACTGTTGCCATCTTCATCTTTAGCCCACGAGAACTTCACAGCAAAAGTTCCCGGATCACTTTTAAGCGCATCACAGGATGAGAAAATAAGTGCTGATAAGATCAATAAAAAAACTGAAATTACGGAATTCTTTTTCATTGGAAACCCCTGGTAATTATTCTGTGCAGTTCAGTATAATATGTAGCTTGTATTATTCAAGAAAATTCAGGTAAGGGCAGGAAGCTTTAATCTATCGTATCAGCAATAGGTTCGGCATCAAAACTTGACTTAAGATCTTTGCGGTATTTAGTCGCAGAGTCCATGAGAGATTTGAGTTTTTTCAGTTCGACATCGTGATGGAAATCATCCTCAAAGGTAAGCGCGGAAAGAAGAAGCTCATTGTTCAAAAGACTGAAAACAAGATCTGTAAGCTTGAAATTTTCCTTCAGTGCAAACTCAAAGAACTCGCCTATCCTCTCTTTAGGAACGTTGACTATCGGAGCGTCAAATATGGTAAATTTAGTTGCCTGGACATAGGTTATCTTTATCCAGAAATCATCGTTGGAGAAATCCCAGAACATGGGACCGCCTCTTGAAAGTCCCGGATCAAAACCTGACTCCTCAATGATCTTCTCAATTTTTGCAACAATTCCTTCAGGCACAAAAGGTCTTGTATGGATATCGTCCTTATCGAATCTGAATCCGCAGTTGTTGCAGAAATCGCCTGTTATATCCTCTTTTTTCTGTGTGAGCCTGCATGAACGGCATCTGATAGCTGCAAAACCCTGCATTGATGCATAAGATTCCAGACATTCGCGGATATAAGTTGATGGAAGAGAGAACGCTAGAGACTCGGCTTCCTTTATAATGAAGGTGTTCATTCCTATGATCTCACCTTCCGAATTTATGAGCGGTCCGCCACTGTTACCCGGGTTGATGGCGGCATCGGTCTGAAAGTATTTTATCCCGTTATAATCCCGCTCTGTCTTTGATATTATTCCGCTTGTGGAAGTATATTTGAGACCCAGAGGATGCCCGATAGCGACAACGGTCTCGCCCTCGTTCACATCAGACTGAGAAAGTTGCGGACCAGTACCTGCCGGTGCAGGACAGTCAATAAAAGCAACATCCAGATGAGGATCGATGAAAAGAACTCTGGCTTTGGTTTTTTCAAACTCTCTTCCGTTAACAACAACTTCTTCACAGTTCTTAACAACGTGATAGTTGGTAACGATGAGCCTTTCGTTTGAAAGTATAAATCCCGTACCACCGCTGTAAGGTGTCGCGATCTGTACTACGCAGTTTCTAAAAGTATCTATTATTTCGTTCATTTTCTTCATTGCATTCTCGTCCAGAAGTTTAAGTAAGTTATTTCGTTAAGGAAAGAATAAGTAAAGCTGTTCTTGTTCTCATATCTGAGATTCTGGATATAGAAGATCAGCTTCGGATAGGTCTTTCTGTTCCTTGAAATGATCTTGTTTATCTGTCCTTCTATCGACCACTTACTGAACTTATTCTGAACCGGGTCGTAGTAATCGCACTTGATACCCAGATCTTCGAAGAACTCAGGATAAAATATCTTGTAATAAAGTGTCAGAAGCTCTCTCACCGCAGGGAACACTCCCTGAAAATAAAGAACGTATCCCAGGGCCTGCTCATAGACCATCTGAGTATGTCTGTCCAGCCTTCTATCGGCGTAATATTTTGCACTATTGAACTCTTTAAGAAAAAACTGAACAAGATCATTATGGGTCGAAGCGTTCACGATCGCAAAAGTGTCAACTGTTTTAAAGAACGACCCCTTCATGTCTTCATCTGTCATGTCCAGAATATCGCGAAGATAAGACATCATTTTTCTTATTTTATCAGGAACGGAAAGCACCTTGTCGCTGTAGATGGCAACTGCCATATCGTTGAGTTTCCAGACCTTTGCTCTGGGTGAAAGCAGATAGTCAATACGATAGCTCAGAGCCAGCAGATAATGACTCATCACATTTGCATCTTTATCAGGAGTCATGGAGGAAAGCTCACTAAGCGCATCATTTATCCACTTTTTAAGATACTTCACCTTGACATCACGCTCCGCTTCGGGAATCTCCTTTGGAGCTCTGGTATAACTTTCCTCAAGCATTCCGAAGTCATCAAAAAGTGACTGAGAATGGATGTCTGCCTTCATTCCCATTTCCTTTATAGCGTAGTAAAGTTTCATCGGGCTGCATTCACTTAACGGAGAATGATGCTTGATGAGTACGGTGTTTCCGTCAATACAGAAAGTGTTATAGTTCATCATGTAGTTCTTGATGAGCAGATCCCTGAAAAGAGGAGTTGCAGCGCCACTGTAGCGACCGATATCTGTTGTAACATAAAGTCCGTTATCATCAAAAGTTCCCTTGATGATCGCACTGCCGTGAACTATCTCGAACTCTACCTTGTCAAAGGCCTTTTTCTTTGAAATATTGCTGTGCGGAGGATTTTCAAGATAGTCGAGAAAACGTTCAAAACTCTCGACGTACTTCTTGTTCTTGAAAAGATCCGTCGCCTCTTTCCATATCTTAGTGAATTTGTAGGGTTTATTGCACTCAAGAAAGCGTCCGAACTCAATTCCGAGCTCCTGCTCCGCATCCTGCTTCCCCTTTAAAAAATCAAAAAGTCCCATAGTCACCTCAAAAAAATTCAAGGAAGTTTACACTATTTAAAATTATATTTGAAATTTTTGAGAAAAACCCTGCCGCCCGTCTTTGACATTTCCCTTTGCTTTTCCCCTCACATTCCATTATTCTTTTAAGTCTTTTTCGGGGGAGGAATTTTGAGGGAGTCCGAGAATCTTTACATAATTGATTCAACGATCAGGGAAAAACTGCCGGATAAGCCCGGGGTTTATCAGTTCCTGGATAAAACGGGACGGGTTCTTTACATCGGGAAGGCGAAAAATCTGAAAAACCGTGTCAGTCAATATCTGTCGCTGACTGATTCGCGTCCGATGGTTATAAAACTGATGGAAAAGGCTGCTTTTCTCCAGATCGTTCTTACTTCTTCGCAGAACGAGGCTCTGATCCTTGAGAGCTCTCTGGTAAAACGCAGAAAACCACTTTTTAATATCGATCTTAAGGATGACAAGAGCTATCCCTTTCTCGCCGTGACAGATGAATTGTGGCCACGTCTGATAGTCACGAGAAAACCTAGGCGGAAGTATCTGCATGTTCAGGGTCCTTTCACAAATGCAGGCTTCATCCGTTCGCTGAAAAAACTGCTTCAGGTGCTCTACCCTCTCAAATACTGCTCACAAAGAAATCCCACGGGCTGTATCAACTCTCAGATAGGCATCTGTCCTGCTCCGTGCAGGAAGGGAACGGATAAAAAGAAATACATGGAAAATGTGAATCAGGTCATTGATATTCTTAAGGGAAAGAAGTGGAAGGAACTGAGTGATATTATCAGGAATATGCTTGAGGAAGCTTCTGAGAAACTTAACTTTGAAAAGGCGGCGGATCTCCGTGACGCTCTTTCCATTCTTCCTGATATAAGAAAAAAGTTCGGTGTGGAATTTTCAGGTAAAGGCATAAGCGACCTCTTCATGTTCGAAAAGCTAGGCGAAACGATCTTTATCGTGAGTGCAAGGTTCAGCGAAGGCAAGCTCATAAACCTGAGAACTATTCCTCTTACGATACTTTTTGAGGATATGAAAAGCTGTATCGCGGCTGGAATTGCATCATACTATGGAAGTATGACCGCTCCTGAAAAGATCGGGATAGTACCTGACCTTCTGAGCGAAAAGGAGATACGCTCCGTTACGGGCATTGACATTAAAAAGATCGCACGAATCCCGAAGGCGACCACGAAGATCCTTAAAACTAACCTTGAACAGGGAGTTGAGAACTATGCAAAGAACAACGAGAGAAACGATCTATTTCTTTCCGAACTCTCAAAGTTCACCGTCACTGATGTAAAATCCATTATGTGCATTGATATCTCGACTTTTGCGGGAAAAGATACCGTTGCAGGAGCTGTCTGGTGGGAAAACGGAAAGTTTGTTAAGAAGAACTACCGCAAGTTCAGGATAAAAACCATTGAAGGTGTTGATGATTTCGGAAGTTTGGCGGAAGTTGCAGCTAGATTAAAAAGAAACTGGGATGAAGGAAAATTCCCTAAACCTTCCCTACTCTTAATTGACGGAGGGAAAGGACAGATATCAGCAGTTACATCTGTCTTAAAAAATGAAATTACCATTGCCGGGATCGTTAAGGACAGAAAAAAGAAAAAAGGCCGTGAAATTCTGATAAACAGCCTGGGAGAAGAACGCAGCGTTCTTGATTCGTTCTTTGACCTTAAGATCAGATCCATCAGGGATGAGTCACATAGATTTTCCATCACATTTAATAGATCTCTCAGGAAAAAGACCATCTCAACAGGACTCACAGAAATTGAAGGGATCGGAAGATCGAAGGAACTTTCACTTCTTGAATTTTTCGGGAACATTGAAAAGATCAGAAACGCAAAAATTAAAACGCTTGAAAAATGTCCGGGGATATCCTCGAAAAACGCTTCTAACATCTTTAATTTCTTCCACGATTAATTTGCGAAGCACCTGAAATTAATACTATTTTAAAAATCAATTCACAGTAGTTACAGCCATTTACATTCTTTACCCATAAAAAGATTGACATTAAAACGCATTTTCATAATATACGCCAGCAACTTCGGTCGTTAAAGTTCGAATAGCAAAGGGTCGGTAGCTCAGTTGGCAGAGCATCTGACTTTTAATCAGGTGGTCGTGGGTTCGAATCCCGCCCGACCCACCATTCCTGGTGACCCTTTCGTCTAGTGGTTAGGACACCGGCCTTTCACGCCGGTAACAGGGGTTCGAGTCCCCTAAGGGTCGCCACTTTTTTCTCATGATATTTTCAAAAACATCCTCTCATTGATCTGTCGGTCTATTTCTAATTTTACTTTAAAAAATTCTGTATACTGATATTATTAAAAGGAAATCACATCCTGGAGAAAGCATTGAAGCTACTGCTTATCTTTTTATTATTCTTATTGACAATATCATGTGCAGACAACAATATAACTGAAAACCTAGATAGTAATGAAAGTTACCCTTGCACTGATGGTGACACTAAACTGGGAACGAACTTCTGCGGCTACCTTCAAAGAGGCATACTGGAACTTGAATGTATCGATGGAAACTGGGAAGAAACCGATGTCTGTAATGATCCTATCTGCGGCAGGGGCAAGGTTCTATCAGAGCAAATGTGGATAGAAAAGGAATCTGACATTACTTTAGTAAATAATTATCGCTTTATTGAAAGAGGACTTTATATTGTAAATTCTAACCTGTCTGAAATTGTTCTGGATAATATCTGTTATATAAATAACGGACTATTCGTGCAAAACAATGATTATTTGAAAGTGCTGAATTTAAAATCTCTGTTTTCTATAAATGGAGACATCTATATTAACCAAAACAACAACCTCAAGGTTCTTAATGTAGATAACTTAAGTGACATAGCTTTCAGTTTTGTAGTTGGAGGCACCAATTCCGATGACGGAAACAGAGCAATTAATGTTCTCTCCTTTCCTAAACTAAGAAGTGTCGGCAAAAGTCTCACATTAGGAAAAAACGTGGCGCTTGAAGAAATTTCTTTTCCTGTCCTGGAATATATTGGAGCCGAAGATGATAATGAAGGTGTTGTTATTAACTCGTGCAATAAGTTAAAGTCCTTTTCGTTTCCAAGTTTAAAATCAGTTGCTGGTTTTTTCCAGATTGGAAACCTTTACAGCGGGACTTCAAATCTTTCTTTAGAATTCTTCGGTGCAAGGAATCTTGAATCTGTTGGAGCATTATCAATTTACGGCAGATCAATAACCAGACTCTCTTTACCCGAACTTAGGAGCGTTACTGTCGCCGGCATAACTATCAAAAACCTATCTATTGATCTTGAGCTGCCTTCTCTTGAGACTGTTACCGGCCTCATTCACATAGAAGGAGCCATTGAGGAAATAAATATGCCGAATCTTAAGACTGTCAGTTATTACCTTAAGATAGAAGACTGCTCCAAACTTAAAAGACTGAACCTTGACGCTCTGCAAACGGTCAACGGAGAATTAAGATTCAGTCAGATCAGTTCTTTGGAATCTATTTCTCTTCCCGATCTGACATCTGTTGCCGGCAGTCTGATCTTTGGATCAAGCGACACTATCAACAGTATCGAATCTCCCAACCTTACCAATATCGGAATTTCTTTTGAACTGTTATCAAACGACGATCTTCTTTCCATCGACTTTTCCTCTCTCTCTGAGATCGGACAGGATTATCTAGTTAAAAACAACCCTCAGCTGCCAACCTCCGATGCAGAAAAACTCAGAGATCAGGTTCAGAATAAAGACGGAATTGGCGGAACTGTAATGATCGAAGGTAATAAAGAAACCGCCAAGACATGTATGATGATGGTTTTCAACAATCCGATTCTATCCACATATCTGCTACTCAAGAATCTTCCTATGGTGAGCATAATGAAAAATAGGGAGAGATAGGTATTGGACATTTGTTCAGAGAGAGCAGCCTCTTGCCTGACATAAGCAACCAGCCATCCCGATATTCCTGCCTCCAACGTCATATACCAAAACAAGAATCCACCCAACACGACAAACTGCCACGTCCAAACGAATTTTTGGTTTGGTTCATAGACGACACGATCATCCAACCCACTTCTGGAAACCCCTCTGGTAACTATAAAGACTGAAACCACCAAAACAATAGCTGCCAGGCGATAGATATACTGCCATGAGGTAAAATATCCAAGAACCATAGTTGCGAACAAGGGAGCAAGGATAGCTCCCACACCATGGAAGAAAGCTACTTGGTTAAGCTCCCTACCTACTCGATCGGGCGATGCAGCGATTCTCGTCGATAGATTGGCCGAGACATCGATCAAACCACACCCCATTCCCGTTAAGAATGTTGCAAAAAGGATAAGTATGGATGATGATGCGAAACCGAACAATAAGACACCCAAGGCAGTAATCACTACCGAAGCGGAAAGCATTTTCGCTACTGGAATCTTTTTTAGAAGAGGAACTGTCGCTAAGGTGCCGACAAAAAATCCAAAGTAGGTAATCCCGAGGATTATGCCACCTAGGGCATAGTCAACTGGAAGGGAGGAAACCATTTCAGCCACAGAACTTCCTCTCAGTACACCGGAAAAACCCATGATAAACATTGATAAAGAGGAAATAAGTATAAGGACTCTGGGCATTGGTTGAAGAGGTCTTACTTTGTGTTTCAAATCTTTCCCCTTTCTTCTATATGCCTTTTCCTGCCATATAGCCACCATCGATGAGGATGAACTCCCCAGAAATCATGGATGCGGCATCCGAAAGAAGGAACAGGACTGTGGGTGCTACATCGGTAGTCTCCAAAAATCGCCCCATGGGGATGAAATTCTCCATCCTACGTCGTTTTTGTGGATCGGTATCCCAAGCTTCTTTACCCAACTCGGT
>CAZTKP010000122.1:0-7684 GCA_964614215.1 uncultured Spirochaetales bacterium | reverse complement strand
TACAACGGCAGAAAAACTGAACTTGTAACAGAACACGACAGCTTTTCCGTTGCAGTTGCCAACACCCACCCTACTCTTACAGCAACCATCAAACTCATGAAAACCCTTGATGACGGAACAGAAACACACGTTGAAAAGTTCGCCTACTGTTATAAAACAGAAAAAACAGACCTGTTCGGGAACCCTTATGACGCAATGGATTGCGACGATAAAGAAACTGATTTTACCATCACAGTTCCTCCAAAAGAGATCATCCTCGTAACTCCCAGAAAAGATGACAGAATGCTCGTTGGAACTTCAGCGAGTTATCTGAGCTACCACATTGAAAGCGATGTTCCTATCACTCTTTATCAGTTTAATCCCTTTGACAACCTTTCATCCAACGATGCCTCACTTCTTTTTCCATCAAAAAAGCTCGGTACAGACTACTATGTTTCAACTTATGAAGATCAGACGGGTGTTGGAAGCGACGGCCCCGGATATTTCACTGTTATCGGTGCTTATGATATGGATGTTGAGCTTGAAATTATCCCGACAGCAGAGATCAAAGGCGGAAACGGAATTCCTGCATCGCCTGCCGGAACACCTTTCAGTGTTACAGTCAAAAAAGGACAGGTCCTCAACATCACAAGCGGAAACAACCTTGATGATCTGACAGGCACAAGGATTCACTGCAAAGATCCTCTGAAAAACTGTTCTCCATTTGTAGTTTTCGGCGGTCACGGCTGTGCAAATATTCCGAAAGACAGAGGTTACTGCGATCATCTTGAGCATCAGCTCATGCCTGTAAACCGCTGGGGCAGGCAGTATGCAGTTGTCAAGACCAGACCAAGAGAAAAAGAACGCGACATAGTTAGAATAATCGCATCACAGGACAATACGAACGTCAAAATAACAATAAAAGACGACAAACAGGAATCAGGAAATGAGATCAACGTTAAACTCAACCAGGGACAGTGGCATCAGTACGAGATCTACTATTTCTGGGGAAACGGCTTCGATCCGGGATCATCTTTCATCGAAGCGGACAAGCCTGTTCAGGTCGTTCAGTATTTAAGTGGATCAGAAGATCAGAGCTTTGACTGTAGAGATTCAAGTGTCGGTTCTTCTCACACAGGTTGTTATGGAGATCCCGCAATGTCAATAATTCCGCCGATCGAGCAGTTCAAAAATGAATACTTCTTCTTTTCCAGTTCCGTTGCCGGCGAAGACGACGGAAATGAGAATTTTGTTCAGGTAGTAACAGACTCCGGAGTTGTTGCAACTCTTGATGAAACGACACCTGTTCCTGTAAAAGAAGGCACAGTCTACGGTTCCGACAAAATATTCTACATCTTTGAACTTGATGAAGATTTTATGCGTCACGAACTGACATGCTCAGGTTCCTGCGGAATACTTGTTTACGGCTGGGGCATGGACGTGAGCTACATGTACCCCGGAGGGCTTGATCTCAGGGTTCTTAAGTAACATCCTGCCTTACTGCCGATTTTTTCTTTAAATTATATTTATTTGCGATATACTCTTATCAATACAGTCATCGAAGGAGGCTATCTTGAAAAAGAGAGGGGTTTTACTTAGTCTTGTCATTTCAGCTTTAGTTATTCTGTTTACGACTATTCAGGTAAGTGCTCAAGATAAAGAAGGAAAAGGATTCCTTCAGGTTCACACCAATCCTTCGGGACTTGAGATCTACGTTGATGGAAAAATAGTGGGGAAATCTCCTATCGAAAACCTGTCTCTGGACATAGGCGATCACCTTGTAAGCGTTAAAACTGACCCCTGTTTTGCAAAAACACTGTTCTACACCTGGAACAGGAACGTCAGCATATCTGATTCCCGAACAACTTTTCTTGAGATCAATCCTGAACCGCTAATGCAGGAGATAAGTGCATCCGGACTTAAAGTGGGAGATGAAGTCCTCGAAGGGAATACCATTTATGTTGACGGGGAAAAAGTAGGAACTGTCCCTGGAAAAATAACTGTTCCTGTCTGTTCAAAGATACTTGAAATAACAAAAGAAGATGAAGAGACCGTAATCCTTAAAGCAGATCTGAAGCTTCTTGAGGGAAAAATTATAAAAACAGCCGAACATGGATACAAACTGGCATATAACAAAAAAGAACAGCCCGGGAAAAACTCGCCCAATATATCTAAAGCATTTAAACCGGTAAAAGAAAGATCGGTTAAAAAAGAGTTCGGCAAATTAAAAAAGAAACAGGAAGCTGAGAAAAAGTTTAAAAAAGTGACTCCGGGACCATACAAATGGGTCGGCGCAAGTTTCATTATCGGGGGAGTTCTACTAGCAGGCACAGGCGGACTTTTTGACTATCTGGCGTGGAAAAAGTTCAAGGATTACTCCAGAATGGGAACTGAGGAGGAAATAAGAGAACAACTCGCAGGCGGAGACATGTCAAAGGCAGAGTACCTTATAAAACGGGATGATATCTACGAGAAAGGCAAAGATTTAATTCTGGCAAGAAATATTTTCTTTGTTGCCGGAAGCGTTTGTGCACTGACAGGAGTTATTCTCATTTTTGTCAAGCCGTCTTCTAAGGAAAGAACCGTCAGCACAAGTTTCAGGATCATCCCGGGACCTGAAAGTTTTTTCATTTCAACCGACATATCATTTTAAAGAGGTTATCATGCAGAATGCACTGAAAACAGTATTTATCTTTACCATTACACTTTTCCTGATCTCCTGTGCAAGCTCAGAGATCAGAGTTTCAAAACTTGGAGATCTGCCCGAAGAGATCGACCTTAAGAATCTCCCTACAGAAAAACAGTATCCTGACAGCGACGGTGTTATCCTTTTTGAAAATGTTATTTTCGATGTTGATTATGTTCCGAGTGTCGGTATCGAAACATACAAGACCTACCACAAAATATACCGTGTATTCAGAAATGAGGAACATTTTATGGAGAACCATATTGTTCTTGATGATGATACAGTTTTCAACTCTTTTTCAGCCAGGACAATAAAACCGGACGGAACAACTATAGATCTCAATGAGAACGATATTTATTACTGGAAGGTCTCAAAAAGCAACAAAGACCACAAAAGCATGTATCAGAGAACGGTATACAACATTCCTAAATTAAAGAAAGGCGACATCATAGAAGTCAAGTTCACAGTGATCAACCAGTATTTCTACATGGCTGACAAATATTTCATACAGGACACTCTTCCGAAAGAATACGCTAGACTAGAAGTAAGTATACCGAACTTCATATTTGATCCCCCGGCAAGGTTCTATTTTAAATATATCGCCAGAAATATCGAAATGGATAAGCCGGAATTCTCAAAAGGTTTCGGCGATACCGGAGATCAGACATACACCTGGGAGAAAAAAAATATCCCCGCTTTTATAGCCGAACCGGGAATGGGTAAGAAAAGTGCAGAGCAAGGACACATGGAATTGCGTCTTTCAAGATGGAATTCCTGGAAATATTTCAGCAGAAAAATGTATGAGATGTTTTTTCAACCTTTAATGGATAACATGAGCGAAGAAGAGACTGAACTCCTGAGTCAAAAAAACGAGGTTCTTCTCAAAAATTCGCAAACCGATCTGGACAAAATAAAAACCCTTTACAGCTATGTTCAGAAGTATCATTACAGTGATACTCATGTTTATTTCGGACACGCAGTCAGACCTAACAGTATAAAAACTATTCTCGAAAGAGGTTACGGAGACTGTAAGGATCATGCATTCCTTCTCATTGCCCTGCTTCAGAATGCCGGATTTAAGGCATATCCTGTTCTTATAAATGCTGACGATCAGTACACAGTAGACCCTGAATTTGTAACAAATAACTTCAACCACGCCATAGTTAAAGTCCACATGAAAGAAGGTCAGGTTCTATGGCTTGATCCGACTTCAAAATTCACACCGTTCGGTAAACTGCCAAGGATAGATGAGGGAATGTATTCCATAGAGATCAAACCCAAAAAAGCACTTAAAGATAAAAAACTCTATCTTGAGAAAGCTCCTTCCTCTTCCTACAGCGATCATCTTACAAATGTCAGTGTGGAAGGAAAGATCGATGCGAAACAGGCTGTTTTCAGGATCAGAACAGAATTTTCCGGTAATAGTGCCAGCGATATGCGGGATTTTTTCACCGGCACAAGCAGAGATAAACAGGTTGCAGCCATCAGAAAAAATCTTTCTCCGGCTTTTTTCGATGCAGAAATATCAGACATAGAAGTTATGAACATTACTGAACTCGAAAAACCTCTTGTCCTAAAGTTTAAGGTCAGTAAAGAACTGAAAGATCCTGAAAGAATCCCTTTTATACCAGTTATTGTTATTAACAGAAAAAAAGATCCGGGAAATATTTACAGAAAGAACAGAAAGTACCCCCTTAAACTTAAGGATCAGTTCAGCAGAAAATACAGTTTTGATATAAGTTTTGACCCGGCTTCTTTTAAAACCCTTTTTAATCCGCAGAAACTCAATGGCGACATTGCTTTTAAAGATGTGTTTCAGTGGAAAACCTCGGCTGCCGGATCTCCGGGAAGGATCAGCTTTAACATTAACTACTTTCAGAAAAAGAAAGATATTCCGGCAGAAGAAGTACATGAATACCTTAAAAAGGTTGCCGATGCCTACAGACATATTTTCAAATTCTATATAGCTGGTCTGACAACTGAAGTTGAAGAAATAAAAGAAAAAATTCAGCCGGAAGAAGGAGAAAAGACGGAAGCTGAACCCACCGAGAATGATGCAGACAGCACATTAGAAGGGAAAAAAGAAGAAACTCCTGAACAGAAACCGTTAGAAAACAAGGAATAAATAAGGGACCTTACCCATGAGAGCATTTATTTTTCTTATCTCCGTTCTTTTTATTTCAGCATGTACTGAACTACCGGAAAGAACAAGTATAAGTGAAAAACTTAATGAGATCTCAAACCAAATTGAACAGGAAATTGCAGACCAGTGCGGCAACTCGATAGTCGATAAGAATGAGCAGTGCGATTTTGAAGGATTCAGGTCATGCAGCAGCATAGATGTTGATCTTATCGGTCCGATGTGGTGTCTGAACTGTCAAATAATATCCCAATGCATAGATCAGCAACTGTGTGACAGCGGAATGTGTAACGGAAACGGCACATGTGTTGAAGATGAAATTACAAAACAAGTTTCATGTAAATGTTATGAGAACTATTCATCTTCTTATTGTAATGAATGCAGTCCCGGAGCTCATATTGATCTAGACGGAACATGTATATCCGACGACACCTGTACAGTTGCCGGGTGTGAAAATGAGCACTCCGAATGTAAAGTGGTAGAGGAAAAAGCCGTCTGTCAGTGCATCTATCCATGGGAAGGCGATGAATGTGACCAATGCAGAGAAACTTATGAACTCGTAGATGGTGAATGTGTCGGAACAACTTGTTTTAATCTGGATATAAAGTGCCCGGAACACGAAAGATGTGATGACAGCACCGGGACACCTGTCTGTGTATGCGAATATGAGAACCAGAATCCTGAAAACTGCTCTGAATGTCTTCCGGGATACGACTGGGTTCAGGATCAGGTTACTTTGAACTATCGCTGTCTGAACAGAAAGACTGTGAACTGCATCACTGATCCCGAAGCTCCTGAACTTTCAAAAGACATTATTAAAACTTACCAGATCTCCTATACTGAGGAAAACGGATGGGAAACACCTCCCTACTGTAGTTGGGAGTGTCAGCCTAATACATATGAAATAGACGGTATCTGCTATGCAATTTTCAGATACAGGATCGACGAAAATCTCTTTCCGATAGGCATAGATAATGACAATATTGTAGCAGGAAGCCTTGTAGACAAAAAAATTGTGTTTATTGGAAAAAATAAAGTCGAAAAAACTATTAACACCGAGTTTAATCTTTCGGATGCCAGATTCCTTCCCGATGGAAACATTGTTTTCAGAACAGAAGATCATCTTGGAATAATGGATCCGGAAACCGGGAATTATATCATTTTTGATCACAGCACCTCCCTTGAAAGTCCAATGAGTGTATCGGTAAACGGTACTGTTCTGATGGGAGACACCGTTTTTTCATTTCCGGACATATCGTCTATTTATAAATCCACGAGTGACGCTACGTCTATCCTCAGTTATACTGGAGATATTCTCACTGTTTTTGTTGACGGAGATGTTGTTCTAAGTGACAGATTCAGAAATAATATATGGAACAAGAAATTCTTTTCTGACTACAGTCCGAGCAAATATGCGGCTTTTGACGGCAATGGAAATGCATACCTTCCCTACAATATGGGCAACTCCATGGGTATTTTAAAAATAAAGGTCAACACAGGAGAGGCGTTAGACAGCATCGATCTATCTTCCATGAGTTCAAGTCATTTTTATAAACCTGCCGTATCTTCCGGAGCAGATGGCGTTAAATTCATTGTAAGCAACGGGGTTCTGTCAATTTACGACGCTCTGGATAAATATATCGGAGGAACTTCGGACCTTCTTGAAGAGAAATATAACGCCTTAGGCATCCCTCCTATAATTACAGATAAAGGTCTGGTGTTTTTCACAAGTTACAACACTGTAATATGCTATCGCGTTTTTAAGAACAAGATCATTACGTTTAATCTTGACAGCAATCCTCTCTACATGCTTTACCATAACAACATGATTGCTGTATTCACAAACGCGAAAAACACATACATACTTAATGCTTTAGGTGATCTGTCCGGTAAATGGCCTCATTCTTTTCATGATCCTTCTTTAAGTAACTCCATGGAGGAAAAATACGATATCAGCAAACCAAAGGCAGCAGTTCCGGTACTACCGGAAGAAAATCACTCTCAATATCCGGGGAACGTTATCTTTACATGGGATATCCCTGATGATCCTGATGCAAGTTACACTCTGCTGATCAGAGGTCCCTCAGGTTATGACAAGGTCTATGCGGGGCCCGAGAAAAATCTCGACAGCTATTCTGTCCAACTTGATGCGGGAAAATATCTGTGGCACATCGTTGCCCGTAACAAGGACGGCGCTATCACTATATCAGATGAACAGAATTTTGAGATAAAATCGGAGTAAAATGAAAAAACTGCTCTTAATATTTGTTCCATTTTTAATTTTTGCCTGCACAAAAGCACCTGAGAATACAAGCATCAGTGACAAATATGATACTGTTGAAAAAAAAGTTAGAGATGAAAATAGAGGTATTTGCGGGAACGGTATAATAGAAGCGGATGAGGAATGTGATTTTTCAGGAATTATTTCCTGCTCGGAGTATAAAAATTCCAAAATAGGCCCTCTGGAATGTATAGACTGCGTCCTGTCTGCTGAGAATTGTGTTGATTCAGACCAATGCGGGGAGCTTCTCTGCTTCGGGAACGGAACATGTTATGAAGATGTTCTTAATTTTAATATAGGCTGTGACTGCAATCCCAATATGACCGAAAACTGCAGTGAGTGTAGAGAGAACTACCACCTCGATCTTGATGGCGGATGTATTTCAGACAGCAAATGTACAGAGGTCGGATGTGAATATGAACATTCGGAATGTAAAATAAATGAAGAAAACCAGGCATACTGCGAGTGCACAGACCCATGGATCGGAGACGAGTGCGATGAATGTGATATGCATCACTATCTTGAAGACGGAGAATGTAAAGGAAGATACTGCTCCAACTCTGATATTGAATGTACCGAGTATGAAATGTGTTCAGAT
>CAZTKP010000121.1:0-7752 GCA_964614215.1 uncultured Spirochaetales bacterium | reverse complement strand
CAAAACAACCGCGTTCACGGATAAAAAAATTGGATGGTATTGCTGGACGTTTTCTTGGCAAATGAAATTTTGGCGAATCCGATTGATAGCATTGAGTGCCTTTTGATACTATCTTTTTCATGGTTCGGTGTCTTCGTGTGCCAGGATAAGGCGGATACCGGACGCAATCATGGGAAGGTGGAACCGTCAGGCAAGCGCATATCTTTTTGTTCCGAGTCTCACAGGCATATCAAAGGATTCATTAGCAAGACTTTCTGTCATAAAAAGGTTTGATAATCTGGGCTCGGGATACGACGTTGCGATGGAAGACCTCAACATCAGAGGCGGAGGCAACATCCTCGGGTTCTCTCAGACAGGAAAGATCAAGGGAATCGGTTATGAGATGTATCTTGAGCTTTTAAAGAGAAGGATCGCTGAACTTAAGACAGGGATCCCTGAAAGTGAGAACGAATTTGATATTTCTGCTGATATCAGTGCAAACATCCCGGAAGAATACGTCCCTGAAACTGACCTTCGCGTCGGTTTTTACAGAAAACTCTCTGAAATTGAAAAACCGCAGGAACTCGCCTGGATAACTTCCACTCTCAGAGAAATGTTCGGACCATTACCGAAAGAAACTGAAAACCTGCTTTTCCTCATTTTACTTAAGATCAAAGCAAAGAACGCCGGAGCACTCGGTATAAGCATATCTTCAAAAGAATTCTCCATGACACTCTCCCCCACCTTCACACCTAAGAACATGGATGCACTCTTTGACTTTGTCCAGAACAACAGAGGAACTTTCACAGATTCACATTCAATTAAATTTGAGATCGACGATATTAAGGAAGCTTCTGAAATTGTTGAGAGATTTAAGAAGGTTACATTCTAAACAAAAAACCAACTCACCCGGACTTCGTAAAAACTCAGTCCACCCTCTCTTCGCAGAAAAGAGGGTAAAGCTCCCCTTCTTTTCATAAAGAGAAGGGGTCGGGGGATGAGTTACATCACAAAAACAGATTTCATAACTGAACCGCTGCTGCAGTCAACTGTGTCATCGAAGTGATCTGCAGGGAAAAAATCAGCACAGAAAGTGTTGCATATTCCGTCTTCGACCCAGCCGCATGGATCACTTGCTGCGCATGTACAGTTCGAGGGTGCCCCCATTTCACAGACTTCCTGGACTTTTGCGGTGTCGGTGCATGTATATTCACAGACACAGCCGTTTCCATCGTCGTTGCTCATGCATGATCCTGAGTTTGCGGTATATGTGTCCATACACCAGGCATTACAGTCTGTCGGTTTCAGAAGTCCGGTTTCCTGATCACACATACAGAGATTGGTTCCGTCGCTGCACTCTCTGTGCTCAGCTGTATCGCAGACTCCTTCACAAGGTCCTGAGCTTCCGATTATGTAGTCAATTGTGAACTTTCCGTAGCTTTCTATTTTTGAGCTGTCAACAATGAGATAAACTTTCTGTTCACTTTCAGCTGAGTAGTTAAATCCCCAGCCGCCTGTCAGACAGTTATCAAGATCCGTAGAGTCAACAAGATAGACGGCTGCTCCGAAAGCTGCAGAGATCACTATGTGCATGTAGTCACCTTCAGCGAGATTAACCTCATAAACTACATCTGCTCCGTCAAGAGCAGCGCCGTCACAAATTCCTCCCGCCGGCTTATAATCATCATTCGCACCTATGGTTGAGCCGTCCTCGGTTCCCGTTCCGGTAAGTTCAATTGCTCCGGCGATTAGATCGTTCGCAGGTGTCGCACCGTCTTCAAACGCTATCTGGATAGTGAAATCATATTCAAAAGGAAGCATCGGGGTATCAAGAGCCACCACAACTTCCTTTGCTGATGCTGTATCGTTAAGGTAACTGACTTCCTGAGCCTCACCCCAGTCACTGATCGCTCCTCCTGTCAGACAGTCATCCTCAACAGCCGTACATCCGTCAAGCACTGAAAGTTCCGGTTTAAAGTAATCCGATTCAGGGGTGACTCTGAATATCATCGCCTTGTTTGCAGGAACAGAGACCTTGTAGAAAAGATCCGGACCTGAACCGTAACCACCTGAACATGTTGAGGTATCTGTTTGATTTGTTGCACCGAGAATTGTCTTGCTGTGCGTTCCTTCTGTCAGCGTTTCAGCATCTGCGCAGCTGTCATTTGCAGCCGGCTCAAAGATCTGAACTTCAAGGAAATAAGGAACGTTCTGTGCTGTAGGACTAAGCGGTGACTGAGTAACTTCAATGTAAATATCCGTGTCGGCAGTCGCTTTATATTCAAGAAGTTCCGAGAAGTAGTATCCGCCGCTCGGACTAATGTCATCATTCTGCCAATCCCCTATCAGATTTCCGCTTCCATCAAGGAAACGAAGATATGTGTCCGCTCCGGTGTCACAGAATGGATGTGTTCTCACATTAAGATACTCATCAGTCTTAAGCGAAACCTTGAAAATATCTGTCTCGATTATATTTCCGACATGGTTAAAATAGGCTGCTACAAAGCCTGATCCACTCAGAACCTGAGCATCAGCGGTCGTATCGTTAGGTTCAATCTCAATTGTGCTGTCAGTGTCATCTGCAACACAGTTTCCACTTGAACATGTCAGATCATCACAACCACAGTCTCCATCCTCACTGCATGTTCCGGACTGACAGGTGCCCTCTCTGCATATTCCGCTTCTGCACTCGTCATCCTCTCTACATGCCCAGCCGTCATCAAATCTACCCACGATGCACTGTCCATCCTCTCCGCAGGTAGCCTTTCCTGATTTACAGCTTCCTGAAACAGGATAGCATATCCTTCCGCCGCCTGAACTGAAACATCTTGTGCCCTCAGGACAAACTGAAGGATCATCATAACAATCCTGGATACAGAATTTTGTCCCGTCGTAATCTTCCACACACTGTCCCATATCGTAGAAAACAAGCTGACAGTCCTGATTGGTCTCACAGCTTGTACAGGTCTTCTGGTCTCCAGTCGGAGTTACAGCTTCGTTTCCTTTACAGTCACTGTCGCCTGTACATTCGTTAGTACAGAGACCGTTCAGACAGACTGTCCCCTTTTCACAGTCATCGTCAAATCTACAGGGATTATATACAGCTGTTCTTCCCGGATACGCCTTTCTGCACCAGCCGTCATAACAACCCGCTATATCCATACAGTCATCATCTGTAGTACATTCCGAACTGCAGTAGTAGACCTGAAGCGTTTCATCCGGATAGCACGTATTCTCGCAATCGTAATAGAAATTGCAGAAGTACCCGTCAGGCTGAACTTCGTACTGGTAGTCAGGAACACAGTAAAGAAAATCCTCCATATATTCGTAACAGACTCCGCCGGGACAGTCCGCATCAGCTTCGCATTCTTTTGTACACATCAGAAGATCCTGCTGACATTCAAGGCCAGAGGTACATTCCCAGTCATATTTACAGGTCTGACCGTACTCTGAATGTTCCGTCAGAAAATCAGGCGCACAGCTCATTTCAATTGCAGGAATTGTCGAAGTTCTAAGATAAAAGGTTTTGTCAGTCTCAACTGTTATCTCGACCTCATACCAGTCAGCCTGCCCTGCTGTGAGAACGGCTTCAACAACTGTATCAAGATCTACTTTCTGAGCATCGTCCTTTGAATCATTGGGCTCAACTTCATTGACAAGAACTTTCTGTTCCTGACTTGAACTTTCGTAAGCTGCGAATCGATAGTGACCTGCAACATCAGCTGTCTTTCCTTCGATCTTTATATAGTAGGTACCACTTTCGGTAAGAGATGAGCTCAAATTGGAAAGGTTCCCTTCTCCCCCGTTATCGTTACTACCTACTTCAGTTGTTCCATCGGATTCGTAAAGAGTAAGAACTGTATCAATGGTAACAATTCCGCTTTCCACACAGTTACCCATTACACAGGGATTATCCATACAGAGAGCTGAACAGTATTTTCCGGTAGGGAATTCCTTACAAAGTCCGCTTATACACTGGTAATCTTCCATGCAGGGAGTACCATCAACCATATTTAATCTGCTTGAGTCAACACATGTTTTAACTCCTTCCTGATAGACATCCTCCATACAGTCATATTTATCAGGACATGAACTGAGAATTCCACCACAACCGTCAGTACAGTAAGTTTCATAACATGCACCGCTCTCACAGTCCATTCCCGATTCACAGTTGCTTCCCACATCTCCGGAACCGTCAGGAACACAGTAGTATTTGTATTTGAAACCAAGTTCATCGCCGTTGTCTTTACATGATCCGCAGGTTCCGCACGCAGTAAGACTGATGCCACCACCACTGGATCTTTCACAGTCCTTTGTACAGAAAGTCTTATCACCGTAGGCCAGACAGAGTCCGCCCTCACAGTCCTCATCCTTATTACACGGCTTGTAATCAGCCATCAGAGGTTCAGGAGTTATCACTGTTGTCGTGTAAAGAGGCATACACTCGTATCCATAATCATTTGAATAGTTACAGAGCATATCTCCCGGACAGTCTTCATCTTCGGCACATGTTGAAGTACATACTGAAACACTTGAAAATCCACCTGCGAAATCGGTGAGTCTGTAACATCTTCCTGTTGCACATTCACTGTCATAGTTACAGGGCATTCCTGCCGTCTGTGCGTAGGCTCTGCTGTCACACTCTCCAAAACCGCCGCAGAAACCGCCTCTGCATATTCCGCTCCCTGGAATTCCCGGGTTCATTTCACAGTAGCTTCCGTCAGGTCTGACTGACCACTGAGAATCCGAAAAATCACGGTTACATTCAGAACATCCGTCCATCGGATTAACTTCGCCATCTTTGTAACATGCTCCATCAATTTCACATGTCAGAGCATCGCAGAGACACTGGTAACCACCTGCTCCATCCGCTTCACAGACTGTACGGTTCTCTTCAGTACAGGGATTGGGATTACATGGATCGACATAGTTGTCCTCGTCAGTTTCCTCATCCTTCTCTTCATCCTGCTCCTCATCCGCGACATCTTCCGTCTCATCGACCGAAATGTCCTGCTCTTCATCCTGATCCTCATCAGTAGCTGCAACCGCATCTGAATCAAGGAGGTCAGTGTCGTCTATCTTCTTCTTCCCGTCATCACAGGAAAAAAGAAAAACAAGCGTAAAGATAAAAACAACTGATAAAATTCTTTTCATGATGTCCCCGCAAAATATTTAATCACACACTGGCGGTAATTATACCCGAATCTGTATTTTACTCAAAGATATCTCTGAAAATTTGACTGGTATCTAATCTCTGTTATCATTCGAGCATATTGAATGTTTGTGTTCTTCTGGAGGTAACCCATGAAACATATTTTAATTTTCACACTTTTTCTTCTGACTTTCAGTCTTTTTTCTCAGGAACCGCCTTTTTCTGTTCTCAAGATCACAGGAGCAGCCACAAAAAAATATAACAAGGTGGCTCTTTTCAAGGACGGATCTGATAGAAACGGCAAGTCTGTCAGCAAGCTAATGGGTGCCAGCGGTTACTACAGTATGACCATCGATCTTAAAAAGGACATGATAAAAAAAGGCCACACATATTCTATTGACCTGCGGTTCTGGATGGATGACAATGATAACGACATCCGTGACAAGGAAGAATATTCCAGCAGCTGCAGCTTTATAATCTGGAATCCCGCTCTAAACAAGGTATATATTCAACCTTACGGAAAAAAAAGGATTGAGATAAAGTCAGCAAATTTTGAATATGATCTGGAGAAATGATCAGTAGTACTTAGGAGAGTTAGGGATATTCCTGCCGTAAAAGATCTCGTTCATCTCCTTCTGAAGACGTTTAACTATCTTTCTTTTCTTATATGAATTCAGCTGTTTTGACTCGGAACCGAAAAGGTAGTTGTCCAGCTCGAAATCACGAAGGATCATCTTTGTGTGAAAGATGTTATCCTGATAGACGTTGAGGTCTACCGAATGGTATCTGCTCAAAGTATCCTGATGGATATAGTTCTGGATAGAGTTGATCTTATGGTCTGTGAATATCTTCGTACCGTCAACTCTTCTCGTGAAACCTCTGATACGATAGTCAAGGTTGACAATATCACATTCAAACGAATCAAGCAGAAAATTCAATGCCTTAAGCGGAGAGATCCTGCCGCAGGTAGAAACGTCGATATCGACTCTGAAAGTGCTTATCCCGTTTTCCGGATGACTTTCAGGATAGGTGTGGACTGTAAGATGCGACTTGTCAAGATGCATGACCACATCATCAACCGCAGAAAGTTCATCTTCAGTTGCAGCAAGGTCTTCATCGATACAGGGTTCAGTGATCTTTTCCTCGGAAATAAGAACTGTAACGCTTGCACCCTGCGGATGGTAGTCCTGCTTTGCAATGTTGAGGATATTAGCACCGATAATGTCGGCAACCTGTTCAAGAATTCCTGTCAGACGCTCTGAATTGTACTCCTCATCAATATATTCGATGTAGTTTTTCCTGTTTTCAGAAGTTTCAGCATAACAGACGTCATAGATATTGAAACTGAGGGTTTTGGTAAGGTTGTTAAATCCATAAAGTTTGAGTTTTTTTCTGCTGTCTCTTTTTTTTGCTTTTGCCAAGATAGGTCTCCATAAAAAAGATTAAAAAGGAACTGAGGAATGCAATATAATCCCTATTTGATGATTTTCAAATAAAAAATGAACACTGCGTTAAAAAATGATTGACAGGGGATTCCATCTAAATGTAAAATCGCGGGCTGTTTTGTTAATTAAATGTTTTGAGAGGCTACGATGATAGATCTTAAGAATATTCCCGATATTCATTTTTTCTGTGCAGGTGCAAGTGAAGGAAAAACCGAGCTTACATCCTTTGACGGTGCCCTTCTGGCTTCAGGGATCGGCGACACCAACCTGATAAAGATGTCGAGCATTCTTCCTCCAAATTCAAAGGAAGTTGAACCTTTTCAGATCGCTCCGGGAAGCTTTGTTCCGCTCGCCTACGCTGACATTACAAGTTCCGAGCCTGGAGAAACAATTTCAGCGGCGATCGCCATTGCAATGCCTAATGACAGAAACATCAATGGAGTCATCATGGAGCATCACAACCATGCACCTCTTGAATATGTCGAGGCAAAGGTTCGCGAAATGGCGGCCGAATCGATGGAAATGAGAGGAATTACCGAATACACCATAAAAAGTAAGGGTGTTGAACATAAGGTTGTCAACATTGCGACAGCTTTTGCGGCGGTAGTTCTCTGGGACAGCAAATTAAAAGGAGAATAGTTAATGTGGTTTATAGAAAATTATGATGATAAGGCGAGTCTCGGACTTAAAGTTAAAAGCAAACTTCACGAAGAACAGTCAAAATTTCAGAAAATAGACGTTTATGAGACAGAATTTTTCGGCAACCTGCTCACACTTGACGGACTTGTGATGCTCACGGAAAAGGATGAGTTTGTCTATCACGAGATGATAACCCACATGCCGCTCTGCACACTCAAGAATCCTGAAAGAGTTCTTGTTGTCGGAGGCGGAGACGGTGGAGCTATCAGAGAAATTCTCAAGCATGAATCAATTAAGGAAGCCGTTCTTTGCGAAATTGATGAAAGAGTTGTGAGAGTCTGTCAGAAATATTTTCCCGGAACAAGCTGTGAACTTGAAAATGAGAAAGTAACGCTTGCTTTTGAGGACGGATTTAAGTTTTTGGACCAATTTGAAGATCATTTTGACCTCATTATCACTGACTCAAGCGATCCAGTCGGTCCCGGAGTCGCACTCTTTCAGGAAGATTACTACCGTTTAGTCAAAAAAGCCCTTAAA
>CAZTKP010000120.1:3570-7847 GCA_964614215.1 uncultured Spirochaetales bacterium | reverse complement strand
TCAGCTACCCCACTTAGTTAAAGGGAAGAAACATGCTTGCATTCACAGTGAACATAAAGTCGGATTTAAGATAAGCCGACTTGCCACCTTCCTGTTTCGGACGCTCATCTTTCATGATGAACCAGTCGCAGTTCAAGCTTATGCTGGCATTCTTACCAATAAAAAATCTTGGAGCAAAACCTATCTGAAATGCGCCATTATGGTTTGTAAGCGGGTCAACGCTCTTATTCTTGTCTTCAGCTTTTGTCTGATAGTAGAAGCCACCGGCAGTAACATTGATATCATACTTGGGTATCATGTCACCGAAAAGACTGAGCTTTCCATAAAAAGGTGTAAACATCACGGCAAGACCACCAGCCATTACAATGTTACTCTTTGCAACGTATGCATCAACTTCGTTTGCCTGTTTAAGAGTTTCATTTTCCCATGAAACTGCACCGTAAAGGAATCTCCCCTGAATAGCGATGTACTCGTTGATGTGATAAGCCATTCTTGCACCGACAACGAGAACGCCTTCCCAGTCACCGCTAACAAGACCGACATCGATCCCCATCTCGAATCTACCGTCCTTGAAGAAATCTTTTTTCTGAACAACTTTTATCTTCTTCTTCTTCTCAATGTTCAGATCCCTAAGTTCCTTTTCCTTTCCTGAATCAGCTGCAGCTTCACCAACTTCAAGCTGAGCTGTCTTGGGAGCGTCTTTCTTTTCTGCAGCTGCTTCTGCAGGAGCTTCATCAGCCGGAGGAGCTTCATCAGCTGTAGCTTCTTCCGGAGTTGCAGGGCCGCTACCCTCGAGATCAAAAAGGTCATCACCCATTACGGTGAAAGAAATACAAACGATAAAAACAATCGTAAAAATGGATAATCTACTGTGTTTCATAGCCTCTTACCTAAAATAGAATTGTTAATCCACCAATAAACTCTCGGCGAAGCCTATTTTATTTTAAAAACAATGTCAAGAATTTTTCCACGACGGTTTTTTCAATGCAGTTACTTGATTTTATAAGCTTTTTTGCACAGACAGCTTTTTTTGATATTTAGATTTTATTCAGTCCCGGTGTTTTAAAAAGAAATGTTTTCAGTATTCAGAGAAAAGTTTACAGATGAATACTCTCTTCAGCATTTTTATATACGGCCTTTGATATTTGTCTGCAGGAAATTGCAACAGGAGAACAAATACACTATAATTCCCGAAAAGTGTAGCCTTACCGGATAAGATACGATCAATTTATGGAGATTTTGAAATCATGAACTCAACTGGATCGAAAAGACTTCTTTTATTTTTTCTTGTTCCCGTTTTTCTGTTTTCAATGTTTTCCTGCACAGGAAACGATACAGCAGGGAAACCGCATGACAAATCAGAAAAAGCTCTCATAAAATCCAATGGAACTGCTGTGTATCACACTGCAATTATCGGGGCAGGATTAGCCGGATTAAGTGCGGCATATGAGCTAAGGGATAAGAACATTATAGTCATTGAGAAAGAATCTTATCCCGGAGGAAGGGTTCTTACGAAAACTTTCAAACTTCCTTCTGGTGAAGAGATCCCGTATGAACTGGGAGCGGTTTTTCAATATGAAGACAAGGTTCTTCCGGAGGGACTTCTTCCGGAAAAAAAAGTTGCCGGATACGGTCAATACGGCATTTTAACTAAGGGAAAGATCACATGGGACAACTCGATCAGAGCTGCTTTCAGAAAAATTCAGGGCAGGACCGTCTTTAAACGAAACAGGAACCGGCAGCTCTCTTCTCTGTCAAAAGAAGAATACACCTTGCTTAACGGTCTTTTTCGCCTGATCCATCCACTTAACATAAACAAGTATGCCCGGCGCTACATAAATACCGCTTTTGCCACTTTCAGCACAACTCATTTTGTTTCAGGGAATAAATACGTGGTAGATCATTATGTCAGAGCTCTCGACTCAAAAATCCATTTAAATACCACTGCATTGAGCGTAACACAGAAAAAAGAAGGCGTTGCAATACGTATTCGTGAAGGAAAGACCGTAAAAACCATCATGGCACATAATGTTATTATTGCGACAAATGCTGTAGTGGCAAAAAAGCTCCTCGGAGGTAAAACAGGCACAGTTGCAGACAATGTTTCCTACGGCCGCTTCGGTGTTACCGCGTTTCTTTTTGAAGCAAAAGAGGCGCTTCAGCAGGATTTTGACTACATTATTACTCCTTTTGAGAAAGCACGTGTCGTTATTCAATATCCGACTCAGGATAAAAGTAAAAAAGTTTTTCTGGTCTACTTTGCAGACGATGACTTTCCTGAACAGAAAAACCCCGACAAGAGTTTTTTTAAAGAAACAGCTTTAGAGCTAATGAGGACAGCATCTGTAATTTCCCGGGAAGCTAGACCTATCACTACTGATACCTATCTCTGGAAAGCAGGCGGAACTCTTTTAACGGACGAACTTATAAAACAGCCTCGTAAATTTATATCGGTTTCAGACAATATTCTGCTTGCCGGTGACTATGCCGTTTACGCACCTGAGAAATACTCGCTCGGTATGCCTTACGGAATGATCCCGGCACTCTTTTCAGGACGTGAGGCCGGCAGATCTCTCCGTAAAACAGAGCCCGCCGTAACAGAAAAAAAAGATAACGAATCCTGTGTTCAACTAGCCGGGTTTACACTTCTTTCAATGCCGACGGAACGATCCATGGAAACTATCAGAAAACTTCGACCGGAAATTTTCGGATTTGTTCATCAGAAAAAAATGCTGGAGTGGTTAAACAACGTTGATTTTACTAAGGTTTTCGGATACAAGGCCGAACGCTATTTCGGGTCCAGAAGCTATGTTAATCTTATGAAACTTACAGATGACGAGATCGGCAACATAGATATTATCGGCTACTGTCCAAGAAAAGAAAGCTTAGCAACGAAAACTATCCAGGAACAGCTTCACTCACTTGCACGGAAGTTTCCGACAAAAAAAGTGCTATTTGGTCCATGTGTCTCGATCTATGCCAGGACAAAACCTGACAAAGTCACCTACCTCGGCCCTGAAATAGTTCCTCAGGACTACCAGACGTTTCTGGATGGGAAATATGATGATATCATTAAGAATTCACTTAAAACAAAGAAAGATCAGATCCTGTTTATTTCTCTGTATGCGGAATCACTTCTTGAACCTAATATCCACAAACAACTTGTCAAAAAAGCAATAGAACTTAATCTTTCTCCGGGATACTCAGTATTGGAATCTCCTGAAACGCTTTCATTTTTAGAAAACACTTTCTGTACGTATTAAGATAGTTAAAAGAATCGTTATTTGCTGAATTTATTCCTAAAAGATCAGGGGAATCTATACCCGTTAGAGCTTGATCAAATTAAAGTTAAGAGGTGTCGTCGCATCGGCAGTGACATCAACAGACTTTGTCATAGGTTCATAACCTTCTTTTGTAACAGTTACTTCCCATTTCGGCCATCCCTCTTCAGTATTACTGTAAACTGTTCCCACACCAAAGCTGTATGATCCATCACTGGCTATTGTTGTATCCGTCCAGATACCTTTGTTTACGGTCACTGTTGCATCTCCAATAAAACTGCCGCTATCAGCATCTTTCACCCAACCTGCAATGTTACCTTTTCCTGGCTCAGCACCTACATTAACCTGAAAATGTCTTGCGGTTTTTGTCGGATATCCCATTGTGTCAAGTGATATAACATGAAGATACCAGATACCGTCAGGAACACTTGGGTTGGTTAGGTCACTCTTGTCGGTTTTAACACCTATCTCTGTTGTAGGAGTTGTTGTAGCGTAGCGATCCCAGATATAAACATAGTTAGGGAAACTTCCCTCTTTACCCGAAGGATCGGTCCAGCTGAGAGCAACCGTCGCTGTATCATAAAATGTTGATTGACTTGAGTGTGTCGAGGAAGTGATAGTCGGTGGAGTACTGTTTACATGTATAGTATATGTATGTGACATTATCCCTCCAGTTCCGTCACTATCCTGTGTTGAAAGATGAAAATAATTATTCCCTGCTGAAAATTCATCTGATTCAAGTAAAACAGCATTATCTTCTGTGTAGATACCATTTCCACTAACCGGCACAAAGAACTCCGTAGTGTCAAGACGATAAAAATAAGCAGCGACAGCAAGGTAAGTCGGTCTATTCCAGGAAATGACCGCATTATCAAATCCATCATTGTACCACAAACTTTCGTCCGGATGACTGGATGAAGAAATAACTGAAGGAGGTGCAACCGTCCCTATGTAAGCACCATCAATAATAGCATCGCCGTCGACCTGAACACCAAG
>CAZTKP010000120.1:0-3470 GCA_964614215.1 uncultured Spirochaetales bacterium | reverse complement strand
TTTGACGGAGTATAACACGTAATAGCACTTCCATTAATTTCAGCAGAAGAACCGATAGTCACGTCTTTTGCATGTATTTCAAGGAATCCAATCGCAGGATCTACAGTAACAACAGTAGATGCAGTGAGTGTGACATTGCCGCTATAATAATGGACTCCTCCCATAACAACATTTGCACCTGTTAAAATAAGGTCTTCCTCTGAACAGGTTCCTAATTTATCAATACATGGAGTGGTTACAGTACATGATTCATCAACTGCCCATTCACCATCACCGTCACATAACTCTGCATCACCGGAAGAGTTACAACGTCTGTCTCCAGTTGTGCAATCTCCTGTGCAAAACCCGGCCTCACAGCCATAGACACAGACATCTGTCACTATCCACGCAAGACCATCCTCGTTACACCTTTGGGCAGTAAGACCAAGACAACGCAACTCATCAGGAGTACAGTCCGGAGAAACAACACATCGGCCGTTCTCACATGTATCTGAACAAATTGAGGTAACTTCCCATGCTTCTCCTGTTGCATCACAGGTCTCAACGTTTCCATCTCCGTTACATCTTTTATCAACATAAGGTTCACAACTTCCGGTATCACCTGTATTTCCTGTGTCACCTGTATTTCCTGTGTTTCCTGTGTTTCCTGTATCACCAGTGTTTCCTGTATCACCTGTATTTCCTGTATCACCAGTGTTTCCTGTATCACCAGTGTTTCCTGTGTCACCTGTATTTCCTGTGTCACCTGTATCACCAGTGTTTCCTGTGTCACCTGTATTTCCTGTGTCACCTGTATTTCCTGTATCACCTGTGTTTCCTGTGTCGCCGGTATTTCCTGTGTCACCTGTATTTCCTGTGTCACCAGTATTTCCTGTGTCACCAGTATTTCCTGTGTCACCAGTATTTCCTGTGTCGCCTGTATTTCCTGTGTTTCCTGTGTCGCCTGTATCAGCGATACACTGAGCTTCTCCTGCCTTTACCGCACAGATCATTCCCTGAGCAGTACAGTCATCCCACTCTGTCCAGTCACCTGATTCACACATGTAGACCGAATTGTCCATGCACTTCGTTTTATCGTCTGTGCAGGAGAGATCTTCATCTGAGACCTCATTATCAGTAACAGCGGAATTATCAGAATCGTCCTTGGGAACGGTGTTCTTTTCCGAGTCGCATGAAAGAAAGAAAAATAGTCCAATAAGGACAATAATCAGATGTTTCATAATTTTACCTCTAAAAGATATAAAAAAATCAGCTGAGACAACTATGCATCAGATTGATTGATTTATCAAGATTTTCACTTTTTACAAGCATGCTTATTCTGAACGAACTGGTGTGAAATCCATATACTTTTATCATGTTCTTTTTTAGTGTATCTATCGAATCAAGAAGCATATCCTGCCTGTCGGTTATTCCGTCACCAACTATCGAAACGGCCGACAGATCGTCAAATATCTCGATTTCTGAAGGGAACCTGTTCTTAAGCTCTTTAATAAAATCTTCGCAGGAGTAGTTTTCCTTTTTCGAAAAGATAAAACTGCCCACCATGTTTCCCTTATAACCCTGATGAAAAGACACCTGTTTGACTGAAACACCGCTCATATCGCAGAAATTCAGCACTTTTGCGATCGTGGTCAGCTCATTGGAATCATTTTCGTATGTATGGACAAGAATAACATTTTTCTCATAGGCCACACCGATCTTCCTGGGAGTTAAATTCTCAAATCCTCTTATCACCGTTCCCGGAGCTCCAGGATCAAATGTGTTCTTACAGTGGATCTCAATCCCTTTTGCCTTGGCGAACTCGACTGCTCTTGAATGAAGAACTTTCGCACCGGCCTCAGAGAGTTCCTGCATTTCCTGATAACTTATCTCTTCAAGAAGCTGAGCTTCGGGAATTATCGCGGGATCAGCACTGTAAACACCGTTAACATCGCTGAATATCTCGCATTTCTCGGCATTAAGCGATGCGGCGATAGCTACGGCCGTAGTATCGCTTCCACCTCTTCCGAGAGTCGTTACTTCCTTTTTAAAACTTACGCCCTGAAATCCACCGATAACAACGACTTTGCCTTCTTTTATCGCATCGGCAACTCTGTGGGGGCGGACTTCAACTATCCTCGCATTCGTATGCTTGTCGTCTGTGATTATTCCCGCCTGTGAACCTGTCAGGGAGATCGAAGGTATTCCCTTTGATGAAAGTGCCATCGCAACGATCGCGGCACTTGCACGCTCACCGGTCGTTAAAAGCATATCGAACTCTCTAGGATTGCCTTTGGGTGCATACTTCATTGCATCTTCAAGAAGCATTTCGGTCGTCTTTCCTCTTGCTGAAACAACAGCAACGACACTGAACCCTTCTTTGACCCTGTCACTGATTATCGATACGACCTTGTCTATTGATTCTGTGCTGCCTAGAGAAGATCCGCCGAACTTGAGAACGACTATCCTATCCGGAATCATCTCACACGCACCTCGTCTGTATACCGGAGTCGGCCTTTAGTATCAAAAACGGACAGATCATAGATCCCGCCGGAAATATTTTTCACACGGACCTTCAGGTCGTAGTAGCAGTTTTTCGAAGACGAAGATTCCCTGAACTTTTCTCTGACGCTTATAAATTCCTCTCCGGCCTCAAGATAGTAGTAGCTGTACTCACCTTCGTATGAAATATTACCGTCCACATCAATGATACCCATCTCTGTATTTTCAGGTGCAAGAATATTTGAATGCTGAATAAGAAGATTGCCGTTCTGAACTTCCGCAATGATCTCCTCTTCCTTTATCTCACTACCAGTTGCCTCGACGCATTCGCTCTGAATGATCTCACTTGCATTGATAAGCGGAGTTTTATAACTCTCAGGCCCGCCGCATGAAACAGTCATCATAACCAGTATAAAAAGTGCAAAAATTAGTGTTTTTTCTCTCACAGGGCTCCTCCTGATTAACTTTCAAGGCATTTTATTTATAGATGTTAGTATGTAAAGTTTATGTTCTCTACTTCTCTATCTTTTTCAGCGGTGGAATAAATTTATAGGAGTTATAGAGGATACTGTTCCAGTTCTCTCCGTCTGTGAAAGTCAGTTCCCAGACAATTTCGCCGTCTCTTGTCACTTCAAAGAATTTGTTCGGTCTTTCAAGGTCGTCGGTGCCGGCTGTCACCATGATATTTCCGCCGGGGAGAGGGTCAGCGTCACCGAATGCCTCTGTAAACCACTCCTGTCCGGTCTCTTTTCCGTCAAAAACATAGTTCACTGTTGCCACCATGTTCACTTCATCTATTGTGTATTCGATCACTCTTGAGTATCCACGATCGACCGTTCCATTATCATAGAGCAGAACTTTTTCATCGTTTTCCCCGTAAACTTTAGGAGCATGCGCCCACTCGAACCAGGGATCCTGCAGATCTGAGATAACTGTAAAATCACCATCAGGCCCCATCGTCCATATCACCTCGCCTGTTTCCATATCGA
>CAZTKP010000119.1:0-7924 GCA_964614215.1 uncultured Spirochaetales bacterium | reverse complement strand
TTCTGATCAAGAATTCCGTTTGCCAGACCTATACCTGCAATAATAAGGGCAACCTCACCTCTGGGTATCATCCCAAGACCAATACGAGTCGCTCCTAGTTTATTAAAACCAAGAAAAAGCGAAGGAATTCCGCAGCCTACATATTTAGCGACAACGGCTCCCAGAGAATAGACAAGCCCGAAGATCAGGATCTCCTTTGAAGCGAAAACTCTAAGGTCAACGAGCATTCCCATTACAGCAAAGAATATAGGAACAAGAAAAGTCTGGAGCGGGTGCAGGTTCTCCTGAATGATATAGCTCAGATCCGTCTTGGAAAGTGAAAGTCCCATAACGTAGGCTCCGACGATCATTGCAAGACCTGCCTGTTCAAAAATTCCCGCAAGTAAAAGTGCAAGACCGAAGGCAACAACAGTTATTGAGTGTTCGTTACCCAGTTTTTTAAGGTTTGTGCTGATCTTATGAGCAAAGATCAGGCCGAGAATAGTGAAACCGAGCCAGACACCGACAGCTTTAAATGCTATCAGCGCAATATGTCCCCAGTGAACTTCTTCGTGAGCTCCCGACATCATCACCGTAGCAATACCTAAGGCAACGGCAAGAAGAATGATACCGAGAACATCATCTATAACCGCACCGGCAAGGATCGTGACACCTTCAGGACTGTCCATTTTCCTTCTTTCTGAAAGAATACGGGCAGTTATACCTACCGATGTGGCTGTTGACATGACTCCCAGAAACAGTGCTGTGGGCGACATGAAAGGAACATCAAGAAAGATAACGCCGGTAAAAGCTCCGACAAGAAAAGATGCAAGTATTCCGGCAATTCCTACAATCGAACCTGCCAGAGAATAACTGAGGAACATCTCTATATCTGTTTCCAGTCCCGCAAGAAAAAGCAGAAGAATGGATGCAAGCGTTGCAACACCGTAAAGCTCCGGACTTACCGGAATGGTTCCTGCGGCGAGAGGGAAAAACCCATGCTCAAAAACGGGAAGTGCAATGCTTCCAAGCAGATACGGCCCTATCACAACACCCGCGATAAGTTCTCCGAGAACTGAAGGCATCGAAAGTTTTTCAAAAAGAAATCCAAAAGCCTTTGCAACAAAAACTATTATCGCTAACTGGAAAATGAGAAGCATCATCCTGTGAACAAGCCCGCCTCCGGAATCTCCTGAAGCAAAAAGCGGCTGGACAGAAAGAAAAACTGTTGCAAGGATGGAAAATCTAAAAACAAATCGCATTAGCAGAACCCCTTCAAAACTTTCAACAGGTGACAAAATACTCTTCATCTTTTAAAATTCAAGCAAAAATCCAAATTAAATAGCAACAAGCAGGAATCATGAAAAAGTTGTTCATTATTTCTTTTTCCTGTAGAATCACTCACAGTTTTTTGAGGTGGGTGATGAACAAAAAGAATAAACTTGAAAAGAATTTCCTTAAATTTCCCTATGAACTGTTCAACGTTGTGTTCTCTCAGGAGAGTTTCATCGACATCGACAGGCTTAATCTGCACAACCGTGAAGACGCTCTGGACTATATCAAAAAGTACGGATATGACCTTAATGATCCTCAGGTTAAACAGAAGGTCGCCTCAATTCTTGCCGAAGCCAAAAAGTTCATAAGCAGTCACCTTCTTGAAGATCCAGAGGGAAAAGATCCGCATCTGGTAATTCCTCCCGAAATTCTCTATAACGAGGATGTTGTCGACTTTATGATCATGGCTTCAGAAAAAACAAAAAGCCTTCTCCAGTCATGGGCCTGCGCAATACTTAGAGTCGCCCACACTATTACTCATGTCGAGAACGATCTCGCAAAGAACTTCATGCCCGGCATCAAAAGACAGATATTCTCCAGATTCATGGAACATCTTCATGTAACGAGAGATCACGAGTATATTCTCGGTAACGGTGAAAATCAGATCAAACTGAAAATGTTCGAGATGAAAAATGAAAAAAGCCGGGAAAGCATAATCATGAAACTTCTCCATAAACGAGAGAACGTTACCGCCGACATCTTTGACAGGATCGGTGTGAGAATCGTGACATACAGCAAACTTGATGTCATTCTTGTCCTGAAATACTTCACATATCAGCATGTTATCTCTTTTGCAAACGTAAAGCCCAGCAGAACCAGGAACAACCTTATAAATGTACAGAGATTTCTCGAAGGAATAGAAGAGCTGAAAGCTCACGACCTCGCAAACTGGAAAGAAGATGACGTCGAAGAGTTTCTTGAACGCTATCTTGAGATCCCGCCGCAGCAGAAAGAACAGCAGACCGATAAAATAATCAGAGAACAGAATATCTATTCTTCAACAATGTACTCTTCCGTCCAGCTTACAAGCAGACAGCTCATCAGGATAAAAGATCCTTTTAATGCCAGTATTGAGTACAAGTTCTTTTTTCCTTTTGAATTGCAGATACTTGATGAAGACAGCTATACAGAAAGCCGGGAAGGTCGTGCAAGTCATGAAGAATATAAGAAAAATCAGACAACAGCAGTTAGAAAGAGAGTTCTTAGGAACGTTATAAGATACCAGAGACAGCATCTCTGGAAAGACGAATGTCATGGAGGTAACGATGAGACTTGAAGCAAAAAAGATCCTTATGATCATTGCTCCCGAAAAATTCAGGGACGAGGAATTTGAAGTACCTTTTAAAACTTTTAATGACGAGGGAGCTATTGTCACTGTTGCAAGCCTTAGAAAAGGTATCGCAACCGGTATGTTCGGAGCTCAGTTCAACGTTGAGACAACTCTTGACGAAGTCGATGAAAAAAGTTTTGATGCCGTAATTTTCGTCGGCGGAGCAGGAGTTCCCGACGTGAGAGCAGACAGGAGAGCAGTAGAGATCGCAAAGAACTCCAGGAACAGCAAGGTTCTCGGAGCCATCTGCTGGGCCCCCACAATTCTTGCAAAAGCAGGCATCGTTAACGGAAAAAAGACCACCGTGTGGCTTGGAGATGACCCCGAGTACGGCAAAAAAACAAGCAGTGTCATGGAAGACAGCGGCGCACAGTTTGTAAACGAAAATGTCGTGACAGACGGAAACATCGTTACAGGAAACGGTCCCACTGCGGCACAGGATTTTGCAGAAGCGGTTATAAGAAAACTTACTGAATAAGAGGCCACATGCATTACTTTGTCTTTATGAGCTATGATATTGATAACTTTGAGAATTTCGACTACGACTTCTTTAACGGCGAACTTGAGGAAATGGGACTGTACTCACAGATAAAGACTGCTGATGACCAGTTGACGACCCTTCCTAAATTCACATACGTCGGCGAATACAAATACGAGGACAAGGAAGAACTGAAGAATCTTCTCTATACCGAGATCAAAAAACTTTTTCAGTCTCACGGCATGAACATAAAACTTTTTATTGGCGTCGCCGAAGATGTGACTCTGGGACTGGAAGATATTTAGTTTTGAAGAAAGGAATCCTTAAAATAAAAGGCAGCTTCTGCGGGAACTGTTCATACGCAATAGAAAAAGCGGGAAGAAAGCTTGAAAATGTAGACGATGTTATCGTTAATGTCGGTCTGAAAACAATTACTGTAACTTATGAAGGCGACGCCTCAACCTTAGATAAAATCGTTGAAATTATTGACAAACTAGGGCACAGCTCAGAAATTGACGGCTCGTGCAGGAGTGTCAGTGATGACTGAACTTAAGAAGAAACCTGTTATCGCCTGGCTCGGCCCTATGAAAACAGTTCTCTACGCACTTGTTCCGGCCTCAGTTGCCTCGATCTATTTTTTCGGATGGCGCGCTCTAGCTATGATCGCTATTGTAAATATCTTCGGTTTCTTAGCTGAATATGTTTTTGCAAGACACTATAAAGAACCTGTAAATTCAAGTGTTTTTGTCACCAACCTGCTTTTTGCTCTGACTCTTCCTCCCTCTCTTCCACTGTGGATGGCCACGGTGGGAATTGTTTTTGCCGTTGTGTTCGGAAAGATGGTTTTCGGCGGATTCGGAAAGAACATCTTCAATCCCGCACTTGTCGGAAGAGCTTTTATCTATGTTACTTTTGCAGGCTACATGACGGGAACATGGGTCGAACCTTCGACTTCACTTCTAGGCGGACTGCTGAGCTGGCAGCCTGATGCTGTTACTTCAGCCACAGTTCTCACGACCGGAGAAGTTGACTCCTGGTTCTATCTCAAGGCTTTTCTGGGAAACATTCCGGGAAGTCTCGGAGAAACAAGCGCACTTGCAGTAATGGCGGGAGGAATTTATCTCTACTGGAAAAAGATAGCCAACAGATCGATAATTCACTGGACTTTCATCAGTATGGTAATTTTTCAGGCAATCTTCCGGTATTTCGATTTCACAAAGATCGATCCTCTCACCTCCGTTCTTGCAGGCGGATTTATGCTTGGACTCTTTTTTATGGCGACAGACCCTGTTTCAGCTCCCAAGAAAAAGGAAGCTCAAATAGTTTACGGTATTATGATAGGAACGCTTACATCTCTTATCAGAACTTTTTCAGTCTGGCCTGAGGGAATGATGTTCGCCATCCTGCTTGCTAATATGTTCGCTCCTGTTACTGATCTTGCGATAACAAACTATCAGAAAAAGAAAAAGGCGGCGGCGAAATGAGCAAGAAAAACAAAACAAAGCAACGCATTCTTATGGTGCTTTTCATGTTTTTTATTACCACTTTTTTTGTCTCGATCATTTCTGCCGTACACATTTCAACAAAGGATATTGTAAAGCGTAATGAATCTCTTTTCCTAAAAAGTTCAGTTCTTTACACTGCCGGAGTTAAAACACCGCAAGATCCTGAAAAAATTGAAGAAACATTTAAAAACTCTGTAAAGATAATAACGACAACGCCTCCTTTTAAATATGAAGTGAAAAGCGAAAGAGGCATCGTCACTGTTAAGACTGTTTCCGGCTCAGGGCTTTGGGGAGAGATAATCGCACACGTCGGTTTTTCTGCTGACGGAACTATTTCAGGGATCAGTTTTATCAAGCAGTCTGAAACTCCGGGACTCGGAGCAAGAATAGATGAAAGCTGGTTCAAGGAACAGTTTAGAGGAAAAAAAGGGCCGATGACATTTGTTCCTGAGGGAAAAAGTGGAAATGATACGGAATTTGACGCAATTACAGGAGCGACTGTGACAACGACAGCTGTTAAAAATATTGTAAACTCCACGCTTGAGAACAAGGAGTAGCAGATGAAAAAGATAGGAAAGCTCACAATGGCAAATCTTGGAAGAGATAACCCTGTCTTTGTTCAGATCTTAGGAATATGCTCCACTCTAGCTGTGACCAATGTCCTTGAAAACACTGTGGTTATGAGTCTGGGGCTCATCTTTGTCACAGCTCTTTCAAATGCGACTGTATCTGTCCTTAGAAAGTGGATCCCTTCACGGATCAGGATGATGGTATCGACTCTGATAATCGCTTCCTACGTGATCCTTGTGGATATAATTTTAAAAGCATACGTCCCTGATATTTCAAGACAGCTCGGCCCTTACGTCGGACTCATCATAACTAACTGCATAATCATGGGTAGAGCTGAAGCGTTTGCTTTAAACAATAAACCCGGAATCTCATTTATCGATGGACTGACTTCAGGGATCGGATATTCGTATGTGCTTTTAGTCATAGCCTTTTTCAGAGAGTTGATGGGAAGCGGAACGATCTGGGGCGTTCAGGTTCTTGGTGACTGGTGGGTAAACTGGTCAATAATGGTGATGGCTCCCGGAGCATTTTTCATGCTTGCGGTCTTCATCTGGATCGTTAAGGGAAAACTAATTAAGGAGGAGGCAGCATGAGCGAGTATTCAGGTCTCGGTGTTTTCGCCATCTTCTTTGCAGCGGCGTTCACCAGCAATATTCTGCTGACTCTTTACCTTGGAATGTGCTCCTTCCTTGCAGTTTCAAGGAAGATCGAGACAGCCTTCGGACTTGGAATGGCAGTTATTTTCGTCATGACCGCAACTAGTGCGATCAACTGGCTTATTCACCATTTTCTGCTTGTTCCGTTCGGTCTTGAACACTTCAAATACATTGTTTTTATTATAGTTATCGCCGCTTTTGTTCAGCTTGTTGAAATGATAATCGAAAGGACGAGCGAAGCGCTTTACAACGCTCTCGGCATCTTTCTTCCGCTCATCACTGTTAACTGCGCAATTTTAGGTGTGAGTCTGTTCATGATAATCAGAAACTATACTCTTGCCCAGTCTGTCGCATTCGGTGCAGGCAGCGGCGTTGGCTGGCTTATCGCAATAATTGCAATGGCTGGAATAAGACAGAAAATTGAAAAGAACAGAATCCCTAAAGGTCTTGAAGGCGCAGGAATTGCACTGATAATTGCAGGGATCATGTCGATGGCTTTTATGGGTTTTACAGGAATGATAGGACTTAACTGATGGATTTTCAGTGGATCGAACTTTTTCAAAGTATAGCTGTTGTTTCGGGCATCGCTGTATTTCTATCCATACTCATGGTTATTGCCGACGCAACTATTGGAAATTACGGCGAAAAGAAGCTCAAGATAAATAAAGACAAAGAACTGATAGTTGATGGTGGACAGCCTCTTCTTAATGCACTGAAAAGTGAGGGAATTTTCATTCCTTCTGCCTGTGGAGGACGCGGTTCATGCGGACTTTGTAAAATTCAGGTCGATTCCGGCGGCGGCGATTTTCTGCCGACTGAACTTCCGTGGCTCAGTGACGAAGAACAGAAGAAAAATATCAGACTCAGTTGTCAGCTTAAAGTTAAGAACGACATGGAGCTCACAATTCCTGAAGAGCTTTTTAATATTAAGGAGTATGAGGCGAAAGTTACCAATCTCACTGACCTTACTCACGACATTAAGGAAGTAGAGATAAGCCTCGAAGATCCTTCAGAAATTGAATTTAAGGCAGGCCAGTTCATTCAGATCGAAGTTCCTGAATACGAACTTACAGATGAACCTGTATATCGTGCATATTCAGTCAGTTCTCAACCATCTCTCAAAAACAAGGTCAAGCTCCAGATCAAACTTGTACCGAACGGGATATGTACAACTTACGTTCATAAGCACATGAAAGTCGGAGAAAGTATAAAGTTTAACGGAGCTTACGGAGATTTTTTCCTGAGAGATACCCAGAAAGACATCATCATGATGGCAACTGGTTCGGGAATGGCTCCGATGAATTCAATACTTCTTGATATGGCTGAAAAGAACAACGATAGAAAAGTCACCTACCTTTTCGGATGTAAGAAAAAATGTGATCTTTTTCTGATCGAAGAGATGGGTAAACTAGAAAAGCAACTTCCGAACTTTAAATTCGTTCCTGCTTTAAGTCGTCCTGAAGATGACTGGAAAGGAGAGACGGGAAGACTCAACAACCTTGTTAAAGATTATGTGAAAGATCCAGAAAATACAGAGGCTTATCTTTGCGCAGGAACTAAAGTTGTCAATTCGTATAAAGAAGCTCTGATAGAAGCAGGAGTTTCTGAGGAGCAGATCTTTTACGATGATTTCGGATAGGAGTAATGATGAAACAGTCACCCGGACTTAAAAAAATTCAGGAGCAGCTTAGACGCGGAGTCATAACTCCTGAAGGATTTCTCGGAACTGACAAAAGAAATCTAATTGACATCCTCACCGATGATGACGCTCAGGTTAACAGACTTGGACTAACTCACGAGAAGATTGCCGAAAAAATGAAACATTTCAGAAACATAGGCCTTGAAGCCGTTGAAGACTGGGTTGATGTCGACCACTTTGAAATCCTTGTTGAAAGCATGAGAGGAAAGTTCCCCTGCCCCTTCGGACATCCCGGCATGGTAGATAAGACAAACATCACCGTCGTTAATAAAAAACTAGATAAAAAGATCTTCTTCACCGACCTCCAGATCCATCTACATTTTCGGCAACGGTGAACGAACGTTGAAACGATTGGTAACTGAACTCTTTGCG
>CAZTKP010000118.1:0-8158 GCA_964614215.1 uncultured Spirochaetales bacterium | reverse complement strand
TACGAACTCTATTTCAAGAGTTAATTAATTTATCTGATTGACTAATTTCTTCATTAGTATAAAATTCTTTTGTGTGTTGTAATTAATAAAAAGCGGTGTGTCATGAGGATTATTATTTTTTCAGCTGTTTTTATGTTTCTATCTTTTTCATGCGCAATTGGTGAAGAAGGTGGAAATGACAATGACGGATGTAAATCTAACTACGACTGTCAGATAGGTTACGAGTGTAATCTTGCAACAGGAGAATGTGTGGAAGAGGGGACGGGAAACAATGATCTGCCGGATACGGATACAGGCGGAAATAACAATACTGATGACTGCAGCGGACACGGAACTTTGAACGCATCGGATGAATGTGATTGTTACACTGGTTATGCAGGCAGCAACTGCGATCAATGTGATGACGGTTATACTGGTTATCCTGACTGCGAGGAGGAGGAGGAAAGTGGTGTCTGCGCGGGGATTGACTGTAACGGTCACGGTAAGTGTCTTGAATCAATTCAGGGATGTTCATGCTATACAGGATATGCCGGGGAATTCTGTGATGAGTGTATGCAGGGTTACGAAGGATATCCGGATTGTGTCTATAAACTTTGTGAACCGGGAGATCTCGGATGTAAAGGCGATATCGTAGTTGTCTGTAACGAGAATGGAACAGAATATGTTGACGGAGAGACCTGTGAAGGTGAGGGAGTTGCCTGTTACAAAGGTAAATGTCTCGATGAATGCGGAATAGCAGCGGAAGATAAAAGTTATGTAGGATGTGAATACTGGGGTGCATTCCTCCAGCAGGGCGGAGGTTACGAGGCCAGTGCGACTTACGCTCTTGTCGTTGCAAACCCCAATGATACCGAAGTAAATGTAAAAGTATACACGATGGGCGATACGCTTCTTTCGGAAAGTAATATCGCCGCCGAAGGACTTTATTCCTTCGAGCTTGGACAGGATAGAAGGATCATGACTCCCGGTATCAGTGATCTAGGCTTTAAGATTGTTTCAACAAGGCCTGTTACTGTTACTCAGATGAATCCGTTCGGTAACGTTCTGATGTATTCTAACGATGCCACACTACTTGTTCCGATAGGGGCTCTGGCGGGAGAATATTACGCCATGTCATGGCCCGGATGGAACAGTCTTTCAGGATTTATCTCGGTTGTTGCGGCAGAACCCGGACAAACGTCAGTGACAGTTCTTTATACTGCGACTTCTATTGCCGGAACAGGTGTCAATGCAGAGGTTCCCGGAGCAAAAGTTACATACACGTTGAATCAGTATCAGGTCCTGACAATTAATTCCACGAAGGGCGGAGATAACTCTTTCGGTGCAGATCTTTCGGGTTCATTTATAGCCGCGGATAAAAAGGTAGCGGTTTTCGGCGGACATGTCTGTACAAGAATTCCTGCAAATGAAAGTGCCTGCGATCACATTGAACACCAGATGTTCCCCCTTCAAAGCTGGGGGAAGGATTTCGTTGCCGCAAGAACAAAACCCAGAGGAAGTGAAAGCGACTACTTCAGAATAATGGCTTCAGAAGACGATACGACCGTTTCGTGGACGGGGGGAATTACCGGGTCAACAACCTTGCAGGCAGGCTGGTTCCATGAACTGGTAACGACAGCTGACTTCAAAATATCTTCGGACAAACCTATCATGGTCGGTCAGTTCCTTGCCAGTCAGAATGCAGGCGCGGGTACAGGAGATCCAGCTATGATGCTTCTTGCTCCTGACGAACAGCTTAGAACGGATTACATTTTTCTTGTTCCTCCCAACTATGACTATAACAGAATAACCATTGTTGCTCAGAGTGGCACGGACATTGTCATGAACGAGACTTCATATTCATCTGCAAGTTTTATCCAGATCCCCGGAACAGACTGGTATAAAGGCTGGGTGGATGTGAGCACCGGAGTTTACAACCTTAATTCGAATAAGCCCGTAGGACTCTACGTCTACGGTTTTTCACAGTATGTTTCTTATGCATACACGGCAGGACTCGACCTTAAAGAGATCAATATCCAACAGTAAATAAGGCAGGAGAACAGCATGGACTACATCTCACTTGACTGGATGCAGAACTATATTTATGCAGCTGCAGTACTGGCGGCGATATATTTTGTCTATATCGTTGCAAAATATGCTATCGGACTAAAAACATCTCCCAGAGAGATCTGGTTTATCTCAATTTCACAAGTAACTGAATTTACTGCATATTCTATTATGCTTATGACTCTGACACTCTGGCTCTCCAGTGATGTAGGACTTAGTGATGTGCAGGCCGGCAACTACATGGGCTACTGGAATCTGAGCTATACTCTTCTAATCTTCGGGGTAGGGTCCCTGGTTGATGCAGTAGGCGTGAAAAAAGTTCTTGTTATAGGGACTGTTCTTGCGATAGTTTCAAGACTGTTTCTGTTCGTTTCCACTAACTTCTGGGTCGTTACTATACTTGGATTTGTTCCTCAGGCAGTTTCAGTGGCATTTTTGAGCCCTGTAATTTCAGTTGCGCTCAAAAGATACACAAAATCAGATACTTCCGCACTCGGATTTGCAATGTTCTATACGCTTATGAACGTAGGTTTTGCCTTTGGCGGTCTGATCTTTGACTGGATAAGAACAGCTTTCGGCGAGTATGGAAACGTTATGATCCCCATGCTTGGAGAGGTCTCGACATACAGATTCATTCTTTTTGCGGCATTCCTTATAAGTTTTCCCGGAATGTTCTTTATAATGATAATGAGGGACGGAATAGATCTTAATGACGAAGGGAAACTGGATATACTTCCGAAAAAAGAAAGATCGCAGGGTTCTTTCCTTCCTGTGTTGATAAGAACGGTACAGAGTTCTTTCAAAGATGCCGCAAAGATATTCATGAACGTTGCAAAGCAGCCTGCTTTCTGGAAGTTTATGACCCTTCTGGGGATTCTGCTCGGGGTTAACTACGTTTTCTATCATTTTCACTATACTTTTCCCAAATATGGCATCAGAGTTCTTGGCCAGGGTGCTAAAATAGGTAATATTTACGGAGTGTTGAATCCTGCAATAATAGTTTTCTTTGTGCCTCTCATTGCCTGGCTTACAAGAAAATGGAGTGCATACAAGATGATAACTATCGGGTCACTTATTTCAGCTGCATCGGTATTTTTCGTTGTTCTTCCCGATTCGTTCTATGAGCCGATCGCCGACTCTGTTTTCGGAAGACTTATCTGGCAGGAGTGGCTTGCTGTTCCTGAGGGAACTGCTGTTTCAACGTTATCCGTTTATCTTGCTCTGTGTTTCTTTGTTATATTTTTTACAATAGGAGAGGCCATATGGTCTCCAAGACTTATGGAGTACACTGCTAAAATAGCTCCAAAAGGTCAGGAGGGAAGTTATCTGAGTCTGTCGCTTCTTCCCAAATTTATTTCTCAGCCTCTGGTCGGGTTTATGTCCGGTAAACTTCTTGCGGTCTATGCTCCGGCAGAAGAAGTTGTCAACAGCGAAGGAGTTAAATCTCTCGTAGTGGGGGATATCTCAAATCACTATATGATCTGGATCTGGGTTGGATGCATCGCTGCGATATCGCCTATAGGAATGATAATTTTCGGCAGATTCCTAAGAGGAGTTGAGAAGTCCTGAACGATTAGTCGTCGACCAGTTTTGTTTCTGTCACCATATCTATGAATTCCTGGCGGAGTCCCCAGTCATCAAGGCCCAGATAAGTTGTGGCCTGCTGAATAACATGATCATAACTGGAATTTTCTCTGTAAGCTGACCGTCTAAGAAGCATTGCGTACTCAACGACAGCTGTTGCAAAGCCCATATCTTCAGAAACCGGATCACTATTCTCGTTAACAAGACGTTTGCTGAGATAGTGACTGTAATCATCCCCGAGTTCCTTGTATCTGATCCTGAGCTCAAGAGCTTCATTTTCCTCAAAAATTATATCTGCAAGTATCGGTGCCGCAACAATGCCCTCAGGAACTTTCTCTATTTCGTAGAAGGCAGTAACATAATGCCCTGCGCCTATTTCTCCGCCATCCTTGGCATCGTTGCCGAAACCGCTGTCTTCCATTACACGGGTCTCGTAACCTATAAGACGGTACCTTTCGACTATTGACGGGTTAAACTCGACCTGGATCTTAAGGTCTTTTGCTATTGTGAAAAGTGTCGACTGAAGTTTCTGTACAAAGATGCGATAGGATTCCTTTTCATTATCAACATAATAATAGTTTCCGTCACCGTTATCGGCGATTATCTGCATAATATTGTCATCGTAGTCCGTTATTCCGAAACCCAGAACAGTCATATAGATATCATTATTCTGTCTCTGGGTGGCAATGTACTGAAGCATTTCGTTCTGTGAAGTCAAGCCTGTGTTAAAGTCTCCATCGGTAGCGAGAATAACACGATTGATCCCGCTTTCTATAAATCCTTCGTTGGCCTCCTGATATGCAAGCTCAAGACCGTTGCCGACATCTGTACTTCCATTGGCATACAGGCTGTTGATCTTTGCCTTTATAGTATTTATATTAATTTCGCTGACAGGAGTGGAAGGCAGGACCACCTGAGCCGTAGCCGCATAGGAAACAATGGCGACTTTGTCATTTTCTGTAAGTCCGTCGATCAGTTTTTTAAAAGAATCCTTGATCAGAGGAAGCTTGTTTTCTTCACTCATTGATCCTGAAACATCTACAAGCAGTACAAGATTCTTGTTGGTGTTATGAGTTTCGTCAATTTCCTGTCCCTTTATTTTTATCATCACAAGGTCACGTCCGGTTGTCCATGGGCTTGTTCCCATTTCCATCGTATAGGAAAAAGGTTCACCGTCTTCCGGTTCCGGAAAGTTATAATCAAAGTAGTTTACCATTTCCTCAATTCTGATGTCGTTCTTGTCAGGCATCCTGTGCCTTTCCATAATGTAGTTTCTTACTATTGTATATGTTGCAGTGCTGTGAGGAGCGGAGAAAGTTGAAACGGGGTCTTCTGCAGTCTCGATAAACGGATTTTCTATTAAGTCGCCGATCTGAGGTTCCACTACGTCCTCGTCAGGAATTTCCTCATCTTCGTCCGGAATAACGATATCTTCGACAAAATCGTCTGTGAGTTCAAGGTCACTGACCTCGTTATCTGTCGGATCATTGTCAGAAGTTTCATCGGAGGTTTCATCGGGACCTATGTAGTCACTGTCACTGACAGTATCTCCTGTATTTCCTGTATCTCCAGTGTCGCCTGTATTTCCAGTATCTCCAGTGTTTCCTGTATTTCCAGTGTTTCCTGTATTTCCAGTGTCATGGTCACTTACTTCTCCATTGTCATTCCCGGTATTTCCCGTATTTCCGGTATCACCTGTATTTCCTGTGTTTCCGGTATTTCCGGAATCGTCGCTAGTTTCGCCATCGTCATTAACAGTAGAGGTGTCAACATTGCCATTATTAAATGCAACATCATCACCACAGGAAATCCCCATAAAAATTGTTGCCATAACAATAACAACTAAATGGATTTTTTTACTCATGGCAGTATTCTCCATAAAAAAATTTAATAAACTCGTTCATTATAGTACACTAAACGCGCAGTTTTTATTTAATTTTTTTTAATTCTTTTTTGCCGATTAAGAATTTGAGGTGCTAAATGAAAAAAAAGATCTTAGCTGCTCTTTTTATCTTCTTCTCATTTTTCCTGGTTTCAGCTAAACCTAAACTTGCGGTCATGTCAATCGATGATCAGTCCGGTAAGCTGACAGATAAAGTGAAAAGTGCAGCCACTACACTTCTTAGAACCCATCTAAGTTCTTCAGGACAGTTCATTGTCATAGATGCGACAAGACAGCAGAAAGTACTGAAGGAGATGATAAAAGAAAAGAAAAGGGAGTCTTACCAGAAGTGTTACGACAACAAATGTCAGATACCTCTGGGACAGGCTTTAAGCGCCGATACTATCCTTAGATCAACTGTTACTGAACTGGGCGGAACCTTTTCTCTGGGGATCGAGCTGGTGGATCTTGCAAAGGAAGCTGTCACAAAAGCGGCAAGTTTTGAGTTTGACGGAACAGAGAAAGGCATACTTGATGCTGTAAAGAAGGTTGTGGACGAAATTACTGTGAAAAGTGCTGCAGAGATAAAAAAGCAGAAGGAACTTGAACGTCAGAGAGCGGCTGAGAAAAAAAAGATAGAGGAAGAAAAAAAGAGAAAAGCCCTGGAATTGCAGAAAAAAAAGGAAAGGGAAAAAGAGCTTGCAAGACAGAAAAAAATAAAGGAACTGCAGATGGCATATAAAAAAGAGCTGAAAGCAGCACGGAAGGGAAGAATGGCGGCGACATGGACCTTTCTTGCATCAGGACTTGCTCTTTCGGCTACGGGAATAGGACTTCTGATATATTCAGATAAGAAAAAAGATGAGTGGCAGAGCAGTTACAGCAGTTATCTCGATGCCGTAAATGAAAATGATGCTGTCAAATACAGAGCTGAAACGGAGGATCTCCGTGATCAGGAGAAGGTGTCACGGATCCTTGGCGGAGTATTTCTCGGAACAGGGGTGGGGTTCCTTTTCACTTCCATTATTACCGGCAGTATAACATCCAAAGCAGAAAAAACGGTCAAAAGAAAGTATAAGATATCTTTTCAGATCGATCCTTTTTCAAGGATGGCTGTTATGTCTGTTAATTATTAGGGGAGGGAAAGATGAAAAGAATATTGCTGTTTATATTTCTGATGATCTTTGTCCTTTCTTGTGAAGATGATAGCGATACACCTCAATGGGTCAATATGTATGATCCTCAGGTTGATCAGGAAAAACTGGATGAAGCATGCGGAAAAGCTCAATGCGGTAAAGTCGAATTTGAAGGACACATGATGCTTTGCGGAGTCTGTGAAGAAGGTGAATACTGCAATAAGGAACAGAAGTGTGAGTCTAGCTGTGAGCATTATAACTGCGGAACGATGACTGTGGAAACCTGGGCAGGAAATGAAAATGTCGACTGCGGGACATGCGGGGACAAAGAGCAGTGCGGAACGAACAACATCTGTATTTCAGATGATGACATCTGCGGTGTCAGGAACTGCGGAAAAGTTAATTACACGGATATAGATTCGAACATTATTGAGATCGATTGCGGCACTTGCAGTGAAGAGGAATACTGTAGCCTGGGCCAGAAATGCGAACTGAAGTCGTCCGAATGCATCGGTAAATGCGGATCTTTAAAAGTGTTTACTTATGGTGGTGAAAATAGTGATTATATAGAATGCGGTGAGTGTGAAGGTGACCTTGCCTACTGTAATTTAAGCAATGAATGTGATGTGGCGTGCATAGATAAAGACTGCGGCACGGATACGGTGAGGCTTGATGACAATTCCGAAGAGACTTTTGAATGCGGCAGCTGTGGTGACGGTTTGAACTACTGTGATGAATACTATGAGTGTAATGTGGCATGTAAAAACAAGGAGTGCGGTTCGGATACTGTTAAACTTGCAGATGAAACGGATAAAACTTTTGAATGCGGCAGCTGCGGTGAAGGGATGAACTACTGTGATACTGATAATCAGTGTCAGATCGCATGCCAGGATAAAGAGTGCGGAGAAGAAACGATCCTTCCCTTTGGTGAAAATGAAATGTCAATGAATTGCGGTAGTTGCGGCAGTGCTGAGTACTGTGATTCGACTCTTAACTGTGCAGAAGGATCAACGTCCGGAGATTATGTTTACGGTACAGATGTGGTTGTTGATACAGTTTTGGGATTGATGTGGTTTAGGTCTAACGTACAGGATCGTACTCAATCTGAAGCTTTATCTGCCTGCAGCACTTCAAATAGAGCCGGCTTTACTGACTGGCAGCTTCCCGATATTTCTCAGCTCCGTTCGATTGTAAGCGGGTGCGATAAGGTTGGAACAGGTATTGATACAGTTACAGGTGATGACTCTGAAACATGCGGCGTAACGTCAGTCTGCACAGACTCCACATGCAGTAACGATAACTGTGACGGATGTACCAACAGTGCCGGATCTGGACCTCAGGGGCTTTATCTTGCAGCCGATGTCTGGGATTATACCGGAGATGCTAACGGCAGGTTCTGGTCATCTTCTGAAGTTCCCGATAAAGCTGATTCATACTGGTTCATAAGATTCAGTAACGCCTCTGTGGCATACAACTGGGATGGAAATGAATATAACGTGATCTGTGTCAG
>CAZTKP010000117.1:0-8651 GCA_964614215.1 uncultured Spirochaetales bacterium | reverse complement strand
AGATGCTTTTCCAACATTGTCGCAAGCTCTTTATGCATGAACGGTTTTCTGATGCTTGCAACAAATCCGAATTTTTCCGGGTCTGCAAAAACAGGGTCTTCCGAGTAACCGCTTGAAGCAAATATCTTTATATCCGGATATTTTTCTGAAATGTCTGATGCAATATCCTTTCCGCCTTTATCTCCCGGAACAGTAAGGTCAAGTATCATGGCTTTCACGGTGTTTCCAGAGGAAAACTGATCACTTACAGTTTTTAAGGATTCGGTGCCGTTTTTAGTTGCTATCACCTCGTAACCCATCGAGAGAAGCATCTGGGAAAGTATTTCTCTAAGGTGATTCTCGTCATCCATAATGATAATTCTTCCGTTGCCGAAATGTTCATCAACATACTCTTCCTCGATCTCGATCTCGATCTCTTCAGAAGCCGGCAGAAAAATTGAAAAAGTTGTGCCCGTATTCTCTTCTGATTCAACAAGGATAGTTCCTCCGTGCTTTTCAATAATAGAGAAACATACGGAAAGACCCAGCCCGCTTCCTTTTGATTTAGTGGTGAAGAAAGGGTCAAAAATATTTTTGAGCACCTCTTCTTTTATTCCAGGCCCATTGTCTTTAAAGTCGATCCTGATGTATTCACCCGGTTCAAGATCCTGGCCGTCACCTATCACTACATTCGAGGCTGAAATATGAATTCTGCCACCGTTTTTCATAGCGTGCACAGCGTTAATGACAAGGTTTTCGACGACCTGAGAGATCTGGTTGTGATCGAAATCACAGAGCTTAAGATCTTCCTGAACATCGTAGCTTGCAGAAACATTTGATCCGGAAAGTGCAAAGGAGACGGCGTCTTTAATAGTTTTCTGCAGTCGTCCGGTTCTGAGGACCGGAGCTCCTCCTCTGGAAAATGTCAGAAGCTGCTGTGTAAGACTTTTTGCTCTGTCAAAGATGGAGAGGGTCTTTTCAAGATATTCAGATGTTTCGCTGTCTTCACATGACTGGTTTGCAAGATAGACATATCCGAAAATGCCTGAAAGCAGGTTGTTGAAGTCATGAGCGATACCTCCGGCAAGAATTCCGAGAGATTCCAGTTTTTCTGTTTTCTGCACCTGTTCCATGAGGTGTATGTTCTGTTTTTCTGCGGCCTTCTGTTTTTCAAGAGCAAGTTTGTTTTTCAGGTTGCTGTAGCTGAGAGAGGAAATAAGGTCTGCGAGCTTTGTGTAGAAAGTCATTATCTCGTTAAGAGATTCCCAGCTGAATCTGGGAGCTTCATCAAGAGCTTTCAGGTAATCTGTTTCGTCAAAACCGAAAGTTTTAGCCTGCTTTTTAAAGATCTCGTAATCAGGAATTTCATCTTCAAAGATAAACTGTCCTAGAAAAAGATTTCCCAGATGTCTGTCTCCAACAATTAGAGGTGTCACAACTTCCCACATGTTGTTAAGGCACTTGTATGTTTTAAAAACTCCGGGCTCAACGCCAGTGCTTAGCTCAGTATCGCTACGGACACAGTTTTTCACTGATTCCGGGTTTGATCTATGAAACTCGGCGCAGATCCTGTTTATTCCTGCTGAAACAAGCACGTTCCCTTTGAGGTCTGCTATAGATATTCCATACCCGGTAAGTTCATTAAAAGAGTCAATTACGCTCTGAAGAGACTCAACATCAAGAATGTCATTAAGTTCAAGGTCGTGGATCTTAGTTATGCTTTCCATATTTCTCCCTATCAAACGCCTGCCTGATATTTTACTTTATTATCGGATTTCGGTCAAACAGACTTAGAAGAATACAATTGATATTTTTTTTCATTAGTTTACTATATTCCGGAGTGAGGTGAAAAATGAACGAACTGCTGTCTGTAATTGAACTTACCGGTGCTATTCCCGGAATCTTTTTTTCGTTAATTTTCCTTAACAGAAAAAATGGAGGATTAAGCAGTAAATTCCTTGGCTTAGGTCTGTTTTTCTATTCGATAATTCTTCTTTCGATCTATCTGGGAAGGATCGATGTTTTTGCATATTCTCCGAAACTTCATGTTTTTTCCAATGTTTCGATCTCTATTTCGTGGCCTTTCTTTTATCTTTATGTCGGCTGTATAACAAATGAAATTCCCAGTGTAGGAAAGAAACATCTAATTCATACGCTGCCGTTCTTTCTTTACCTGCTTCTTTTTATTATTCCGATGTTCTTTAGAGCTGACAGTACTTTGTTTTTTGCTGCTTCAGGGGTATTCTCTTTTTTAATATCCGCCGCGTATACTTCAAGAATAATAGTTTTTCTTCAACGTTTTATCAGAAAAAGCAATAACTATTTTACCGAAGATGATGCTGTCAAGGTTCTCTGGTTGAAGACTTCTGTAATGCTCTGGCTTATAGTGATCGTTATTCAGACCCTTTTTATTCCGTTTAAAGGTTTTGCAGACAATCTTCCTTATGTGGGAGATATCCACGCGGTTATCATTAACCTTACATCCGTCGTGTGGATTTATATTTTTGCATATTTTGCTATCACTCACCCTGATCTTTTTGAAAGTTCAAAAAAGGTTGTCGATGCCCTGAGCGATGATGATCCTGAGGAGAAAGATAAATATCAGATCCCGGAAGGTTATGAGGATTTTATTGAAAAAAGGCTGAAAGATACCATAGAAAATGAAAGACCTTATTTAAACGACCAGCTTACTCTGCCCGATCTTGCCGATTCAATTAATGTTCCGCCCTATCTTTTAAGTCGCTATATAAATAAAATGTTCAAAAAGAACTTTGTCACCTATATCAACGACCTTAGAATAGATACTGTTAAGGAAAAGCTGATGGACACACGAACGAAAGATATTTCTATTTTAGAAATTGCCTTTCAGTCCGGGTTCAGGACAAAATCCGCATTTAATAACTACTTCAGAAAATCTCAGGGAATGACTCCTTCTGAGTTTAGAAAAAAAGCAAAATCTTCTTCAAGGTCTTGAATTGTTTAAATAAAAACTGAGCGTCCGAATAACCCGAAGCGTTTTAATTCCTAAAGAAAAGTCCATAAACTTAAATATTTTAAATCCGGACGAAACTCGTGGCTTATACCCTTATCATAGTATCGTGTTGATTGTTTAACCGACTAAAGTGAGGGTTTGTTATGAAGTTGTTTTACATTGCGTTGATCTTTTCAGTTTTCTTTTTTACAGGCTGTGGCGAAGGTGACCCTGTTCCGGTACATGATAATAGCGAAGTGAGTGATGCTGATAGTGTCGATACAGGTGATACAGGTAATACCGGAGATACTGGAGACACTGGAGACACAGGAGACACAGGAGACACAGGAAGTGACATGGACGTAGGGGACACAGGGAATACCGGAGATACAGGGAACACAGGAGATACCGGTAACACAGGTGATACTGGAAACACCGGTAATGATGTCGATGACAATGAAGTTGCAGATGACGATGTTTTAGATGAGCCGTTTGAACTTGAAGATTTTGAAGGCAAATGGGCACAGAAGAATGTACTTTACTCCGATTCAGAAACAATGGGACAGAAGTTCCGTGCTGAGACTGCGACAGTTCTTCTTGTTGAACAGACAGTGGTTGAAGGTAAAGTTCATGTCGTTTCAAAAACATGCAAGATCGATGTTGACACCGGTTCGGAAATGATGGCTGTCGAGACTTCGGATCTCTACATTGAAAATGTTATCCCGAGTGAATTTGACTATACAATTACAGAAAATGGAAATGGATATGATGTGGTTGCAGATGATGTTCTTGAGATCAGAGGATGCAACTTGGATAATCCTGCAACGGATGAGCTTCCTAAAGAGGCATCTGATCAAAGGGTTTATGATCAGGATAAGGATGGAAAGCCCGGAGTTACCGTAGATATGATCGGAAACATTCCGATGATGTTTCAGGGTGAAGGGTATATCGCCATTACCCAGAGAATGAGCAATTCATACAGCGGTTCAACCGTTGGCGGTGAGATCAAAGGAACTGTTGCATGGTCAGATGAGCAGTACATTCTTGAATACTCACATGATATTCTTAAAAATAGCGGAAAAGCTGTGCCCGATAATGCAGCTAGTAATTTTCATGTTGTTAAGATCGATGAAGAATGGACATGTGAGGAAATTATTGAAAATGAAGCTACACTTTTTGCAGAATAATTTAAGGGGTATATGATGAAAATAATATTGCTGATGATAACTCTGCTTTTCTTTGTTTCCTGTGGATCTGACAGTAACGAAAAAGCAGATGATGAGAACAAGGACGACACAGTAGTTGTTGACGAAGAACAGGCTGATAATACTGAAGAAATTGCAGATGATGCTGAAGTTGTTGATGAGATAGATGATACTGAAGAAAATGCAGATGAAGATGATACCGGCGATCTGGAAAACGTCGATGAAGAAGATCCGGACGAGGATGTTGTGGAAGAAACTCCGATAGTTGAAGGGCTTACAGTTGAAGATCTCATTGAACGGGCGGAAGGAAAATACGCTCATTACGACATTGTGGCATATCAGTCAGATATGGATCTTGGTACGGAAATTACCTTTAAAAATCTGATCATTTCATACGGCTTTTCGGAATTTAAGAAAAATGAGGACGGAAAGCTTGTGATCACTGACAGATTCTGTCATTCCGAGCAGATCTCAAATCAGTCGGACTTCGTTTCTATAGTTCCTGACTCTTTGACACAGGCAATTATTCCTGACAGCATTGAAATTGAAGTGAAAGTTGATGATGACGGCAATCCGTATCTGTGGAGACCGGAAACACCTACACTGCTTGGAATTGAATATCCTGATCCATACAATACTCCTCTTCCTGAAACTATTGAGCCTGATGATGAGAGGCTTGTGGATGCAGATAATGATGGAAAGCCCGGCGTTACAGTATTTATGGCGATGTTTGGCAACACCGAAGATCTGGAAGAGATCCAGATCGCAAGAAGAGAGATATTTAAGTTCGCGGCTTACCTTAAAGTTGACGGAAATCTTGAAGGTGTAGTTCATGACCGTTCAGAGCAGCTGGTAATTGATGCTTCACTTGATTATCTCAAAATTCAGCAGAACTGGACACAGAACGAGGATCTGTCCTTAAGTCCTATCATTCTTGTTCCGGTTGATGACAGCTATGACTGTGAGAAACTTATGGAAGAAAGAGATAACCTGTTTCCTCCCAATCCCCCGGTCTGGGAAGACTGATCTAAAATCTAGCTAAAAATATAAATTACTGTATAAATAATCTGAAAGCATTAAGAGTAATGGAGGTTTTTATGTTCAGATTATTTTTGGCGGCAGTGGTGTTCTTTTTTGTCTGTGCCTGTGGCGACAGTGACAGCAAAACCGACGATGACACTCAAAATGACAATGAGATCAATGACATGGATGCTGATGAGGAAGTGAGTGATGCCGATGCGGAGCTTAGTCTGGAAGAGCTTGTCGATAATGTTAAGCTTAACTGGAAGCAGTGTTCTCTGCACGAAGGACAACTGGACGGAAAAGCTGAATGTACATACGGAGAGATGCCTTACCTCTGGCTGAAACCTGACGGAAGAACATTTAAATCTTACGCAAAAAGATACAGTTCCGGTGAGACTATCAAAAAACAGTTATGGCTCCTTCACGGTGGTCCCGGGGCTTCCGGTGTTAAGGATTTCGGCAGCTGGATGGAGCGTATTGTGAAAAATAATCCGGAGATCGAAGTATTTACACTTGATCCGCGCGGAGTTGGATATTCGGAGCATCTTGATTGTCCGGAACTTGATTTTTCCCAAGCTTATACTGATGAGGACTTTCAGGAATGTGCTGACTGGTTTGATAAAAAATATGGAGACGACAAGATAATTTTCGGTGCTACCCATGCGGCTATTGATGCGGCGGCTTTTATAAAAAATTCCAGAAGAGAAGGTGCGAAAGTTTTCGTTTATGGTACTAGTGGAGGCACTTTCTGGGCTCAGCGGCTTCTCTACTTTTTTCCCGATATTGCTGACGGAGTAATTATAGAGGGTGTAGTTCCTCCCAACGAGAGTATGGTTCATCAGGATAAGTACACAGAACTGATAGGAAGAAAGATATTCGATCTTTGTAAGGAAGATGAATTCTGTTCGTCAAAGATGCCTGATCCGGCACAGTTTTATAAAGATCTCAAAGCCAAACTTGATGAAGGACACTGTCCGACCCTCGGAATAACAAGTGAATTTCTTGGACACTGGATGTACAACCTGCTTTTCTATTATCCGACACATGATATGATCCCCGGTTTTCTACACAGGCTTGACAGGTGTGATCAAGGTGATTACGACGCTATTTACAGTTTCTACACAAAATTTTTCGAAAGCAGCGTGGTTTCAGACAATGAAGCTTTTTCTATGTTACTTTTTTACAATCAGCTATTCGGTGAGACGTGGCTCAACGAAGATTATCCGACACCTGATGATATTGAGACATATCTGGACGGCATCTACGAGGATGCCTACATCGCGACAGGTTTCGGCTATGACAGGAACAAACAATACAAAATGTGGACTCCATACGTTGATGAGAATGCCGGTTTATGGTCAAAGACAGATGTTCCCATGCTCATGCTTCAGGGAAAGCTTGATCCGTCAACTCCTTATGATTATGCAGTTCTTCTCAAGGATAATTTCAATGGTGAACATCAGCATTTCGTAGAGTTTGAATATGCTCCTCACAATGTTTCAAGCGGAACACCTTTGGATTCGGATCCCGAATCAGTTCATTGTGCTCAGTCTCTTTGGGATCAATTCATGGAAGATCCGGAAGCTGAACTTGATCTTAGTTGTGTTTCGGAAGTGCTACCTCCCGATTTTAAAGGAGAAAACGCATACGCTGAATATTATTTCGGTAGAAAAGATTACTGGGAGAATGAACCTGCCGAAGAGATCAGAAACATAAAAATAAAGCCGTTTTTCATAGCTCCCGACAGAGTTCCTTTTATCAGGAAATAGTGCATCATATAATCAAAAATGGATTTTCTCTTTAATTTCATATAATAATCGGCAGTTATTTTTAATATTATGGTGTGTCTATGATCAGTACGAACAATTTAAGTCTTTCCTTTGGCGGACAGAAACTTTTTGAAGATGTAAATGTGAAATTCACTCCCGGAAACTGTTATGGAGTGATCGGAGCAAACGGTTCGGGGAAATCTACTTTTTTAAAAATTCTTGAAGGTGAGTTGGAGCCGACAACAGGGGAAGTTTTTAAGGAAAAAGGATCCAGAATAGCCGTACTAAAGCAGGATCACTTCGAGTTTAACGATATGGAAGTTCTGGAAACGGTAATAAGAGGCCATGAACTTCTATGGAAAACCTGGCAGGAAAAGGATGCCATTTATGAGAAAGAGGATTTTTCCGAAGAGGATGGTTTTCTTGCTTCAGAGCTTGAGGAAAAGTTTGCAGCTATGGGAGGATGGGAAGCCGAGTCCGATGCCGCGACTATTCTTGCGGGACTTGGAATCAGCGAAGATCTTCACAACAGCAAAATGCAGGATCTTGACGGTGGTGAAAAAGTGAGAGTTCTTCTTGCAAGAGCACTTTTTGGAAAACCTGACATTCTGCTTCTTGATGAGCCGACAAACTATCTGGATATAAGATCGATAATGTGGCTTGAGAACTTTCTCATGAATTTTGAGAATACGGTCATAGTGGTTTCGCACGACAGACATTTTTTAAATAAGGTTTGCACGCATATTGCAGATATTGATTTCAAAAAGATCAAAATGTATGTGGGCAATTACGATTTCTGGTATGAATCCAACCAGTTAATGCAGAAAATGACAAAAGATCAGAATAGAAAGATCGAGGAAAAAAGAGCGGAACTCAAGAAATTCATTGAGCGTTTCAGTTCAAATGCATCAAAGGCGAAACAGGCGACTTCAAGGAAAAAGGAGCTTGAAAAACTTACACTTGAAGATATGCAGGTCAGTTCAAGGAAGTTCCCTTATGTTGAGTTCAAGCCGGAAAGAGAGATCGGGAAGGAGCTTCTAACTGTTGAGAATATTTCAAAGACAATTGACGGAGTTACTTATTTTAAAGACGTGAGCTTCAGGCTCAACCGGGGTGAAAAGATTGCCTTTGTAGGCTCGGATGACATGGCTAAAACTGTTCTTTTTAGAGTTCTTTCAGGTGAAATCGAACCTGATGAGGGAAGTTACTCCTGGGGACCGACAGTCTCTTTTGCATACATGCCCAAAGATAACACAAAATTCTTCCATGATAATGATGACGATCTCATTGACTGGCTAAGACAGTTCTCGGAGGAAAAAAGTGAGAATTTTATCAGGAGTTTCCTTGGCAGAATGCTTTTTAAAGGTGATGAAGCAAAGAAAAATGTCTCAGTGCTGAGCGGTGGAGAGAAAATGCGCTGCATGCTTTCAAAAATGATGCTTTCTTCCGCCAATGTTCTCATCCTCGATGAGCCAACAAACCATCTTGACCTTGAATCAATCACAGCAGTCAATAAAGGACTTATCAAATTCCCCGGAACAATTCTCTTTGTCTCACAGGATCACCAGTTTATTGAATCTGTCGCTGACAGAGTCATGGTCTTTAATGAAAACGGTTTTGAAGACGTGAAACTTCCTTTTGATCTCTATCTTGAAAAGGGTGGGAAGATTTAAACCGATCGCAATTTGCGACCACATCTGAAAA
>CAZTKP010000116.1:0-8900 GCA_964614215.1 uncultured Spirochaetales bacterium | reverse complement strand
TTTTCTCCCCCTACTCTTTTACTTTTCTAAGTGATTCTTCAAGAAACTCTTTACCATTTGAAATGGATTCAACCATATTTTCGATATCTTCTTCATTTTTTATCGTAAAACTCACTTTAAAACTGTTCCCTTCTGCAAATTCAGGGAAATCTATCACTCCGCCAGTTGCAGCACGGTATCTGTCCTTAAGCTTCTTAAACGCAAGCTTCTTTGCCGACCACTCGGGATATCTAAGCTCGTAAAGACGGTTGAGGATCTCTTCACCCTTTGATTTATCATTCACTTTCTCTTCAGCCTTAAGCTCTTCAAGACCGATCAGCAGAGCGATCCTTTCATAACCTATCTTATCCCTGAGCGTTATCTCTCTTGAATATCTCACAAGATTCTTAAAACTGTTCGTGTTCATCGAACAGACCTTTATCACATCTTCACAGAATCCACGCAACTTCTCATCGTTCCCGATAGATTTTAGAACCTTCTGCGAGATCCCCTTTTCCTCAAAAATATTCATAGAAACCTCAAAAAAGAGTTAAATAACAGTTTTTTGTAGCTTATTTGAGGTAATATGCAAGATTTCAGGTGTTAATTATTCAGTTACGCGTCAGTATCTGCGTCAGGCATTACGTCATCATCAGGAATAAGGTTACATGCAGTTCCGTCCTCATTACACTCATATCCGTCTTCACATTCGCCACAATCGTTGTAACAGCCGTCTGATCCGCAGATCTTGTCAGTACAGTCAGGGGTACAGAAAGTGTCAAAAGATTCGTCTACAAACTCAAGGCATTCGCCGCCTTCGACCTTAATTACGCTCATTGAGAACATATCAAGATAGACCTGAACAAGCTTTGCATTGATAACACCTTTTGCCTGACTTGTTCCCGCCTTAATTTCAGTAACTTCGATCGTTCCTGTTTCCTGAAAATAGGTCTTTGTCGGTCCGCCCATATCATCTTCTGTCTCTTCTTCAAAATCTTCAAAAACAAGAATGCATTCTGTACAGGTGTCTAAATTCTGATTGTTCTCGGTACTCAGATCATAAGTTCCTACAGTCAGGTCAAAAATATCTTCGGTCGGCTCATCTGCAGGATCATAGAACATTATCTGAATCCAGTCCTGAAGATTCTGCTCACCTAGAACATTTCCCGGTTCTCCAGTATAATCGGCACCGTCATCATAGGAATCGACCCACAGATCACCAAGGGTTATTACTCTGCATTTATTTTCATCAACATCAGCATCATCAGCTTCTTCATCAGTTGCATTGTCTTCAACTTCCTGATCTTCATCTTTTATCATCTCATCTTTTTCTTCATCAGCAGTTTCATCAGCAACTTCAGTATCCTTATCTTCAGCTGTCTGAACATCATCATCGCCGGTTGCAGTTACATCATTGCTGTCATCTCCGCAGTTATCACAGTCTTTGCAGTTATTTTCACTGCATGAAGTTATTATAAAGAATGATAAAACCAGCAGTAAACCTAAAAATCTTCTCATTTTTTACTCCCGAAAATATAAAGTTACACACGCAGAAAGAATTATACTTAGAATTTTAAGGAAACCAATTTTTGGGATTTATTTCAACATTTCCTCACCGCTGAAATCACGGTAAAGTGAAAGCTGATCAAGGATAAAATCGTAGTCTTTTGAGTCATCTACAACGATCTCTGAGATTATTTTGCCAAGTCCGGGGCCGAGCATATAACCCTGTCCGCACATCCCGACAGTGAGGAAAAGGTTTTTAACTTCCTTCGTGAATCCTACGATCGGAAATCCGTCCGGAGTCATCGGATAAAGTCCTCGCCATGTTCTTCTGACTCTCAGGTTTCTAAGTCTCGGATAAAGCTCTATCATCCTCTTAATTACAAGCGGAAGAAATTCACTCGTATTATCAATATCTTTCCCTGGAGCTTTGGGATGAGGAGTGATACAGAAAACTACCTGACCGCCTATCGCCTGATAAAAATAGTAATTATGAGAATGCGCATCAGGTCTGATATCAACGACCATGGGCTTGAAAAAGTGTTTAACAGGCTCTGTGATCCCGGCTTCATGAGAATCAGGATAAACGGGAAGGTCAAGACCGCTCATCTTACCGACCTCTCTTGCATCTCCGCCTGCAGCATTGACAAAAAGGTCTGCTGTGTATACATCTTTGTTAGTCCTTACACTTTTTATTTCATCTCCTTCCATTTCCATCGAAAGAACGTTCTCATAGAACTTAAAATCAGCTCCCGCTTCAGTTGCAAGCTTAAAAAAAGCTCCTGTAGTCTTTAAAGGTGAAGCACTGCCGTCTTCCGGTGAAAAAGTCGCACCGCGAAGACCTCTGTCATTTATTCCCGGAACAAGCTCTTTGACCATTTCAGCATCTATCCAGTCGATATTAAGACCGAACTGCTTCTGAACGACCAGAAGTTCTTTAAGCGCACGTTCTCTTTCCGTATCATAAACAGGAAAAAGATATCCACCCTCAAACCAGTCAATATCAATTCCGTGGTCAGCTTTCATATTTCTTACAATATCAAGGGAAATACTGCATATCTTTATCTTTGCAGGATCACTGTGAGTTGCTCTGATACCGCCGATAGCAGCTCTATTCTGCCCACGACCAGTTGAAGCATGCTTTTCAATGACACAGACTTTCTTTCCCTTTTTCGCAAGATAGTAAGCAAGAGGAGTTCCCACACTTCCGCCGCCGATTATAACAACATCGTAGTTTTTCATATCACTCTCCACTCTCTTCGTTGATCAGCGCAAACATCGGTGTCTCGACACACATGGGCCTGTTCGTTCCTTCCGTAACCTCAGACCAGTCTACGCCCGCAGCCTTGAAAACTCTGGGCATCTGAACAGAACATGTCTTGGATCCGCAGGCGCCCATCCCGACCCGTATCTGCTTAAGCTGATTTATATCGCGGACATTATTTTCTTTAATAAAATCAACACATTCCTTCAAAGTCACCCTCTCGCAGCGACAGACAATTCCATTTTCAGGAATATAATCAAAATCAGCCTCATCCAAAGGTTTAACAACTGAATCATCCTGAACTTTTGTACCCATGACAAGAGGTGCATTTTCAAGAGAACACTTAACAGTAACAAGCGTTGTTTTATACTTTTTATTGTATTGTGTTTTTACAACTTCACCATCTTCAAGATAATTCCCGTCAATATCGTTTAGCGGAATTTTATCTCCCGTATTAAGATCACAGTTAAATTCATAGGGAAGCATAACTTCGGCCGTTTTGTCATCAGTCTTTTTAACAAGAGTTATCGCCAGACCCGGACAGGCCGCAACACAGATGCCACAGCCGATACATTCGCCGCTCAGATAAGGAATATCCATGATAGTTCCTGACTTATCCATAAGCTTAATGGCGTTTTTCGGGCAGACAGTTGTGCACGGATTACAGGGAATTTCCTGAACACAGCTGAAGTTAGGCTGAAATTTTTCAGTAGGCACAAGCGGATCAAGTTTGTGGATCACTCCCGGTTTTGACTTAAGAACTTCCGCTTTTTTATACCATGTGTCGTCAACAACAACATCGTCACGACCGAGAAGAGCCGCCATTTTAAGCCCTGCTATCCTTCCACCGAACATTGCACTGCTCGCTTCGGCGATTTCCTGAGCGTCACCTGTCTTAATAACCTTGAACTCAAACTTTTCAGCCATTTCGTAAAACTCATCGGCAGGAGAAAGACCTGCAGCGACAAGAACTGTATCAACTTCAAAAGTTCTTGCAGTCTCAAGAACAGGATTCCATGCCCTGTCAACTTCGGCAATTGTCACTCTCTCAACCTTTCCGTCACCCTCTGCACAGAGAACCGTGGTGTTAAGATAGATTGGAACGCCCATTCTTTTGATCTTGTCAGCATGAACTTTGTAACCGCTTATCTCATCGGCGATCTCAATAATACCTGCAACCTCGATACCTGCCTGAAGAGCATGGTAGGCACCTATAAGACCGACGTTTCCGCTTCCGATTATCATTACTTTTTCAGAAGATCTCACAAGATCACGGTTTACAAGTGTCTGGAAAGCACCTGCACCGTAAACTCCGGGAAGATCGTTGCCTGGAAAAACTATTGAACGCTCTCTTGCTCCCGCAGAAATTACAAGACCCTGAAAATCGACAAGAATATACTTTTTATTTTCAACAAAAAGTCCCGCTTTTCTATCCTTGAAAATACCGACAACAGGAGCTTCGGTGAACACTTTGACGTTATCAAAGCTTCGCACCTCTTCTTCAAGAATGCGACCTATATCGTTTCCTCTGGTTCCTGCATAACAGTCTTCCTCTGAACCGAAAAATTTATGAGTCTGAAGCAGCAGTTTTCCGCCAAGTCTATCCTTATCATCGACAAGAACTACTCTGAAACCGAGCTTTGCAAGCTCAATCGTGCTGGTAAGTCCGCTCGGGCCGCCGCCGATAACAAGAACGTCACAGACGACAGTCTTTTTTTCAAAACCCTTTATCCTTGAATCATCAGCAGGAAGATCGGGAAGATGTCTCAAAGTCTGAACGTCCATACCTTCATGAAGCGGTGTTATGCATGACTTTTGAGGACTTCCATCAATAATTACAGTACATTGACTGCACATTCCGTTTGCACAGAAAATGCCTTGAGGAGCATCACCTTTTTTGTGAATGGAAAACTCCTGAACTCCGTTTGCAAAGAGAGCTGAACTGACCATTTCACCTTCAAAACCAGTCATTTCAACACCGTTGAACATGAATTTAACTTCCTTCCGGTCGTTAGGAACATCAAGAACCGGGTGTTTCGAGATCCTTTTCATTTTTTCCTCTATGCTTAAAACTAAATAACAATTTACAATGGAGAATAAATCTCTGAAACTTAAAAGTCAAGAACAGAAAATTGACAAACACTTTAAATCATACTTTACAAATACGCCAAATTGTGATAATCTTTAAATCATACTTTAAACTTTCTGCGGAGGATCGTATGTTTGACAATATCCAAAATTATCAAGTTTGGGAAAACAAATTCTCAGATACAGGATTTTTAAGGAGCAAAGCATTAAGCGGACTTATCCCGTCTATTGGAAATAAGCTTATTAAAGTTATCTGCGGGCAGAGAAGATGTGGAAAAAGTTTTCTAATGAGGCAACTTATAAACCTTATTTTTGAAAAAAAGATCGCCGAACCGTCTTCAATTCTTTATCTTAATATGGAATATAAGGCTTTTGCATTTATTAAAAATGGTGATGATCTTTTTAACCTCACTCAGCAGTTTAGAAAAAAAACTGACAAACAGAAATCCTATCTTTTTATAGATGAAGTGCAGAAAATTAACAGGTGGGAAGAGGCTGTAAACTCTTTGGCTCAGGATTTTACTCAGGAATGGGAAATCATCATCTCAGGCTCAAATGCATCTTTACTTTCAGGAGAACTATCCTCTCTTTTATCCGGAAGGTATCTGTCCTACACACTGTTTCCTTTCAGTTATACAGAATACTGCGGTATTACAGGTAGTGAGCCTTCACAGCAGTCTTTTATTGATTATATGTATAACGGCGGAATGCCTGAATGTTTTAAGTTATCTGATGAAAATTTAAAAAAGCACTATATTTCCGATCTGAAAGATTCAATCGTTTTAAGAGATATCGTTCAGAGACATCAGATCAGAGAGATAAGAATTCTTGATAAGCTCATTGATCTTCTGATTGATTCTGTAGGTAGTTACTTTTCAGTTAACAACATATCAAAAACTTTTAAAGCTTCCGGAATAAAAACCAATGCAGTAACTATAGGCAACTATATTGAATTTCTTAAGGATGTGTTCTTTATACATGAAGCACCACGCTATGATATTGAAGGCAGAAAAATACTTTCAGGAGAAAGAAAATACTATATAAATGACCTCTCTTTTAAATACAACAGCTCTTTTTCAGGTCGTCATTCTCCGGGAAAGTTTCTTGAAAATACCGTGTTTCTTCATCTATTACGGGAGGGCTACGGCATTCATGTCGGGTCTGTCAAGGGAAAAGAAATTGATTTTGTTGCTAAGAAAAATGACTCTCTTCACTATATTCAGACCACATACATTCTTAATAGTGACGAAGTCATCGCAAGAGAATTCGGGAATCTTGAAAAGATCAGCGATAACCATAAAAAAATTGTTGTTTCTCTAGATCCTGTATCTTTCGGGAACATAAAAGGTATTGAACATGTTCAGGCATGGAACTGGGTTAAATAAGAAAATTGACAAGGAAAATCAAAAAAGCAATATTTAAATGTTTTGATCATTTACTGGAGGAAACTATGCATAAAGCCATCGACCACCCGCTTATAAAACACAAAATTACGTGGATGCGGAAAGCTGACACCGATAAGAAGATGTTCCGTGAACTGCTTAATGAAATATCAACAATGCTCATGTACGAAGCATCAAGAGATCTTCCAATGAGACAGGTTGAGGTTGAAACTCCTCTTATGAAGACAAAGGCCATGCTTCTTGAGGACAACGCTGTCGCTATTATTCCTATTCTCAGAGCCGGTCTTGGAATGACCGATATTCTTCAGGACCTTCTTCCCATTGCAAAAGTCGGTCATATCGGACTTTTTAGGGATGAAGAGACCCTTGAGCCTGTTGAATACTACAAAAAACTTCCAAAAGATATTTCCGAGCGTCACGTCTACCTCGTTGATCCTATGCTTGCAACGGGCGGATCTCTAAGTGCCGCAGTTGATATCATCAAAAAGGAAAATCCTGTTTCAATAAAAGTTCTTTCTATCATCGCGGCCCCGGAAGGACTTGAAAGAATGGAAAAAGATCACCCCGATGTTGCGATCTATACCGCTCAGGTCGATGAAAAACTCAATGAAAAAGGATACATACTCCCCGGACTCGGAGATGCCGGCGACAGACTTTTCGGAACTCTTTAAGACGAATTAACTTCCCGGAACTTCACAGACAAATGAATAGGTATTCGTAGTTTCAGAATCATTCCATTTACCGTCAGCATACATCATTGTGCCCTGCTCGTCAGTGTTGTTAGGCTCTCCGCTGTTCCAGTTTGCATAGCTGTAGTTATCACCACTTTCCCAGCCGAAATACTGGTATTCCTCGTCAGAATAGCTGATCGACATGACGTAGGTGCCGTAATCTGTATCTTCAAAACCCTGTACAGCAAAATAATATGTAGTTCCAGCACTTAGGGAGTAGTTAAAATACTCTTCGCCGCCGTTACCGGGATCATCTTCATAAATAAGTTCATTTTCATCAGTACAGTCAGATCTGTTCCATAGTCTCAGTTCAGCATCCCAGTTTGAAGCAGGTGTTGCTGAAAAAGTGTAGTAGCCTGAAACTGCCGGAGTTATCTTATAGTAATGCGTGTAGTGCATGTAACCATGTCCATTAGGTGTATCCTGCTGAGTACCTGTCGTATCACCCGAATATCTGCCGCCGTAAGTTCCAACCTCAAAAGCATTTGCCGGAAGATCGCCGTTTCCTGAAGCTGCAACTCTCGTTGTAGCGGAATGTCCGCCTAGACCGATCCAGATATTCGTTCCGCCTTTGTCAGTTGCAAAAGTGCGGACGACACCATTCTCAGCTGCATCGTTTATTGTTACAAGATGGGCTATGCTGCCGGAATTTGTAGCCAGAGCCTTACACTGAGTCTCTGCAGAAGTATAATTTGCCGCAGTTGCCACGTAAAGGTAACAGTTGCCAGATCCGTCATGCCACCAGTCAACTCCTGAAACAAAACATGGATCAACTGAACATTCATTTGCTGAGTTACATATTTCAGGGTCAGTACAGTCTGCTGTTGTCAGACACTCAACGCACTTTGAAGTGCTGTCTCCGTTATCTTTACAAAGCGGTGTCGGTTCTTCACAGGCATGGCAATCTGAATCACACTGCGCATTTGTGTTACAGAACGTACATGCAGTGCCGTCACCGGTGAAGTAGTCTTTGCAGGTACAGGTGAAAGAGCCCGGAGTATTTTCGCAGTCAGCATTTGAGTCACAATTATGAGCAGCCGTGGCACATTCATCAATATCAACACATTTTCCGTCAACATCCTTTTCATATCCTGTTTCACATTCACAGACACTTACGTCCCAACCATCACAAGTTGACAGACAGGAGGCTTCAGTTTCATTTACATACCCCATTCCCTCAATAAGATTACAGACGATCTTATTCCCGTCGCAAACCTCTTCAGGACTGTCAACTACTGTATCTCCACAGGTATCAATAATAGTATCCTCATCAGGAACTTCATCAAAATCAACGGAATCCGTGTCCACTTCGTCCTCTACGTCCACTGTGTCCATGTCGTCATCTTTGTCCATGTCGGACGCGTCTGACTTGTCTGAGTCGTCTGAGTCGTCCATGGTATTTCCTGTATCGCCAGTATCTCCAGTGTTTCCAGTATCTCCTGTGTTCCCTGTATCACCAGTATTACCGGTATCTCCTGTATTTCCCGTGTTCCCAGTATTCCCAGTATTCCCTGTATCGCCGGTATTTCCAGTGTCTCCACCTTCATCAGTGACACAGAACCCGTCAACACAGATAAGTCCTTCGGGACAATCCAGTGAAGTAATACATAGTGACTGCTCTTCATCAATAGCACATGAAGAAACTAGAAAAATAGAAATTAGTAAGAATAGTAACCTTTTCAGCATTGTTTTCTCCGTGAAATTTAAACCAACTGAATTTAATATACTGTTTTACATAGAAAAAACAATGGGGATAGAAATTGATTTATTCGTAGACCCTTACAATGGTTACGTAACCGTGACCTGTCCTGTTTCCAGCTGCATTATCCTGATTTGTGCCGGAATTATATGATCCGCCACCGCCACCGCAGTAACGGCCACTGCCTCCTCCTCCGCCGCCGCCGGGGTAACCGCCTCCGCCGCCGCCGTAAT
>CAZTKP010000115.1:0-8912 GCA_964614215.1 uncultured Spirochaetales bacterium | reverse complement strand
TCAAGCATCAAGTCCTCAAAGACAACAACATCATCAGGATCAGGCTCTGAATCATCACCACCACACGACGCGATAAGAAGAAAGTTTAGCAGTAACAGAATTGAAATTATCTTTTTCATGTATCACCTCCGATTTGAATATCGGATAAGATTAATTTATAGAAGATGTGAGTCAAGAATTTCTTAATCAGACTGGTTAGAAAACTCCCGATTTTTATTTACAATATTATCATGTTCTGTATATTCGGGAATGAATGTTGTTAATTATAAATACAGGGAGTTATCCATGTTTGAGAAAAAAGAGCTGGCTTCAAAAAGCATCAATACTATCAGGACCTTATCCATTGACGCAATTCAGAAAGCGAACTCGGGACACCCCGGTCTTCCGATGGGTTGCGCACCTATGGCTTACGCCCTCTGGAAAAAGCATCTTAACGTTGATCCTAAGAATCCTGAATGGGACAACAGAGACCGTTTTATCCTTTCAGCGGGACATGGAAGTGCGCTTCTTTATTCAATGCTTCATTTAAGCGGATTTGAAGTGAGCATGGACGACCTTAAGAACTTCCGTCAGTGGAAAAGCAGAACTCCCGGACATCCTGAATATAAGTTCACTCCCGGTGTTGAAACCACAACGGGACCACTTGGGCAGGGTGTAGCAAACGGTGTGGGAATGGCGATAGCTGAAAGAATGCTCGCTCAGAAGTTTAACAAGCCTGAATTTAACATTGTCGATCATTTCACATACGTTCTTGTCGGTGACGGATGTCTCATGGAAGGAGTTGCCGCTGAAGCTGCTTCTCTTGCAGGACATCTTAAACTTGGAAAACTGATCTACCTCTATGATTCAAACGACATTTCTCTTGACGGTCCGACAGATCTTTCTTTCACAGAAAATGTTGAAAAAAGATACGAAAGTTACGGTTTTCAGGTTCTTACAGTTGCTGACGGCGATAACGATATAGATTCAATTGATAAGGCAATTGCCGATGCAAAAGCTGAGACTGAAAAACCCACACTTATCATTGTCAAAACAACCATTGGTTTCGGTTCGCCGAACAAAGGAGGCACATCTTCAGCTCACGGTGCTCCGCTTGGTGATGACGAGATAAAACTTGTTAAGGAAAACTTCGGAATGGACCCTGAAAAGTCATTTTTCGTTGACGAAGATGTAAGAGCTGATTTCGCATCAATAGTTGAAGAAGGAAAAAAGAAAAGTTCTGACTGGAAAACACTTTTTGATAAGTACTGTGAACAATATCCTGAACTTGGAAAAACATACGGAAAGATGATGAAACTTGAGCCTTGTGACGGTTGGGAAAATTCATTTCCGCAGTTTAAGGCCGGAGATAAGATCGCAACAAGATCTGCTAACGGAAAAGTTGTAAATGCTATCGCTCCGAAACTTGAATGGCTCACAGGTGGAGACGCAGATCTCAGCTGTTCTACAAAAACACCGATGAACGACTACGGATGGATCAGCGGAGACGATTTTTCCGGCAGAAACATTCACTACGGTGTAAGAGAACACGCAATGGGCGCGATCGCTAACGGTTTTGCCTGTCACGGCGGCCTCAGACACTACACAGCGACTTTCTTTTCCTTTGCCGACTACATGAGACCTCCCATAAGACTTGCGGCCTTAATGAAACTCAACTCGATTTTTATCTTCACCCACGATTCACTTGCTGTAGGAGAGGATGGACCCACTCATCAGCCCGTTGAGCAGCTTGCTTCACTAAGATGTATCCCGGGACTTACAGTTATCAGACCTGGAGATGCAAACGAAGTAAGCGTTGCATGGAAATACATCGTTGAAAACCCACAGGCTCCAGTTGCACTTATCCTCACAAGACAGAATCTTCCTGTTCTTGACAGAGAAAAATACGCTCCGGCAGTTGAAGCAATGAAAGGCGGATACGTCATTTCTGACGATGACAACGCTGAGATAATCCTTGTTGCAACAGGCTCTGAAGTTCATATTGCTCTTGATGCAGCAGAAGAACTTCGCAAAGAAGGCAGAAAGGTCAGAGTTGTAAACATCATGTCAACTGAGATCTTTGAAAAACAGTCTGATGAATACAGAGAAAGCGTTCTTCCGAGCTCAATAAGAAGAAGAGTAGTAGTTGAAGCGGGAACAACTTTCGGCTGGGAAAAATATGCAACAATGAACGGAACAGTTATCGGTGTAGACAAGTTCGGCGAATCCGCACCTGGAGATGTCGTGCTTGAAAAATACGGTTTCACATCGGAAAATATCGTTAAAAAAGCTCATGAGCTTTTTTAAGTCCGCATGAGCAGTATCTCTTTATTCAGAGACTATTTAATTCACGAAAAACGTTATTCACTTAACACAGCAAAAGGCTACTGCAAAGACGTTGAGCTTCTTGAAAAGTATTTCCTCGAAAGCGGAATGGAGCTCAACGATCTTGATAAAGATGATCTTAAGGATTATTTGGGAGCCATTTTTTCCGAAGTCACAGCAACATCTCTGCACAGAAAAGTAGCGGCAATAAGACATTTTTACTCTTTCCTCACAAAGAGAGAAATAATTGAAGAAAATCCTGCACTTACACTCACCTGCCCTAAAAACACATCAACTCTTCCGGGCGCACTGACAAAGGAGGAAATGCTTCTTCTGATAGATTTTCCTTTTAAAAGCGATGAAAAAGGTCTTCGTGACAGGGCGATAATTGAGCTTCTCTACAGCAGCGGAGTCCGTGTGGGAGAACTTGTGTCGCTTAAAATAAAGGATCTGGACAAACGTGACAGAACTCTCAACGTCCTTGGAAAAGGAAAGAAGGAAAGACTTCTTCCTGTTACAAAACAGGCTGTAAGTTCGATCGACACTTACCTTCTAAAACGTGAAGGAAACAAGGAGCCCAACGCAATAATTTTTATGAATCTCAAAGGGAAAGGCCTTACAGAAAGAGGTGTGCAGTATATTCTGGACCACATTGCAAGAGAAGCGGGAATTTTCAGAAAAGTGACTCCGCACATGCTCAGACACAGTTTTGCGACCCATTTTCTCGAGAATGGAATGAACCTGCGCTACCTCCAGCATCTGCTTGGACACAGCAACCTTTCAACAACGGAGATCTATACACATCTTTCGATAGATCAGCTTAAAAAAGTCTACAACAAAGCCCATCCGGGCTCGAAAAAAGGGGAGAAAGATGTTTAAAGCTACAGAAAAAAATGAAAAATCGGGTAAATATATCCCCTAAAACAACAAAAATAGAACATAAAAACTTGAGATTATAACGTTTTTACTCTAACATCACCACAGTGTATATTTTATGAATGGAGCGGAAATGACAGTTATCGGTATAGATTTAGGTACTACTAACTCCTGCGTTGCTGTTATAAGAAATAATCAGGCCGAAGTTATTAAAGACGCGGGTGGAAGGAACACTATCCCTTCAATTGTCAGTTTTATAAAAAACGAGGAAACAGGAAATCTGGAAAAAGTATGCGGTCACGCTGCATACCAGCAGATGCTTATAAACACGGAAAATACTATCTACTGTGTAAAGAGACTTATGGGCCACAGTTTCAAAAGCCCGGTTGTCTCGCAGCTGCTTCCGACACTTTCATACAAGGTCATCCCCAGTGAAAAAAGCGATGGACTCTCACTGTTCATTCCTTCTACGGAAAAATCCTATTCGGCTGAAGAGATTTCGTCTTTCATACTTACAGAACTTAGAAGCACTGCAGAAAAATACCTCGGAGAAACTGTAACAAAAGCGGTTATTACAGTTCCTGCATATTTCAACAACAAACAGCGCCAGGCAACAAAAGATGCTGCTTTAATAGCTGGAATAGACGTTCTGAGAATAATCAACGAACCGACTGCAGCAGCTCTTGCCTACGGGTTTTCTCAGGGAACGGAAGAGGAGAAGCTCCTTGCTGTCTTTGATTTCGGCGGCGGAACTTTCGATATTACGCTCATGGAAGTTTCGGAAGGAACATTCAACGTTATCGCAACTGCCGGAAACACATTTCTCGGCGGAGAGGATATCACCAACGCTCTTTTTGAGCATTTTCTTGAGGATCTTGCAGAAAACTACGGTGTGACCGATCTCGATGACAACCTTATTCTCCAGAGACTTAGAGATTATGCTGAAACAGCAAAGAAAAATCTTACGATCCAGACAAAAACTTCGATAGAGATCCCCTATCTTAAGGAAGTCGAAGGTGATTTCATTCACTATAAGACAGAGATCACAAGAGAAACTCTGGAAGAACTTGCTACACCTTATCTTGAAAAAGCTATCAAAACTTTTGACAGAACATTGAAGGAAGTTCATCTTGAAGCTAATGCTCTTTCCGGAATTATTCTTATCGGCGGACAGACAAGAATGCCTCTCATTCAGACTCGTCTTAACGACTTCTGCGAAGAGGTTCCGATCCTTAAGAACATCAATCCTGACGAAACAGTTGCAATAGGTGCCGCTATTCAGGCTCAGATGCTTGATCAGAACACACCTGGTGACGAGGATGTCGATATGCTTCTTCTGGACGTTACTCCTCACAATCTGGGAATTGCTGTCGGGAAGAACATGTTCTACACACTTATACCGAAAAATTCCACAGTTCCAACTTCGGTCGATGATATTTTTGTTACTTCAAGAGACGATCAGGAAAAGGCAAAGATACTTCTTCTGCAGGGTGATTCTCTTGTAGCTTCAGAAAATGAGATCCTTGGTGAATTTGAACTTGACGGCCTCAGAAAGGCAAAGAGAGGCGAAGTTAAGATCAAAGTTACATACGAGATAGACATAAACGGTATCGTTACGGTTCAGGCCTGTGATCTGGATACGGGAACCACGCAGAAGATCACCGTGGCATCAACAGGAAATCTTTCTCAGGATGAACTTGCGGAAAAGATCGAGGAAAATTCCGATTACTATCTTGAACTTGCCGAAAAAACAATGATCGAAGAGATCGTGGGAAGCATTGAGAACTATCTCTACGACCTTGAAAAAATGAAACCGAAACTCTATCAGATCTTTTCGGATTCAAAGGTCGGAGTTGACAGAATGGATAAGATGGAAACTCTTATTTCAGGAACAAAAGCCTATCTTAGAGGCGATAAGCTCCAGCTTGAGAAACTTCAGGATATCGAAACTAAACTTGATACCCTCAAAGGCACATATAGAAATCTCATCGATAAAACTGAAGATCCCGGCGAAGTCAGCGATCTTTTCTAATTCTCTTTCCTTTTTGACAGATTTTTTACTTCCAGACAGTACTCAGCGAAGATGTCACTTACGATAAACTGAGTCATTTCGATCTTTCTGATGTGAGAAAATTCATTGTATCCGTTTCCACCCTGAGCAATGTAGGAATCTGTTGCAAAGAGATATTCTTTTTCAGGATCAACTGGACTTTCAACTCCATCTTTTACAAGTCTGAAGTTTTCCGCCTGACCATTTACAACATCAAATCTCATTCCTGAAAGATAAGGGAATGCTCCCTGATGGACTCCTTTTGAAGCAAGCTCTACAGTTCTTTTAAATGCTGATACAAGATCTTTTCCCTTAATTTTAAGAATGGCGACATAATTAAAAAATGGAAGTACATCGTAAATCTCTCCGAGTGTTACGTCACCTTTATGAAGCGACTTTCTGACTCCGCCGGCATTCTGCATAGCGACATCGACGTTTATTTCCTCTTTTTTAAGCTTCCATATTATCGAATCAGCTACAAGCGGTGCAAGGTCACTTCCCTTTTCCCAGCGGTGTTCAAGCTCTTCCGTGACATTTGCCACGACTTTCTTATACTTTGTCAGAGCCGATGCCTGATAGACTTTCATCTTCGCATCTATCACCTTGTTATCTTCAAGTCTGATAAACTCATTAAAAGGTGATCTTTTATCAGGGAACGGCAGTTTCACGTCCTTTTTAATAGGAAAAAGTATCTTTCCGGAATGCTTTTCAATTTCCCCGTCAAAGTTAAAGGTCACATCAAGTTTACCAATCGCCCTTGCATGATCCCAAGCTTGAACTATAAGAACGTCCCTACCCTGCGGATCTTTCACGATCTTTGGATAATCCGCTTTTGAAGGCATACAGTGAAGACCTGTGTAGCCAAGCAGAGTATGGGAATGTCCACCCACGATCACATCGATCCCTACAACGTTTTTTGCCAGCTCAACATCTTCCCTGTAACCGAGGTGAGAAAGAACTACGAACTGGTCTATACCATCTTTTTCAAGACATCTTATCCAGGTCTGAACCGTTTTTACAGGATCAGTGAACTTAATTCCGCTTCCCGGAGATGAAATTGAACCTGTGTCAGGAGTTATCACACCGATAAATGCAGTTTTATAAGGCCAGCTGCCTTTTACAATGTATGGTTTTATATTTTTAGCAAGATCAAGATCCTCATCGATCTCAATGTTTGCCGCCAGAATCGGAAACTGAGCTTTTTTCACCAGATCTGCAAGGAAACGTGAACCTTTATCGAACTCGTGATTTCCAAGAGCAAGAGCGTCAAGACCCGCCTCGTTCATCAGCTTAATGTCCGCCGTTCCCTGAAACTCTCTGAAGTATCTTGTCCCCTGGATCATGTCGCCCGCGTGAACAAAAACCGTGTTCTCTTTTTCACTTCTCACCTTGTCGACAACCTGCATGATAGCGCCGTATCCGCCAACATCGAACTCATAAGGCTTGTCCTTGTATTCACAGTAGACCCTGCCACCGAAAAGATGGGAGTGAGTGTCATTCACATGCAGAATCGTCAGATCATTTGAACATGAAACTGTCAGCAGCACTGAAACTATAAAAAGGAATCTCAGCATCCAGTATCCTCAGTAAAGTTGAGATATTTTACTCTTATGGGAATGATTTATCAAGAAAGGGGGATTAAATCATCCGTTAACGGATTTATTACCGCATAATCTTTAAAAAACACCTTCCCTTGAAGTATCGGAGCTGCAACTACTGCCTGAGTCCTGTAGCCTTTTTTATTCAGACTGGGCAACACATGTTTAAAGTTGAGTTTCCGTTCATCCGGCCTTGTTGCTGTTTTTACCTCTAAAGCAAAAATATCGACTCCGCTTATATGAAGAGCATCAAGCTCTACACCGTTGGAATCCCTGTAATAAAAAAGAGTTTTTCCCGGAACACCTTTTTGCGTGATGATAAGCTCCGATATGACAAGATTTTCCCAGATTGATCCTAAAAGAGTATGTTTCATAAGCATCTCTTCTGTATCAATTCTCAGTAAAGAAACTAAAAGGCCTGTATCAGCAAAATAAAGTTTTGGCGTTTTTATAAGTCTTTTTCCAATGTTTTCAAAGTACGGGGGAAGAATATGGATAATGCCACTTGCTTCAAGGACCGATAGCCATGATTTCACTGTATTATACGATATTCCGACATCTCTGGAAAGATCTGAAATATTTAGAAGACCTCCACAACGAATCGCAAGTGCCTGTAAAAAACGCTGAAAATCGCGGAGGTCTCCAATTCTTAAAAAAGTACGGACATCTCTTTCAATATAGGTCTGAATATAGTCAGTATAAAACAAAGCACTATCAAGTTCCATGTCTGCCCAAAGTTCAGGAAAACCTCCTCGAAACATCAGCTTGTCAGGCTCACATGAAATACCTGCATGTCTCAACTCTTTTGCTGAAAGCGTATTAAGCTCCAGAATAGATATTCTACCAGCAAGAGACTCACTTATTTCCTTCATTAATGAGAATTTCTGAGATCCTGTGAGTATCCATTTTCCACGTCTGGATCTATCAGCATCAATCCTGATCTTCAATTCACGTAACAATGAAGGGACATACTGTATCTCATCAATTATCACATGGTTAGCATTTTCCAAACGTTCAAAAAAACGCTCAGGGACTTCCTCAGCTTCTCTTGCGATATCAACATTGTCAAAATTAATATACACTGCATCAGGAAACATGTTTTTTAATAATGATGTTTTTCCTGATTGCCTTATGCCTGTAAGTAAAAGTGCCGGACGTTGTGAAACCGCTTTTCTTACATCTGCTGCAACCAGACGACCTACCCACATGACTGCCCCCTTCTACTGAAAGTTCTCTCTATTTTTACCATATTTATGATAATTCGTCAATCAATGTTATGATAATTCGTCAATCAACTTTATGACAATTCATCAATTGAGACGCTAACTGGCTGATTTTATTGAATGTCAAGATTTATAGAGTTAGACTTAGTTAAAGCTCCACTTGGTGCCTTCAGGGGTGTCCTGGATAAGGATATTCATTTCAAGAAGTTTGTCTCTGATCTCATCGGCTTTTTCAAAGTTCTTTTCCTTTCTGGCTGCATTTCTCTGGTCAATAAGTCCTTCGACTTCGTCTGTTGAGACACCGTATCTTTTGATCTGGATCACTTTAATTTCTTCAAGAATTTCTTCGGGATCTCTCTGGAGAACGCCGAGAACTTTTCCTGCTTCATTTATGACTTCAAGGTATCCTGCGCAATGCTGAGGAGCGGGTCTTGTCTTCTTTGAAACGAGTACATCGTTAAGATGTTTAAAGAGTCCGAAGAATGCTGCGACTACTTTTGCACTGTTAAAATCGTCATCCATCGAAGCTTTAAATTCTTCAATAAATTCAACAGCTTTATCATTTCTCTCGACGTTTCCGTTCGCCTTTTTGCTAAACTGCTCAAGCATCTTCACAGTGTTGTAGAAATAGCTAAGTCTCTTCTCTGTTTCCCTGAGATTGTTCATTGAAAAATCAATTGGAGTCCTATAGTGAGTTGAAAGCATGAAGTATCTGAGAACTTCACTGTGATACTGCTCAAGGGCATCATCAACAGTTATGAAGTTGTGAAGAGACTTGCTCATCTTTTCGCCTTCAACTGTGAGAAATCCGTTATGTACCCAGTATTTTACAAAAGGTTTTCCTGTTGCCCCTTCAGCCTG
>CAZTKP010000114.1:0-8951 GCA_964614215.1 uncultured Spirochaetales bacterium | reverse complement strand
ACTCGAAAAACGCTCGACCAATATATGGATTACCCTACTCCATGTCAATCTTTTTTTTAATTTTTTTGAAAATAATTGTTAAAAAACGATAAGTTAATGGTTTTTTTACTGATTTTCTTCACCAACTTTGTTATTTTCTTTATAAATACGTTGAATTTTTCGCCGTAATTCATTATTTTATCGGGACTTTTTAACTTTTTCAGAGGTTAGCATGGCTTTCACAAAGATAATTTCCACACTAGGACCGGCAAGTTACGCCACTGAGACCATCATGGATCTCATCACTGCCGGGGTCGATATTTTCAGAATCAATATGTCTCACGGTACACATGAAAACGCTTCCTTATACATTAATAATATAAGGCGTGCGTGTGAACAGCTTGAAAAGAACATCCCCGTCTTCATGGATCTGCGCGGCCCGAAAACAAGGATCGGAACAATTGAGGGAGATTCTGTCGAAATAGCAGCAGGAGATGAGTTCACAGTTACAACGGACAAGATAACCGGCGACAGACACAGTGTCTCGACTGACTACATTCACGTCACAAGTCAGGTCGGTAAAGATGACACCATTCTGCTTGATGACGGAAAGATCGTGCTTAAAGTTACTGAAGTTGCAGGAAACAATGTAAAATGTACTGTGATCTCAGGCGGTGTTCTAAGGTCAAGGAAAGGCCTTATGCTCCCCGGCAAAGAGATCCTTCTTCCTGCACTCTCGGAAAAAGATATTAAAGATGTGAAATTTGGAATTGAGAATGGTGTTGACGGTTTTATGCTCAGTTTTGTTCAGAAGCCTCAGGATATTTCTGAACTTCATGGAATAATGAGAAGCTGCGGAAAGATCCTTCCTGTTATTTCAAAGATCGAATCGGCTAAAGGTATCGCGAATCTTGAAGCTATCACAAAGATCAGTGACGGAATTCTAGTTGCCCGTGGTGATCTGGGAGTCGAGCTTCCAGTCTGGGAACTACCGCCTGTTCAGGAAAAGATCATAAACATTTCCCAGGCAGATAAAAAACCGGCGATCGTTGCAACCGAAATGCTCGAATCAATGATATCGAACAACCGTCCGACAAGAGCCGAGGTAAGTGATGTCGCAACTGCTGTAACGAACGGTGCAGACGCTGTCATGCTTTCAGGTGAAACAGCAATAGGGAAGTATCCCGTCCAGGCTGTGAAGATCATGGACAGAACTCTTGAACAGGCTGAAAAACTCATGAAAATGCCTGAGAGAATTATTGATCCGGACAGTGAACATATACTGGCTGACAGCGTATCGTTTTCAGCAGTTGAACTCTCCCGCAACCTCAATGCAAAAGCTATCGTGCTTTACAGCGAATCAGGTTTTACTGCAAGAACCATAGCCCACTTTGCACCGTCAGTCCCCATCTACGTTTTTACAACTGACGCGCACACGGCGAGGATCTGTAACCTCTACCGCGGAACTGAAACTTTCCTGCTTGAAAATAAACCTGAGAACTTTGATGACTTCCTTGCAAATATTACAAAGACACTGTTGATGAAAGACCTCGCCGACACAGGCGATACCATCGTTGCCGCAAACGTTACCGGCAGCAACAGAGACTACTCACATTCAAATTCTATTAAGGTTTTTAACTGCTAAACCATTAAAAGAAATAAAACCTGAAAAACAGTGTTCCTCCGGTACGGATCATGAGAGCGCTGGAATCATCTTCGTAATCACTATCATAACCTTCACCGGCGACAAGACCTCCCATATAGAAAAACCCCAGTGTTATTTCACAGCCGATGCTGAAATGGCCGTTCAGAAAATAATCCGCCCCGATGATTGGTTCCACAAGCAGGATCCTTCTATATCTTGAACGAGTCTCATCTTCATATTCAGACTTGGAATGATTAATTCCACCTTCTATCCGGGCACCCACATTGATCATTGCTGAATCAAAAGGATATGTGAAAAACAGCCCTGCACCTCCCAGAAAACTGGTGAGTGTATCTGATTCGTCGTATTCACTATCATTGTATCTGCTGACTGAAAGACTGAAAACCGGTTCAAAACGGAAATATCTGAAGATCTGAATAGGAAGAACCACTTTGGTAGGAATTGTGTATCCGTAATAGCCGTAATCATCATAAATTGAAGTTGAAAACCCCAGTCCGCCCCCCATTCCGAACTTGACTTTATTAAAATTAATAGAACTATCTCCCGCATAAACGGAAACAGAGATAAACATAAAAACCATTAAAAAAATTAACTTTTTCATCACGTCCTCCAAAATAGAAAACAATAAAACAACATGCGATTAATCGTATTTTTTTAAGAATTATATTATTTTATGTTAGAAAATCTAGTTATTGTGATAGTTTCTGTTTTTTCAGTAGAATATCCTCAGACTTCCGTAAAATGTCGGCTCACCGTCGATCTTTGTAAGCGCGTCGTCAAGATTTTCAATATCCTGCCCGAGAAGGTTATTCGCTTTGAAAGCTATCTGATAAGTTTTATCGTATGTGATCTGAACTCCCAGACTGAGCATCTGATAGTCACCAAGTTCTGTTATGTATCCTGTTTCATCGTCTCTATCGGCATCACCGTCCGGTTTCCAGCTCCATGCTTTCCTGTCAAAGGCTCCCTTAAAACTGAAAAATCCGCCGATCTGCCATTTTGCCGTGATATCCTTTTCAAGATCAAGTGTGGCAAAAACTGCATGTCCCGGATGGAAACGAAGCTCTTTTTCATCATCCTGCTTCTTGTTTCCCGCATAAGTGTATCCGACTTTCAGCGACATCCATTCAAGCGGAGTCCATCTTGAACTGAACTCGACTCCGTAAACTATCGCCCTTAAAATATTTTCTCTTCTCCACACATCTACATCCGGATTTTCGTCCCACGGGCCTTCGTACTGAGGAACGATAAAGTTATCTATCAGACTGAGATAACCATTTACAAAAAATTCTATAGTTTTGTGAGGACTGTACTCACCGCTTAATGAAAAAGCTGTGCTGTATTCAGGCTTAAGATCTTCATTTCCAAAACGGTATGCTGTTCCGCCGTGTCCGTAACCTTCTTCGTAAAGTTCCTGTACCGTCGGCGAGTGAAAACCTCTGGAAAAAGCAAACCTGAGCTTGAAGTCCTCAATAGGTTTGTACATCAGGGCAACTTTCGGAGAAACCACGACTTTTTTACTGTCCGTCACATCAAGCCTGACCGAAGCCGAGGCATGCCACTGATCTGTTATCTTAAGTGCATCGTGGATAAAAACTCCGAACATGAACTGGTCTTTCATTTCATCAATTCCTGTCCTTTCAAACCAGCTGTGTCTGTAGTCCACACCGAAATTGAGCAGATTTTTATTATTAAAACCTTTCCATGATGTGTAAAGCTGCGGAAGGATAAGTCTGTTCTTTTCAGTACTGGTCTCTGAAGCCCAATCCGCATATTCAAAAGACGCATTTAGTGACCACTGGTCATTAAATTTTATTTTAGCTTTTCCGCCGGGCATTATCAGCCTGCTGTAGGCTCTTTCTCCTCTGAATTCCATCCTTTTTGAAAAGAATCCGCCGTTAATATCCGCACTGAACCATGAAGTAGGATCAAGTTTAATAGTGTTGATGAGAGATATGGTATTGTAACCTTCGTTATCCACCCTGTGAGCAGGACTGATCAGAGGGATCCCTTCACTTCTTTCAACATCGCTGAACAGTGAAAGGTGAGCTTTTTCTCCCAAAGGTGCCGTCAACTTCGCACCGGCATTCATAGTTTTGTAGGAACCGAACTTTCCATAGGCCTTACCATGGACTTTTTTAGACTTTTTATAAGTTATAATGTTGATCACACCGCCGATCGCATCGCTTCCGTACTGAGCGGATGCCGCAGTTTTGATGATCTCTATCCTTTCGATACTTTCAGGCGGTATCGTATCGATGTTCTGACCAGTATGGATGTGTTCTGACAGCAGTCTTGCACCGTTTAAAAGAACAAGAACGTAGTTTGCCGGCAGTCCGTTAACCGAAGCAACACCGCGTTTAGGAAATCCGCTTCCTGTACCTGTCTCCATAAAAACACCTGTGACCTTTTCGAGCACCTCTGTCGTGGAGTTCACCTGCATCCTCTTAATTTCCTCAGCAGTAACGACCGTCACTATCTCAGGACTGTCTTTGAGATAAACAGGCTCCCTGTCAGGAGTAATTATTATCGGCTCAGCCTTCGCTACGAATCTGGAGCGCTCCTTTTTTTCAGGTTTTTGCGCCTTTTCAGTCTTTTCTACTTTTTTAACAGAATCTTCCTTTTTTTCAGTTTCCTTCTTTTCCTGTGCCCACAACGAAACGAACGTCGCCAGAATGATCACTATCAGCAATATTTTTTTCATTTTCTCCTCACTCATGAAATAACAACCACAACTGAGGGTAATGTTATATGCGTTTATGAGGTTACAAACAAGAAATTGTTAGAATTTACATCCTTTTTGAATAAATAACTTTTCCGTCACCGTCGTCGTAAAAATCCTCAAGAACAGTTTCTATGATATATCCGTTTTTAAGATAGAACTCTCTTGTCGGAAAATATTTTTCTCTTGAGGATGTTTCAATGTAAAGGATCTTTCCACCGTATTCGCTTACGGCTTTTTCACTTTCCTGCAGAAGGATGGATCCCAGCCCGCGGCCTCGTTTCGTTTCATGAACTCCTATCCAGTAAAGATCAAATCTCTTCTTTGTACAAGGTATCTCTCCAAAAGCGGTAAAGGCAAAAGGAACTCCTTTCTCGTCGTCAAAGAAAATAAAGTTATAGCCGCTTTTTCTGCCTTTAAGCACAGCCTCTTTCGCTATTTCAACCGCTGTTGCGATCTCAAAATCGTAAAAATATCCAGTAGATGTAAGGATATCGCTTATACATTTAACGTCCTTTTTAGTTATTTCTTTTCTTATTCTCATTTACAGCCTCATTTAAAATGATCCTGATAATATCACTGAATGAAAAACCCTCATAGTTCACAGCTGCGGCAAAACCTCCATCCGAAGACAGACACGGATTAGCATTGATCTCAAGAATGTACGGATTTCCAACTTTATCGACCCTGAAATCAACTCTCGCATAGCCTTTAAGGCAGAAAAGGTCCCAGCATCTCAATGTAAGACTTTTCAGTTGCACGAAAAGTTCTCTGTCTTCTTTTGCATCTGAAAAGGACCTGACACTGTTCCTGTAGTTCTCTGAATCCTCATTCCACTTGGCATCATAATCAACTATTTGTTTTTCCTCATCTTTTCCCAGAAAGATCATCTCTGACGGATGAAAGACCTTCGGTCTGCCGTTCATTCCTATTACCGAAATATTAAACTCGCGCCCGTCGATATACTTTTCACAGAAAAAAGGTATCCCGTAGCGCTTCTGAAATTTTAAAATAAGTTTGTCCGCTTCCTCTCTACTATTGACTTCACAAAGACTTTCCTGCGTAATTCCAAGCGATGCATCTTCCGAGACAGGCTTAAAAATATAGACACCGCTTTCAAAAGTTCCGGACCTTCCCGGAATATACCAGTCAGGCGTAGGCATTCCGTTCACTGAAAGAACGGATTTGGTAAGAACTTTGTCTGTCGTCACTGCAACAGCTTGTGATCCGGAACCTGTGAAAGGGATATCTTTCAGCTCAAGTATCAAAGGAACGACATGTGATCTATCTGCCTTTCCCTTAAATGTCTCCACAAGATTAAAAACAGCATCGCATTTGTCGATATCATTTACAAATCTTAAAGTTTCATCAACAGGAACGATCTTTACGCTGTATCCCAGTTCGCTCAGCACATCCGATATCTCTCTGACTTGAACAAGCACATCAAGCTCATCAGGCATTGCGTTTTCCAATACTGCCTGGTGAAGGATAGCGATAGTTTCACTGTGCCTTTTCATCTTTAAGCCTCTTTGCTGCGGAATCCATGATCTCTTTTATCAATCCGTCATAATCAAGACCGTTCAGTCTGGAAAGAATCGGCAGATCTGAATCTATCGGGTTAAGTCCCGCCAGAGGGTTAACTTCAATAAATTCCGGTTCTCCCGACTCATTGTTTCTCAGATCTACTCTTCCTCCATCCCTGCATTCAAGAAGTCTCCATACTTTAAGAGCCGTCTCCTCACACTTTTCGTATATCTCTTCTTCAGGAACAGTGTACTTCATCATTTTTTCGTAATTTTTCTTGTTCACTATTCCGTATGCCTCGCTCTCAGACTCAGCAAGAAAGTTGATCTCTATAACACCTGTAACACGGGCTCTTTTTCCTGTTCCCGTTATTCCGACAGTAAATTCCCTGCCCGGAAGATAACGCTCGACCAGAACAGGCTGCCCGAATTCCTTAAGAAGATAGACGCAGGCATCCCTCAGCCCGTATTCATCATCCACTTTCGACATCTTTCCGATCCCCTTTCCCGTTCCTTCAGATACAGGTTTTACAAAAAGAGGATAGGTCAGTCTCACTTCTTCGATGTCATCCTCAGAGTAAACTATGTGAAAATCGGGAGTAAGCACTCCGCCGTCTCTCACAACTCTTTTTGTCATACCTTTATGCAGCGTGAGAGAAAGGACCATCGGGTCGGAAAAGACATAGGGAATGTTGTAAAGATCAAGAATTGCAGGAACCTGAGCCTCCCGACCTATTCCCGAAACGCCTTCAGCTATATTGAAGACCATGTCCCATCTTTTTCCGTTAACCAGCTCTCTTACAAGGTTTTCGGCATTTCCTATCCGCTCAACTTCATGCCCCAGTTTATTAAGTGCATCCTCAATTCCTTCGATCGTTTCAACTGTATCGAACTCCGCAGCTTCAACAACGCTGAAACCTTTTTTGATATAGTCATCTCTAAGATCGTACGTGAATCCTATTTTCATTTTTGACCTCTTATTTCAGACTGAAGTTTTCAGATCGGGGTACTTGTAGAAATTCCCCTCGAAATTCCGCAGATAAACATACTCCTCATCTCTTCCCTGATAGTAGTCAGGAAGAAGCGGGATCTTTCCTCCTCCTCCGGGAGCATCTATGACATAGTTGGGAACAGCGTAACCGCTTGTATGACCTCTGATCTTCGACATTATTTCAAGACCCTTATCGACACTTGTCCTGAAATGTTCCGTTCCCTGAACAGGATCACACTGATAGAGGTAGTAAGGTCTGACTCGGATCATCAGAAGTTTCTGAAAAAGCTCTGTGAGAACCTTTTCGTTATCGTTAACACCTTTAAGAAGAACTGTCTGGCTTCCAAGCACAATTCCCGCATCAGCAAGCATCCTGCACGCAACGGATGTTTCGGGTGTAATTTCATCAGGGTGTGTAAAGTGAATGCTGATATAGAGCGGATGATACTTTTTCAGAACTCTGATCAGTCTGGGAGTTATTCTCTGCGGAAGAACTGCGGGAGTCTTAGTTCCGATCCTGATGATCTGAACATGAGGGATCGCCCTAAGTCTTGAAAGCAGATAGTCTAACCTTGCATCTGACATCGTGAGAGGATCTCCTCCTGAAATAAGCACATCCCTTATCTCCGGATGCGATGCAATGTATGCCAGCCCATTATCCCACGATCCTGAACTTAGGCTGCATTTTCCGCTTTCCTTTCCGACAACTCTGTGTCTTGTGCAGTATCTGCAGTAGGCGCTGCAGAACTCTGTAGCGAGGAAAAGAACTCTATCCGGATAGCGGTGAACAATGTTCGGCACAGGCGACATGTGTTCCTCATTGAGTGGATCGCCACTTTCTCCAAAACCGATCTTCTGTTCAAAAATACTGGGAACCATTGTCTTTTTCAGAGGATACTGCCTGCCCTTACCGTAAAGAAGCGATAAATAGTACGGAGTTATCCTCAGAGGAATTGATCCTGAAATTCCTGCAAATGCCTTTTTTTCATGCGCATTTAATTCAAGTATGTCGGAAAGTTCGTTAAAATCGGTGATACTGTTTCTGATCTGCCATTTCCAGTTTGACCATGTTCTGTGGTCGATCCCCGGAAAGAATCTGGCCTTAAATTCTAGTCCCGTCCCTGCAGGACCGTGGACAAGCGGAACGTCATCATCTAATACACGTAATTCGCTCTTCATATTTCACCCCCTAAATCTTCAATTAAAACCAACACTTTTTGCCGATAGCCCTAGGAATATTTTGCACTTTTTCACCAAAAAGCAAGCAAAAAAGAATAGGATGATTTTACGGAATAATTACAGACACTTATAAACGCAAAAGCCCGCCGATGTAATTCGTGTTTTTTCAGACTGAAAAAAATATATTTTTTGAATAAAAATTCATTTTACTTACACTAAAGATAAGTAAAGACTTTTAACGGAGTGTACTATGCGTATTTTTAAAGGAACTTTTTTTCTGATTCCCGTCCTTTTCTTCTTTTCATCCTGCGATTTCGGGCTTCTTGACAATCAGGGTGTCGAGGAAGTTGTCAGCGAAAAGACTGAGGTTCAGACTCACACGATCACAGATGATACACCTGATGACAAGGAACTTGTCTACGATGAGACGAGAACTGTCACAGAGACTTTCGGTGAGTGTACGGTTACACTGAATAAATCTAAAACTCTTACAAAGCTTGATATTGGTGACATGCGTGAGACTGACCCTGAACTTGTTGAAAAGATCTTTCCTGACAGATCAAAGGCTCTTGCCGCAATTAAGAACAAGGTGGATGAAGAGGTTTCCATAATTCCTTCGATTGAGACGGTGAACGGTAAACTCAAGAAGTTTAACGACGGTCTTTATGCGGGTATTGAGCTTGCAGTTGAAGATAGCGAGACTGTTTTCCCTTCAAAAAAGCAGTTCCTTCTTGATGTTGCTGAAAAACTCAACGAACTTGCAGGTGAAGTTGAAGGCGAAGCTCTGACCCATGTTGATAATGCCCGTGCCTACATTGCTCTTGCACTTATCTATTCAGGCGTTAATGACATCCCTTTTTCAGACACTATCATAAGTGCCGCAAATAAGCA
>CAZTKP010000113.1:0-8977 GCA_964614215.1 uncultured Spirochaetales bacterium | reverse complement strand
GTAAAATCACCATCAGGCCCCATCGTCCATATCACCTCGCCTGTTTCCATATCGATCTTGTGAAATCTTGAAAGATGCCGCACATTAAGATAGGCGATGTTTTCCTTCTTCCTCATGACAACCCAGTTGCAGTGAGTCCAGTCACACCAGGTCGCGGGATTACACTGCGGCGGTTTGTAATGATCCTGATATCTCCACTCCCAGAGAATATTGTAGTTCCTATCGATATTAACTATTTTGTCTCCGATCGTTGTATCTGTCAGGTCGCGTCTGAGCATTATAATTGAATCATCAGGCAGCCTATTGTAGATGTGATGCCAGCTTTCATCATCCCAGTAGTAAACGTTTGGATATTCTCTCGATTTCCAGACGATCTTCCCTGAAAGATCGATCTCAACAGCTTCCTCTGCAGGGATCTCCGCCATATTTTCGCCTTTCACAATAGCAGTTAAAACAGTTTGTGTTTCTTCAATATACTGCATATCCCCAAGTGAAGCAAAACCCGGTATATCATGTTCATAATACCAGACAATATCTCCGTCAGTATCGATCATTACCGCTGTCGGAAAAACTTCTTCCTCTTTTGTTGCCGAAGTTGTCAGGAGCAGAAAACCTTCGCTGACTTTTTCTGTATTCTTTATAGTCATTTCATACTCAGGAACAGTGTCAGGAAGTATCCCGGAAGTAAATTCAGTAACATAAGCCGCTTCATCACCGTCAAGATAGATTTCTATACTGTATTTTGTCTGAGCTTTCATACCCCAGAGGAAAAAACTGTGCTCATCCCCTTCAGTTTCAGCATCGATCTCATATCCTCTGCCGTCTTCCATAAAGTACTGAATTCTGGGAAGAGCTGTATCAGCTGTTTTAAAGGTCAGAAAGCATGAAAGACTGTTATTTTCGTTCTGTGTTATCTTAATATCATAGATCTTTTCAACTTCTCCGTCCACGTCATCATCAACAGTCACTTCGCTGTCTTTCTGAGCTGTGTCGTCATCACCTGAAATACTGTGAGTCGAATTGGAACAGGATAGAAAAAAAAGTAGCACTGCCATGGCAATGAACAGTCTAACCATCTGAAACCACTCCCTTTCCAAGATCTTTCACGAACCTTTCCATATCATCTTTCGTAGCTGCGGCAATTAGAATATCCCCGGGCTTGAACTTTCTCGTCGGAGATATTGCACTTTTTTTACTGTCTCTTTCCTTTACCGCCAGGATCAGAACATTAAACCTCTCCCTGAACTTCAGATCAAGAAGTGTTTTTCCCCACATTCCCGGAGTTGAAGGAACAGATTCCAGGATGTAGTTGTCAAGATACTCTATCGCCTGATGGTCTTTTCCTTCCGATCTGTGAACAGTTTTGAGCATACTGCTCTTTGACAGGATCTCACGGTTGTAGAACTCAATAATATCATGCTCATGAATACAGCCGACAAGATAGCCTTCACTATCGATCACAGGCATTTCTATCACTCGCCGATGTGTCATCTTTTTCACTGCATCTGAAAGCGGAGTGTCCTTAAAAACAACGGGAAAAGACGTATCAATGAGATCTCTTGCAATAGTGATCGGATTTATGAGATTGTAGTTAACTTCCCTTGGCGAAGTCAGAATTCCGTTCAGCGCACCCATGTACTTTCCGTTTTCATCGACAACGTAACACTCAAACCGCTCAAGCTCCCTCATTTTGTCAACAATATCGATTATCTTATCCTGAGGTCTTGCAGTCACACAGTCTTTAACGTAACAGAGCTCGACATGGTTTTCACTCATTAGTGTTACTTCTTCATTTTCTTCAAGAGAAATACCTTCCTTGACTAGCTGATAGTTGTAGATGGAAAAGGCAGACATTTTTTTTGAAAGAAGAACTGAGACAACAGTTGAAAGCATGAGCGCAGGCAGGATGTTGTAGTCCTTTGTTATCTCAAAAACTATGATGAGCGATGAGATAGGTTCCTGAGTCGCCGCTCCCAGAAGTGCCCCGATCCCGACAGAAGCAAAGCTTATTCCCATATCGACTCCCAGCTCGGGAAAAATTATCGGAACAAGTTTTCCGAAACCCAGACCGAAAATATAACCTACAAAAAGTATGGGAAAGAAAATTCCTCCGCTAGCTCCGCTTGAAAATGCAAAGGAAAGGAATAGGAGTTTAAGAACAGCAAGAGCGATCAGAAATTCAGGTGTAAAACCGTCTCCTGCCACCATTATGTCTCTTCCAAGTCCGTAAAGTTCGGGGACAAAGGGTACAACAAGTGCAAAAGGAAGAATAATTAGCGGAATATGAAAATACTCAGGAATCTTCTGCTTTATTTTATCAAAAATGTTAGAGTTGAAGTAGGTGAGCTTGATCAGACCGACACCGAGCAGTGCATTCACGAGACCGAAAACTACAAAAAGCACTATTTCCGTTCCCGTACTCACCTGAGCTGAAAAGCCAAGAGCCTCGGATGGAATGACCTCGTGTCCGGGGAGGAAGTAAGCTCCGAAAAAACTTGCCGTGGCAGCCGCGACAACGATGGGAGTAAGCGTTCCTATCGCAAAGTTTCCGAGAATAGTTTCAACAGCGAGAATCGTTCCTGCGATCGGTGCGTTAAAAGCAACAGCAAGACCCGCCGCCGCACCGCAACCGACAAGAAGTTTGACCTTTGAGATCGTTATTCTGAAAAGCTTACCTATCGAAGACCCGACAGCCGAACCTATCATGATGATCGGACCTTCACTACCGAGCGGAACACCCGTTGCAATTGAAAGAGCCGAGGTGATGATCTTAAAAACTATCATCTTTGAAGGAAGGATACCGTTCTTTACCTTTATAACTTTTAAAAGCAGACCGATCCCTGCTCCTCCACTCTCTTTGCTGATATATTTAATTATAAAACCACTAAGAAAAACACCCGAAAGAGGCAGAAGAAACTTCAGATAAAGCGGAAGACGCTTGAAACCCTCAACAGCATTGCCTGTATCCTCACCGATAAGATAAGTGGACATAATATTGATCATCCAGTGGAAGACAAGAAAGGAAATGCCCGCACAAATACCGATTATTATGGCAAGAACAATATAGAAAGTGCTTTCCTTAAGCTTCGCCTTTTCCAGAAGTTCGTTTAAAGTCGCCCGCAAAACCGCCCCTCAAATCCAAACAGTCATAACTGACACCCTTATAACCCTTTTTCAGGAATTTTCAATAGATGGGAAGAGGAAATTTAGGGGATTACTTAAATGCTCCACGGATATCTTCCGGTTTTCCAAGGACGAGGAGTCTGTCGCCTGCATTGAGGACAACGTCGGGGGATGGGAAAACTGCTGGTCTGCCGTCGATTCCGTCTTTCTTTTCAATAATTTCACGGTGAATGAGCACGATCTCAAGTTTCTTTTTCCGTCTGATGTCAATTTCGCTGATAGTTTTACCTATCCAGCGGCTCGGAATGTCAATTTCACCGATGTGCATTCCTCCGACGATCTCAATTGTTCTTCCCTTATCCATGGCATCCATGATGGAGGAAAATCCGCCCGTGAGATCCTGTTTGAAAAGCATTTTATTATACTCATCGATCACGGCTATTCTTGTCACATAACCGACGATCTTCTTCGTTTTGGCACTGTCCACAACTGCAATTGCCGACCGCTCGTTCTTGCCGATTATGTGCATAACAACATCAAGCGTATCATCCTTTAGAACAAAGGGAATATCGTTCCTTGCAACATCCTTCGCAACAATTAAGGCATCAAGCAACTGCTGATCGGGAACCATCTCCCTGATATCTTCAAGCTCGATAGATCCCATGTACTCACCGTCATCATCCTCAATAAAGATAAACGGCTGCTTTCCGACAAGAAGCTTTCTTGAGATCTTATCAAAGGGAGTTTCAAACGGAAAGACGGGTGCAGGACTTTGAACGATCTCATTCACCTTAATACTTTTGAGCAGGTTTACATCCTTTTTCTCCCTGAGATTGACACCTTTATAGACCAGTTTTGAAAGATAGATCGAGTTTGGAGAAAGATAGGTGGAAAGCATCACACCGATAACGCAGGTAAGCATAAGCGGTGGAAAGACCTGATAGTTATTAGTAAGCTCAAAAATTATGAGAATGGCCGATATCGGAGCATGCGTTACAGCCGCGACAACTCCGCCCATTCCGACAAGTGCGTAGGCACCCGCAGGAGCCGTATATCCGGGAAAAACAAGTGCTCCCAGATCACCGAAAAACGCCCCGAGCGTTGCACCGATAAAAAGTGAAGGAGCAAAAATTCCTCCCGAACCACCTGAACCGAGAGTAAGAGATGTTGCCAGAAGTTTCGCAAAAAGCACGACAAAAAGTAGAAGAAGCGGAAGTTTTGAATTAAGCGATGCATTGATAGTTTCGTATCCGACACCGAAAACATGAGGAACCCACAGAGCGATAATTCCGACAAGCAGTCCGCCTATCGCAGGTTTTATGATCGGGCTTATTTTAAGCTGATCAAAAAACTTCCTCGAATAGCCGAAAGTATAGATAAAAGCGGCCGAAACAAGTCCTGAAGCTACACCGAGAGCAGCGTAAACTAAAAATTCACGATAACTTACCATCTGATATGAAATAACCTGAAATGCAGGAAAATCGCCCAGAAAATGTCTTGAAACGACAGTTGCCACAACTGAGGAAATAACAATGGCCGACATGCTTATCACCTGCATCTCACCAAGGATAACCTCAAGAGAGAAAAGTGCTCCGGCAATAGGCGCATTGAACGTTGCGGCAATACCTGCAGCAGCTCCGCATGCAACGAAAGTTCTCATGTGTCTGGCTGAAACCTTAAGAAACTGACCGATCGCACTTCCGATGGCACTACCAATATGCACAATGGGACCTTCACGTCCTGCCGAACCTCCGCTTCCGATTGTAATTGCAGCCGCAATAGCCTTAACTACAAGCACTCTTCCACGCACAAAACCGTTCTTTTTCGCAACAGATTCCATAACTTCGGGAATTCCGCTGCCCTTAACTTCAGTCGCGAACCTGTTGACAATTATTCCTACGAGCAGACCACCGACAGAAGGAAGCAAAAGCCTCTTCCACCAGGGAAGATCTTTGAGAAAAGAAATGGAATGATCTTCCGACATGAAAAAGAATTCCTGAGTCTGAAGTATCAGAGCACGGAAACCTATGGCACCGAAAGCTGCAAGAACTCCTATTATCATTGCAACTATCAGAACAAAGGTATGTCTCTGATCTTCTTTGAACTTGACTTTCACTTAAAAAAGCCCCTGCTGGGAAATATTATCAATAACTTCGCAAATTATAGACCTTTTGAGTTTCTGTAGCCACTTTTCGGCAAAATTTCCGGAAATCACCGCTTTTCTGATGTCAGTCTGCCCTGCAAGTTTCTCCAGCCTTCCTGCCTCAGCATCGGTAATATCAGATTGTGCAGGAATAAGAAGTGTAACTCCGTCAGGCACAGCGTAGAAACTTTCAGGAATAAAGGTCAGGAAGTAGAATTCATCATTGATAAGAACGTTGCATTTCTCACCTGTTCCATCAATTTCCCGGGTTGAAATATTAAAAGGTCCGACTGAGATCGTTGAATCTTCTCCAAGAATGAGAAACTTCCTGAATCTCAACTTTTTCGCAGTGTCAGCCAGAGCGATCCTTGTTAGTTCCCTCACCTGATCATGGTCGCACGGCTGAGTGAAAACTATTGCGGCGTTCTTTTCATTTCCGCTTTTATTTATTCTGAGAGATCTCGACGAAAGAGTAAGATGCCAGACAGAATTTATCTGCATCACACTAGAACTCCTTCCATATTTTCTGAATGATCCTGTCTCTGAAATCCCACATAGGCTTAAACCTTTTTGAAGGGTAGTTGTTGACAGCGAACGAATAGAGAAAGATCTTTCCGCTTTTTGTCTTCATAATTCCGCTTAAGGCCGCAACTCCGGTAAGAGAACCAGTCTTTCCCCTCACAAAACCCACGCTGTCACCATTTTTCGAAGCTGATTTCAGTGTTCCGTCCTCACCCATAACAGGCATTGTCGAAAAGAAATCGATACTGTCGTAGGCGTTGGAATAGACCTTTTTAAGAAGTTTTATGAAAAATCTGGCAGTAAGCTTATTATAGGCATTACCCAGACCGCTTCCATTGACGATGTCAACTTTCTCCCCAAGCTGCTTAAGCGCATAATCCTTAAGAACATCAACACCTTGAGATTTGTCATCTTTAAGAATGGCACCCATAAAGAACTGAATGCTGTCAGCGATGTAGTTGGAGGAAAATCTGTTCATAACAGTGAGAATATCTCTCAGCGGACTGCTTTTATGTGTGTGGTTTATCCTCTTCTTGTCATAAAAAAAGGAAGAGCTGAGCTTCTGTCTTTTAACAGGAACCATCGAATTTCCCAGGAAGTGAAGCAGAGTGGAAACATAGTGATCTCTGGGGTTCCACACCTTTTTGTAGACGATCACCGGCTTTTTCCTTGCAGCTCCGAGAGTTCCCTTCACTATAACTTCCGTCTTGCCGTCTTTGGGAACAGTTCCTACGATCAGTCCGTTGCCGCCGCCTTTAACTGAAACAGCAGTATTATTGACGATAAAATGATCTCCCGGCGTCGCTATCTCAACGTTTACAGGCTCTCCCGTCTTTGTTGAGGAAACAAATATCTCACAGCTGTTGTAGTTAAGAGAAAGCGGTGATATGGGAGCAAGATACGCATTGTCCCCGCTTCCCGCTTTGGGAATTGAATAGTATCCCTGTTTTCCGTAAAGATAGTCATCGACAACAACTTTCTTTATATTTTTCACACCCTTACGCTTGAGATCTGTTGCAAGCCGCCACATCTTTTCAACGACCATTTCCGGATCTCCGGCAGCTTTAATATAAAGCGTCCCGTCATTAGGATCGAAGGAGAAAAGTGTCAGGAATCTGAACCCGCCCCCGAGATTATGAAGGGCTGTCGCAGTTGTAAGCAGCTTAAGATTCGAAGCATAGTGAAGTTCCTTGTCCGGATTTATGGAAACAACTTCCTTCCCGGTCTCAAGATCGTAGACCATGAGAGCCACATCATCTTCAGTTACAGGTTTGAGATCGAACTCAATGGAAAAAAGACTGACCGTTGAAAAAAGAAGAACGAAAAAAAAGATCAGCTGCCGCATCACTCCGCCTTTTTTGTCTTTTTTGCGGATGGTTTCCCGGCAGGTTTCTTTGCTACATGTTTTTTCACCGGCTTATTAACAGCTTTCTTTACCGGCGCTTTTTTCGGCGCGGGCTTTTTAGGAGAGGGCTTCTTTGCCTGAGCCTTTACTTTTTCTGCCTTCGGTTCAGGCTTTGGTTCAGGCTCGGGCTCTTCTTTCACATCCTCAACGTCCGGAATATCATCCAGATCGTTAATATCATCCTGGTCCATCATATCTTCAAGGATGGGTCTGATAAAATCATTAATGCTGTTCTTAGCCGCAGAATAGAAAGCTCTGAAAAAGACCGGGGACTTGTCCGAATTCTCGATCAGATCATCAACCTTCGCAAGAGTGCTCACGACAAATTCCTTCTTTGCTTTCATCTTTTCACTTGAGTCAACTATACCGCTCACTTTTCTGATACCGCTAAATATCTCTTCCTTTAACGCTGCAACCTGTTCACTTGTAAGAACTGATCTAAGTGCGGTCTCTATACTTTTTTTCATTTTTCACCTACCTGAACTGAATAAAATCCTTTAACGAGAATTCCAGCATATACTTTATGAGAGGGTCCATATCGAGAATGCTTCCGCCGTCAAGAGACCACTGATAGGCGACCTCCTTGATCGTTCCGACGATAGAATAGGCAAGAAGCCTCGTATTAATCTTTGAGGAGACCTCATTGCACTTCTGCATCATAATGAGAGCTCCTTCGATATATTCCGCAAGTTTCGTGTAGAAAAGGATAAGATGATGGTCAAACTCACTGTCAAGACCGACAGCCTCGGATGCCACTATCTTGGTAAGGTCCCTGTTCTCTACGATAATTTCCATGAATCTTCTGATATTTCTGTCAAACTGATCGCTGAGAGGCTCATCAAGGCTGAACATGCGTATATCTCTAAGCATTGAAGACGAGAAATCCTTTATCAGGGTCTCGAAAATATCACGCTTATTGTCAAAATACAGATAGATCGTCCCTCTTGCCACATCCGCTTTGCTGCAGATATCAGAAATGCTTGTCGCGTGATAACCTTTTTTCCCGAAAACCTTACTCGCAGCAAGAAGTATCTGCTGCTTTCTGTTCTTTTTCCTGGAATTCTTCATGGTCAAACTAATTTGTTGAGAATTTTGTAAAACGGTGCCATAAGAGCTGAAGGAGCATCCAGAGATCTCAGATAGTCTATCTTCTGCTCAACGGAATCTCTGAGAAGGTCGATAAATATCTCATCGGTCTCAAACTTCTTATAGTCAAAAACCGTGTCATAATTCTTCTTTATACTCTTAAACGTGTTCTTTTCAGGAACAAAAAATCCTGGCATAAGTTTAAGTTCTTTCCACTTCATCTCTGCTTTTGCGATCTTGACATAAGTTGAAAGAAGGATCTCATCACCTGCGTCCGTAGACTCACCCGAACCGCTGAAAGCACTGGCGTTAAGGATAAGAACCTTGAATTTTGCTTTATTTACAGCCTTGTCGAACATTTCAAGCTCTTTTGATATCGGCCATACAGCACATGGATTTCCACCGGGAATGACGCTGTTTCCTGAGCATGAGGAACAGGAAGTGACATAGGTGAACCATACGGAAGCTGCCACATCAGGATTCTTGACAAGTGTCACAGGAGGAAGAATGTCGTCCCTGACTATCATGACAATATATTCGGGAAGGCTCAGATCCTTTTCCGCCTGATCAAAAGGAACATGGACCTTACCGCTAGGTGAAAGCGCCGTGTTGAGAAGATAGGAGCGATCTTCCTTTGCATCTTTTGTAACAACGAGGTTCTCTCCCAGAGATATCTTTACAGCACCCTTCTGTCTTGC
>CAZTKP010000112.1:0-9005 GCA_964614215.1 uncultured Spirochaetales bacterium | reverse complement strand
CCTGTCATGAAGAATGAGTATGCGAAAGCATAGACGATATCTTCATTTTCAAGCAGTCCCGATCTTGAGGCATCGGTGTACATTGCTGCGACTGATTCATACTCGCCCATCTCAACGTAGTAGGCAAGTCTCTGCTTGAGCTTTTCCTTCTGGTCCGGAATGGACATGTTGAGAAAAAGAGCTTTGACATATCTCTTCGCTCTTCTGTAAAGCTCAGCTGTCTGAGCAATGAGCTCAGGGTCTTCAATAGACGCTTTTTCCATGATAACCGCAGCTGTGTAGTTCATTGAGCTATCATGATAACAGCCTGAAAGTTCCAGTCTGATATTCTGGTCATCAGGATATGTTAAAAGTCCTCTTTCAAGAAGCGGCAGTGCCTTTTTCGCCTGTCCGGCCTTTCTCAGAGCTCTTCCTATCGTGATATAGTCATCCTTTGACAACTCTTCGGTCGCCAGAAAATCCTGAGCACGCTCTAAAGCCGTCTGATAAAGTTTAAGTCCAATAAGAAAAAAGAGTTCCTGTCTGACAAACGCCTTTTCTTTTGGATGATTTTTAAGCGCAACCTGCAGAACATTGTAGGCTTCACCTTTCAGATTTAGATTCCACAGACTCTGAGCATAGATTCCGTAGATCTTGTAGTATTCCTTAAGAACCTGAGGATACTTTTTAATAGTGACAACCGTTCTCTTAAAGTTTCTCTGACCGTAGTATGCCTGAACAAGATAAACTCTCACCAGAACATCCTGCGAACCGGATTTAATAGACTTTTCAAGACTTACCGCAGCCTGACCGTACCTCTTTTTCTTAAGATGAATAAGACCTGTGAACGTGTAAAATCTTATAAGTCTCGTATTATCCTCTTCTTCAAGTGCCTGCTTTTTCAGCTGCTCTTCATCAACGCTGATCAGAGCCGTTTCCGCCCTGTCATAAAAGCCGTCCTTGATAAGCAGAGCTGCAAGAGAGAGATAATCCACCTCATCTGACTTCTTTTTCGCTGTCAAAGGCTGAGTGCCGATGAACAAAGCGAGCAGAATAATTACTGCAGCTTGAATGATATTTTCTGTTTTGCCCATACTCTTACCTTTTTTCCCTGATAGATCGCAGGTTCAAAAACCCACTGTTCCAAAGCAGCCTGAGCCGCCTCTTCAAAAACTCCCGCAGGAGAACTTTCAAGAACTCTGATCTTTTCGATCGACCCTGTTTCATTGATGAGGATGTTGAATACTACGTAACCGGTTATTCCCTTTCTTCGCGCTCTTTCCGGATACTGAGCTCCTACTCTGTCCATTGCCACAGGTTTAATATCAACAGTCTCGGAAGTCATGACGACATCCTTTGTATCACCTGTTATATCGTCTGAAATGATCGCGTCTGTATCCATTGCGAACTCAGGAAGACCGAAATCTATCCCGCCTGAAAAACCGCCTGTCATCGGAGCGATTGATCTAAGGTTTTTTGACACCTTTTTCTTTTTCATTTTCCTTTGTATCATCTTCTTTTTGGGCTTTTTCTTCTTTTTCTGTTTTTTAACTTCAAAGGAAGTTTTCACCTTCTGCTTTTCCTCTTTGGGACCTTCAGAATAGGAGTTGATAATAAGGATCGTGAATAGAACTACAACTGTACCGATCATCATGGAAATCAGCGAAACAAGGGTACGTTTCCAGTTGTATTTAACCATGTTATGAACCCGCTTCAAGATCTGTTGCAACGCCCACATCCGCGGCACCCGCAAGTCTGCACTGATCGACCACTTCAACGAGCTTTTCAGCAGCGATCCTTCTGTCTGTAACAACCAGCACGCTCTTTGACGCTCCGGCTTTGAACTGATCACGCAGCCTGCTCTGAATAACCCAGGTTCTGACAGGGTTTCCGTCCATGTAGACATCACCGTTACGATCAATAAAAATCCTGATGGATTTTGTAGATGCATTGACCGCACTGCCCGCTCCCGGACGTTCAAGATCGACCTTCATATCCTTCTGGAAAGTGGTACTTACCATGAAGAAAATTAGAAGGATGAACACCATATCGATAAGCGGAGAAATATCGATTCCCTGAGAATCGTCGTTCTTTTCTCTATACTTCATCTTTTTCTCCTGATTCTTTTTCGCTCGTACACAGAAAGTCTTTTAACTGCGCTATCTCTCTGACAAGATTCATCTCTCTTCTTTCAAGGATCCTTCCCACCACAAGTCCCGGAACCGCAACTGCAAGTCCCATCTGAGTTGTAAAAAGTGCCTGTGAAATTCCGCCGGCAATACCACCGGACTGTGAGTAAAGCGACATATCTCCGAGGGAATCAAATGTTTCTATCATGCCTGTAACAGTTCCCAGAAGTCCCAGAAGCGGAGCGACCATAACAATAGTTGCAACAAGCTTTTTGTATTTTGAGATCTCCCTTAAAAGAGGAAACAGAGCATCGTCAAGCTCATCTCTGAGGTAGTCTGTTGAATGTTCTTTAATTTGAAGAGCAATAGTTACAGCGCTGTCAAGGATTCCTCTTGAAGTGAGCTGCTTTTTCTCTTGGGCCACACGAAGCAGATCCCTTACAGATCTCTTTGTTCCTCTTCTGATCGTGTAGAACCTGTGTCCAAGTGCGTACCACAGAATCGCCGTTGCAACTGCAAGCGGCATCATGACAAATCCTCCCTTTAAGAGATAACCCAGTATTTCGTCAAGAAAGTTACTGACCAACTTTAGCCTCCATCTCTTTCTTTCCGGAATTCCTGTAGATATTTATCACGTGAAGAGCAGCCTGTTCCATGTCACTTTTGATGTTGGATGCCCAGCCTGAAAGCAGGTTTCCGAAAAGAAGCGACGGAATTGCAACGATAAGTCCCAGTTCAGTTGTAATAAGCGCTTCGGAAATACCGCTTGAAAGAAGTTTTGGATCACCAGTTCCGAACTCTGTGATAATATCAAAGGTCGATATCATTCCCGTAACAGTTCCGAGAAGTCCCAGAAGCGGAGCAACCGCTGCAAAAACAAGGATAAGTGAACCGAACCTGTCAAGCCATGTGTTCTCATGAAGAATTGACTCGGAAATGATGTCCTCAATGTGCTCACTGTCCCTGTCAATGTTTCTAAGTGTAGCCGCAAGAACCCTTGAGATCGCACCCTTATTCTGCTGGCAGAGTGTAATAGCTGATTCAATGTTCTTATCTTTAACAGGAGTCTCAATTTTTCCGATAAGCTTGTGTGTATTCTGTGCCGCATTTCTAAGGAACGCGATCCTTAAAATTATCAGAAGAACTGTGAACATTCCGAGAAATACTATGACCCATGCAATTGTTCCGCCGGCTCTGACAACATCCATCGGACCTTTTGCTTCTTTCTTGTTTATCTCCTTTTCAAGAGACTCGAAAATGAACATTCCCGCTGAATTGATGAACTGTCCTGATGTCACTTTGTTAACAGTTTCCGTGACATTCACAGGCCATATCTTAAAAGCTGAGTTTCCTGCAGGAGCAAGTGCACCGCTTCCCTTTGGACTGACTCCGTATGCAGCGACTGAACCAATTTTATAAATGTCGCCTTTCACAGCTTCACCGCTTGTAAGATAGAACTCGCCTTCAACTTTACTAACCTGAGATACTTCTCTTAAAATTCCGCCTGCCTTCTTAAAATAGTTCTCAAGAACCGCAGGACCTTCCTCAGGTTTCATTCCTTCGGATTTTTCAGTTTTAATACCGTGTTTCCCAAGAGTGACTTCCGCCTGCTCTATCGTGTTTACAACGACATCGCGTTTTTCGACAGTTACCGAGCTTTCTCTTTCCGCTTCGATAAGAGCTGTCTGAAGCGAATCCGATGTCACACTGAGCTGCAGAAGTTCATCCTGAAGTGCTTCAAGTTCCTTTTCCGCGAGCTTAACCTTGCTGTCAGACTCGTCCCTGAACTTTTCAATCCTGCTTTGAAGCGCCTTTTTCTGAGCTTCGAGGAAAGCGAACTCTTTTTTATAGGCTTTTTTTAATGCACTTGATGTTTTCGGAGCTCCTGAAACCGTAAACCAGGAAGCAAGGATAATAAGTGCTGTTATCAGAAATATCTTTCTCATTTGCCTACCTCCAGAACCTTAAGCACAGGAAGCTCGAAATAACCTGCTCTGATCTGCTTTTTCAGAGATTCAAAGAGATACTCAACCTGCTTTTTCTGTTCTTTTTCAGTAAGTTCTTTTGTCTGCCACTTTCCGTCTTTTCTGATAAATATTCCGAAATTCTCTTCGCCGTATTTATAGTAAGCCGTAACCATACCAATTCTTGCTATCTGTACTATTCTCTTCGTGCCGTCAAGCTGCATCGGCTGAGCAAAAATTCCATTCTCTCTGGTAAGTCTGAACTCATCTTCGTAAAAAGACCACAGTCTTGAAATTGCTCTGAACGGAGATATCGCCTTGCCTGTCAGTTGATCCTCGATCTCTTTAAGCGCGTTTAGTCTTCCTTCTGTCTTAAAAGGAAGAGAATCGTTGATATAAGTTTTAAGGTCTGCTGCTGAAGCATTGAAAACTTCAATGAGCTTTTTTTCCTCATCACCTGTATCTCCGCTAGTCGCTCTTTTCTGTGCGATCGCAAGTCTAAGCTGCTTGATCTTGAGATTTTCACGTTGGATCTCGTTTTTTATCTCCGCCTTACTGATCTCAACTGACTTGATCCTGTTGCGCAGTTCGTTCTTGGCTATATCAAGCTCATTCTGCAGAGTTTCGACCTCTGTTCTCATCTCCACCAGCTCTGATGTAAGCTCTTCAACTTCACCGCCCCGAAGCACAAAAGTTCCTGACAACAAAAATGCCAGGATTAACAATTGCTTAACGCCGTTTAAACAAAAAGTTGCAGGGGGTACCCCCCCCGCTTTATGATTTTCAGTTCTCATTTTAGATGTCCCTGATTAGTTTTTAGGAAATTCTGTCCAGCCTTCTGTCCAGTCTGTGTCACCGAAGGCTCCGATGTAATCTACATCATCAAAGAAAGAGTCTGAAGGAACTACGCCGTTTCCAAGAGCAGGTGAACCAGTCTTAGGAAGCCAGTTCTCAAGCATAGGATCAGCAACTGTGTTTCCTGACTGACCTTCGAACCATGCCTGAAGAGTGTTACCATCAGTCGGCCATGCATCTTCGATAGGATTCTCGTTCTCATCTTCCTCATCATCTTCTTCATAACTTACAGCACAGTTAAGAATTGTGTTCTGCATTGCAAGCGTTCCGTCCTCTGCATAAGCAAAGGTCTGAGCTTCATCGATGTCTATACATTCAGGGCTTCCTGTAATAATAGCATTGTGAACTTCTCCGCCGCTACCTGCTCTGAATGTGATACCTGAGTTTGCGTTTGACTGACCGATTATTGTAATGTTTGAAACTATCGGTGTTGAAACCGGTGTATCATCCAGCTTTTTGCTGTTTGTATCAGCTTCGATACCTCTGTCTGCATCATCTTCGTACTGCTCGATCATTACGTGCTGGATCTTTCCGCTGTATCCGAACGTCCAGTCAAGGTTGTCATCAGCTGAACCGGTACAGAGAATGTATTTTGCATTAGCTGTTCCGCCGAAGAACTCAATAGCATCATCGCTGCCCATGTGGATGTGAATATTCTCAATAGTTGTTCCGTTTCCGACACCTTCAAGTGTAAGACCGTTGAACTCTTTTTCTGAATTGATCTTGTAACCTGAGAATTCAATTCTTACATATTTAATAACACCGCTGTTGTCATCAGCCTTATCTCCGCCGTACCATTCTACGCCGGTCTCAGCCTGTCTCTGACAAGGAGTAGTGCTTCCGCCACAGTTTACAGGAGCCCAACCGTTGATGAGAACTCCGCCCCAGTCGCCTCTTGCTCTTTTTCCATCTTCTTTTGCAGATGTGAAAACGATAGGATCGTCCTTTGTTCCTTCTGCCATGATCTTACTTCCTCTGTTAATTACGAGAAAGTTTCTTCCTTCAAGACCTTCGATCCTTGTTCCTTTTTCAATTGTAAGAGTGGCTGTTTTAATTGTAGCTGTCGGATCTTCATCATTTTCACCGATCGTTACTGCATCCTCAAGAACCCAGATGATGTCAGAAGTAAAAGTAATGTCTTCTGTGATAGGATCCGGACCTGAAACTTTACAAACACCTTCTGCAAGCTCTTCTGCCCACTCCGGACAACCTGCTGCTGTGTCACCTGTGTTGCCAGTGTTTCCTGTGTCACCAGTGTTTCCTGTGTTTCCTGTGTTACCTGTGTCACCAGTGTTACCTGTGTCACCAGTGTTTCCTGTGTCACCTGTGTTTCCTGTGTCGCCGGTGTCACCTGTGTTTCCTGTGTCGCCTGTGTCGCCTGTGTCACCAGTGTTTCCTGTGTTCCCTGTGTTTCCTTCGTCGTCATCATCACCGCAGGCAGTTCCCGCGAAGAGGACAAGTACTGCGATGATAGCAAGTAAGATAGCTTTTTTCTTCATTGTTTGTCTCCAAAATAAATTACGGTTTAAAATACAAACTCAAAGAACACTTGATCCCGCGTTTCGCTCTGATCAGTCTGTGTGAAAATTAATGCCTGAATGTTAAGATGTGATGAGTGACCAATTAGAAAACTGAAAAGATAGTGCTAAAAAATGATGAAAAGAAGGAACCTGGAATTTTCCGACGTAGGGGCTGATCCGTGTATCAGCCCAATCTCGGGTCGATACATAGATCGACCCCTACGAACCGAATATTTTGATTTGTGAAATTTTAAGAGAGGTCAATATTTCCAGCTCAGACCGATAGAGAATTCACGACCTTTTTTATAGGAGCTTCTTAGTTTTTTAAGCCCTTCACCTTCGTAATAGACTTCTGAAGGAAGGTCGATAAGGTTCTTAGCTTTAAATGAAAGTTTGAATCCGTATTTAAAACTCTGACTTGCAACAAAATCAAGCTGATGCCACGGGCTTTCCCATGCGTGCGGGCCAACGACGGAAAGTGTCTCCAGTCTTTTGCCGAACATGTTGTAAAGAACCGTAACAACTGTTCCCAGATCCGAGTTGTCATATCCCATCTGAAGATTGAGTATCCACGGAGACTGCCCCTGAAGCGGTCTTTCATCCTGTCCTTTGACTTTTACTTTTGAATAGATATAGCTGAAGTTTCCTGCGATGAACATATCTTCCAGAGCATCATGAATAAACCCGAAGTTCTTTCTTGCTTCGATCTCAACTCCCAGATTCTGTGCCATTTCAGCATTTTCAAAAGTTTTTGATTCACCGGAAGCGTCAGTGAAAACCTGCTCGATAGGTTTTTCAAAATGTTTAAAGAAAAATGCCGCCGACATACTTTCCATTGTTGAAAAATACCATTCATATCTGAAATCCGCACTGTGTATCATCGCCTGATCAAGCTCCGGATTTCCTAGAGTTTCTCCACCGCCTTCAATGTCATCCATCGTTGCGGCTGAAAGCTCTTTCAGGGATGGTCTGTTAACCGTGATCGAATATCCGAGCCTTATCTGCATGTCGTGAGGAAGTTTAAAGGTAAGTGATGTTCCCGGAAGAAAATCATCAGACTGAAGCGGACTTTCAATTATCTCGGGATCACTTGAATAAAGCTCGAAAGTCTTAACCGAGTAATCACTTCTTTCATATCTCATACCACCGACAAGAATTATGTTCTTCCATATTTCCCAGTCAAACATGAGGTAGGCTGAAATAAGAAACTGGTCGGCAATGTAATTATCTGTATTTCTTGTAACTTCGGTGATCGTTGCATTGTCCACGGAGATCTGCTCCGGAGCCAGAATCGACTCCATATCCTGTGACAGATATTCGGAATCTCTGTTCCTGAAACTGAACTCGAATCTTCTGGTGTCAACCTCCCTGTCCTTTGCGACAAAGTTGAAGCCTGATTTAAGTTTAAATTCCAGTTCTTTATAAATTTCAAAAGGTTTAGTGATATCAATTCCCACATCGTGGTTATTATCAACAAGACTTGTATAAGCACGCTCGTTTGATTTTGTTGTTTTTGTGAGCATCCACAACTCTTCATTTGAATAGTAATCGTAACGGTACATTCTGCTGTCCGGCATCTTCATCTGAGCTCTGCTGTATGTGTACCGCCAGTCAATTCCAAGATCTCCCGCCGCTTTGATTTTATGATTTCCGCGGATCTGCTCTGAAATGAGCATCTGTTCCACCCACCTGAGCTTTGTCGTCCTGGAATCATCACCTATCTCAGCTTCAAATCCTTCGGCGACACTCACTTTGTCATCGCTTGTTCTGAGCATAAGAAAGGTGTTCCCGATCTTTGTGTGTTTTCCAAGCTCAAGGCCCATATCAAGTATCGCACCCATCTTTACCGAGTTACTCGTTATATTGTATGTATAGTTCGATCTGGAATTAAGTTCTCCGCTTGAATACGAATAGGTTTTAAGTTTGGTTTCTTTCAAGCTTGTTCCGTTTTTGTACGAAAAAGAACCCAGAACGCCGGCTTTCCCGCCTGTAAACTTCCAGTTGTCTCCTATTGTGAAGGAAAATCCCATTTGCGGGAGGATCGTCTTTTCATATGTTTTCCATTTGTTGGGAAATGATTCTCCCAGCTTTTCAAGTTCCTCGTCAGTAAAACCGTCATTGGAATATTTACTTTTTCCTTTGAGCGGAACTCCGTCTTTTGTAGCGTCGACAACTTCTTTAGGGATGTCTCTTCCACCGTCATCGGCTCCCAGCCAGTCCAGCTTTCCTCCGTTGTATGTCATTCCGGATTTAAATGAATCAGAGTCAAAACCGATGCTGTATGAAAGTGATGCATAAAAATCTTCAGGTACACCTTTGGTCTTTATTTTGATGACTCCGCCACCGAATTCACCAGGCATATCGGGGAGAAATGTTTTCTGAACTTCAACGCTCTGAAGAATTCCCGCAGGAAAGATGTCCAGAGGAACAACTCTCTTTTCAGGCTCGGGACTTGGAAGTGTCGCACCATTAAGCAGTGTGCTCGAATATCTCTCACCCATTCCGCGAACATAGACGTACTTTCCGCCGACAACTGTAAGTCCTGTAACACGTTTAAG
>CAZTKP010000111.1:0-9082 GCA_964614215.1 uncultured Spirochaetales bacterium | reverse complement strand
TTTGCACAACCTGCCGTAAGGATGATCGTTCCTTCAGGAAGCTTTTCGGCAACTTCTGTGAAGTAGCTTCTCTCCTTGTGTCTTCCGTCGCATCCCGCCATCACGACAAATCTTTTTACAGCACCTGCTTTAACAGCGTCAATGACCTTGTCGGCAAGAGCCATGACCTGATTTCTTGCGAATCCACCGACGATCTTTCCTGTCTCTATCTCTGTCGGAGCGTCACATGTTTTAGCAAGTTCAATAATTGCTGAAAAATCTTTAACGCCGTCAACTTTTCTATCTTCAATATGTTTTACTCCTGAAAAGCCAGCATTACCTGTTGTGAAAACCTTATCTTTATAAGTTGCTTTCGGAGGCGTGATGCAGTTCGTGGTCATAAGGATCGGGCCGTTGAAAGATTCAAACTCAGCATTCTGTTTCCACCAGGCGTTTCCATAGTTCCCTGCAAAGTTGTCATACTTTTTAAAGAAAGGGTAGTAGTGGCCCGGAAGCATTTCACTGTGAGTATAAACGTCAACTCCTGTTCCTTTTGTCTGCTCAAGAAGTTCCTCAAGATCTTTAAGGTCGTGACCTGAAATAAGAATTCCCGGGTTATTTCTGACTCCGATATTGACTTCAGTGATCTCAGGATGGCCGTAAGCTTCAGTGTTGGCGGCATCAAGAAGAGCCATAACCTCAACGCCTTTCCCGCCTGTTTCCATAACGAGAGCAACAAGTTCATCAGCTGTAAGCGAGTTATCAACAGTTTTTGCAAGACCAACCATAATGAAATCAAAGATGTTCATATCGTTCTTACCGAGAACATGAGCGTGGTCAGCATAAGCCGCCATACCTTTAAGTCCGTAGATCGTCAGTTCTCTGAGACTTCTCACATCCTCATTTTCTGTTTTTAGAATCGAAGCATCTTTACTTTCAGCCTTTGCATTGATATCTTCATCTGTAAAAGCTTTGAATTTAGCACAATCCGGCACTGCTCCAAGCCATGCGTTGTTAAAACGTGCCCGATATGCCTTGTCGAACTTAACTTTCATGTCTTCACGGACATCAACAGCCTCTTTGATCTTTTTTATGAAAAAGTCATTGTCGAAGTTGGCGTTTGTGATAGTCGTGAAAAGTGCTTTGGCAACAAAGACACCGGTCTTTTCATCATAAAGGTCCATATCCATCTTTTTTCCGGTGTTATACCAGAAGGAAATGCCTTTCAAAGTGTGGATGAGAAGATCCTGCAGGTTGGCAGTATCACTTTTCTTACCGCACATTCCACCCATTGTGCAACCTTTGTTGCCGTTTGCTTCCTGACATTGAAAACAGAACATTTTTCCAGTCATTTTACTCTCCCTGAGTTAAAGTTTCTCAAAAATAAAATATTTAACGTACAAAAAACTTAATTCCGACACCATTATCCGAATTAAAATCGGACATGTCAATCTTATTTAAAGATAAATATGATAAAAACCTGAATTTATTAAGGAATAAAATCATGGCCGGTAGAAAGAATAAATTCAATGTAAAAAGAGCACAGTTCAGCTTTTTTAATGTTCAGGTCGTTTTCAGCTTTTACTGAAAAAGTTTGTGCTTGAAGAAGCTCTGTTGTTGTCGAGGTGCCTGCTTTGAAAAGTTCTTCCTCAATTCTGAGACTTTCTTTTGCATATTTAACCTGAATTTCTCCGTTCTTTATTTCTGCGAGTGCTTTTTTGAGAGAGTTTTCCAGCTGTTTGATCTCAAGAATTTTCCCGGATTTCAAAAGGGCCAGATTTATCTGAGTTTTTGCTGTCTGTGTTTCTGCCGCTTTTATTTTATAGAATCCGTTTCCCCATTCCCAGACATTCCATGAAAAAAGTATTCCGGCATAAAGCTGGTTTTGGGGCTGCATATCTCCGAATCCTTCCTGAAGGTCATAATTTAATACAAGGTTCAGTTCAGGAAGAAACGATGATATTGCCGCATGCTTGTTGGATTTTAAAGCACTTAGTTTTTCTTCCATACTTTTTATTTCCGGTATTTTATTAAAAAAAACGGCTGTGTCTTTTGAATTATCCTCAGTAGTTATGGTTTTTTCAACAGTCTGATAATATTCATCATTCCATACAGGTTGAAGGGGTGAGTCAAGATCTCTGTTTAAGATCATGTTTAAAATAAGTTTTGAATTCTGAATTGCAATAGAAATCGACATTTTTGTCTTTTCAAAATCTGATTTCTGCAGTTTCAGTTTAAGTAGTGCATTGGGTTCAACACGTCCTTCATCAATAAGTGCCTGAACCACAGGATATGTCTTTTCTATCTGGTCAATTGCCGCATCAAGACTTTTTTCGTTTTCAATTGCAGAGAGCATTCCGAAATATACTTTCGCGATATCTCTCTGAAGCTCTCTTTGTATTTTTATCGTATCGTATTCTGCTGCTTTTTTCATTTTTAACGAAGCATTGTGTAAATTGTATATTCCGTAAAGAGACAGAACAGGCTGAATAATTGTAGCTGACATTTTGTAACTTTGTTTATCATGCAGAGTGATTCCCGAACTTTCTGAGGCTGCACTCTGGATTCTCTGTCTGCTCTCCTGTGACAGAGTAGGCATTATTTCCTGAATAAGTGTGTCAAGAACAGGAAGATCCATTTTGGTTTTATTCTCTTCATCCCACAAAAGGGCACTTGCCGACACTTTTAATGTCGGAAGATATTTTCCTCGGATGCTTTTTGAAAGATAGGACTGATATTTTTCTTCTGATTTTCCTGACTGTATCTGAAGGTTCTGTTCTAAAGCGGTCTTTATCACTTCGCCGATCGTCATTGTTTCCGCAAAAGCAGTAAAACTGTAGAATGCGGAAATCATTAATAAAATTGACAACTTAATTAGCTTTTTCATTTTTATGCTCCAATCCTTGATATTTTCTCACTTAAAGAATCAAAAACATCGTAAAAGACAGGTACAACTATCATCGTTAGAAATGTTGCAGCTGTCATTCCTCCAATAATTGCCGTTGCAAGAGGAGAAAACCTTTCTGACCCCAGTGCAAGTTCTAAAGAAAGAGGGATCATTCCCACGATAGTTGAAAACGATGTCATCATAATAGGTCTGAATCTTAAGGTGACAGCGTTTATTAAAGCTTTTTTTCTTTCAACGCCTCTGGCTCTTTCCTGGTTTATAAACTCTATCAGAATAATAGCGTTGTTGACAACAATTCCGACAAGAAGGATCAGTCCCACCATAACCGGCATTGAAATATATTTTCCTGCAATGAAAAGTGCTAAAAAGACACCGATCAGACTTAAGGGGATACTTGTCATAATTGTAATCGGTTGGATGAAAGATCTGAGCTGCGCAACTAGAAGAAGATAAACTGCTATAATGGCAATAATAAAAGCTCCGATAAGTTCTTTCTTTGATTCTCCGAGGTCGCTCTTTTCTCCGGTCAGAGTAATTCCATAGCCCTTAGGAAGTTTTATTTCAGACAAAACTTTCTCAACGTCATTTATTACAAAACTCAGAGCTTTTCCTTCAGAAAACGCAGAAACTTCAAGTGTTGAGATAAGGTTTTCTCTTGTGAAAACTCCCTGTCCCATTCTTTCTTCGATCCGGGCGACAGCTCTTAACGGGATTATGTGGGGAGAATTTGGTGTGAAAAGCGGATATCCGAGAATGTCATCAAGTTCTAAACTGTCTGCTTTGCCGTATCTTATAAGTACAGGGTCAGGGTTTCCGGAATATCCGAAAAATTCACCTGCAAAAACACCGTTTGATCCCATATTCATCGTTTGTGCAACAGTTCTTGGAGAAATCCCGAGTTCCGATGCTTTCAGATCGTCAACGTTGACGGCAATGCTTTTATGATCAAAATCCCAGTTTCTTACCGGTTCAACAACATTGGGTACCTGCGACAGTTTTTCAACAACTTCGTTCCCGATCAGGTTAAGAACCTCAGAACTCTCACCTGTTATTACAGCAGCGATCGGAGCGGAAGTCGTTGCGTTTGCAGTGTTTCCGATCTCTCTGACAGTTGATGCGACAAGTCCGGGAATTTTTCTTATTATACTTCTTACATCAGATTGAATTTCCCAGATACTCCGGTCTCTTTTATTTCTTGGAGACAGAGTCACGGTTATATTTCCCTGAGTGGGTCCCTGAACGCCAAATGAGGAGATCGATCTCATTCCCTGTTCAAACCCGGCTTGTGACTGGATCTTCTCTATTTCAGGCATATCTTTGATAAACGATTCTATCTTTCTGATCACTTTTGTTGTTTCTTCAAGAGATGTTCCCGAAGGTGTCTGAAGTGAAATAAAAAAGCTTCCACCGTCCATTTTCGGTAGAGTCTCCATCCCCAGACTGCGTAACCCAAGTATGGAGACAATAAAGAGAACAAAAACGGCAGAAAGGGTCAAAGCTCTGTGTGCTAAAGCTTTTTCAAGCACTTTTGTGTAGAAATTTCTTAACATGTCCATGGCTGTTATAAAGGGTTTTGCCACTTTTTCACCAACTGTATCTATTCTGCTTTTTCCTGATGTATAAATCGTTAAGACCGGAACCAGCACAAATGCAACTGCAATTGAGGAAGAAAACGCGAATATCAGAGTAAGGGCAAGAGGTCCGAAAGTTTTGCCTGTGAAACCTTCAAGAAAAAGAAGAGGAAAAAGAACAGATAGAGTAGTTGCCACACCGGCTAAAACAGCAAGTCCGACTTCGGCGGTTCCGTTAATCGCGGCTTTTTCGGGAGATTCACCTTCCTCCATCATTCTTCTGGTGATGTTTTCAAGAATTACAATTGATGAGTCAACTACCATCCCTACAGCGAGAATTATGGCGGAAAGTGTCACCATATTGAACTCGACATTAAATAGTTTCATCAAAACAAAGGTCAGTCCGAATGAAAGAGGCATTGAAGCGATAGAAACAAGTGAACTTCGTATTCTTCCAAGGAAAAGAAACACAATAATGGAGGCAAACAACAAAGCCTGCCAGACATTTGAAAGCAGATTGTTGACAGATACTTCAGTAAATGTGGCACTTTCTTCTCCGATCTTAAAACTGTAGGCAGAATATGTATCGTCAAGTTCTTTCGCTTTTTCAAGAGCTTTGTTCACAACTTCAACAGTATTTGCCTTGTAAGTTTTGAATATCTGGATAGCGATCGCTTCTTTTCCATCTACTGAGAAGCGGGCATCATCGTCAAGTGATCCCTTTTTGATCTGAGCAATTTCACCAAGCAGTATCCGATGACCATTTGGAAGAGAAATAGGAATGTTTTTTATATCTTCTATATTCTCAGCTCTGCTTTCAAGACGGAACATTGTCTGAGTGGTCTCTGTTCTGAGCTGTCCCGCAGGCATTGAATAGTTGAACTCTCTTACTGAACTGACGACTTTCATGAATGGAATTCTGTATGCCTCGACATCTCTTCTTTTCAGTTCGATAATTAAAGCAGGTTTATTCCCGCCGAAAACATCAACAGCCGCAACTCCTTCAATTCTCTGAAAAGCCGGAGCAAAGACATCTTCAGTTATTTTTCGTGCCCTGATAAGGTCATCTGCCTTTATTCCAATAGTGGCAACAGGTTTATCAGAGGTTGAGAATTTTAGAACCTGAGGATCAATGATCCCTGAAGGAAGAGAGCTTTTTATTCTTGAGATCGAATTCTGAACATCAACTGCGGCAAGATCGACATCCCTTTCATAATCAAATTCAACTGAAATTATTGAAAGATTGTCCTGAGAAGTCGTTTTTGTTTTGACAACTCCGTCAAGTGATGCAAACTCCTCTTCCAGTTTCCGGCTCAGAGTTTCACTGACATCTTCTGCCCCGGCTCCGGGATAGGCTGTTATGACATTGATCAGCGGAGGCGCCGTATCAGGAAAAAGCTGCATCGGAATTGAAAAGTAAGCCTGTATTCCGAAAATTACGGCAGCGATGACAAGTGCCCAGACTATGTACTTGTTTTTTATGAGATTTTCTGTAAATTTCATGATTTTTTCCCTTCTGAAAAAACAGGATAGACAGTCATACCGTTACTTAATGCTTCAAGGTTTCCTACAACAACTTTGCTGTTTTTTGGAATGTCAACATCAATTGTCACCCATCCTTTTTCAGTGATTCCTGAGATCACTTTCATTTTTTCGATCTTTTCATTTTTAAATAGGAACACGTATTCGCCACTATCTTCTTTAAGGATTGAATTCTGTGGTACTTGAAACACATTCTTTTTTTCTGAAATTAAAAAACTGACGTCAACTGACTGTCCGTGAGAAAAGTTTTTACGTTGTTTTTCAGCTACTGGAATATGAACTGTAAGCATTCTTCCGGGACCTGTTGATATTGGTGAAATAAAAGATACCTCAGCCTCAAAGTTTTTATTTTCCTGATCTGTTAAAATAACTTTTAAACCTTTTTTTATTCCTTTAGCAATGTCTTTTTCGTGAACAGAAATTTTCACAATATAAGATTCGTCCCCAAAAAGTAGAATTGGAAATCCAGGCATAATGTTTTCTCCCGGATTGGCAAACCACTTTAAAACAGTTCCGTTAAAAGGGGCTCTTTCGACAGTTTTTGAATTCATGATTTCAAGTTCATTAAGTGATGAAGTTGCTGAATTCAGAGTAAGGCGACTGCTTTCACAATTCTTTTTGCTGGTATCGGCCTTTATTGTAGGAACAGCATTTTTTGCCAAAAGTCTTTCATCAACATTTGCCTGTTCGCAGATAAAATCGGATTCATTCTGTGCTTTTACGATCTCTTTTTTCATTTTTGATATTCTTGCGTTTGTTTCGGGGGCACTTATTCTTGAAAGAATGGAACCTTTTTTGGCCCTTTCTCCTTCTTTAAATTGTAGTACTGATACATTTCCGTTTATCCTTGCAAGGATCCGTATCTCATTTTCAGAGTGAATCGTTCCAACATACCTTACACTTTCAGACATATCACCTTTGCGGACATTGGTTATTTCAACGGCTACCGGAGTTTCTCTTACAATTTCAGTTTTTTCTCCACTACAGGACGGGAAAACAAGAGCTGACAGCAGAAAAAGATAAATTAATGCTGATGTTGTGTTGTTTTTCTTATTTCTCATAGTTAACTCCTTATTAATTTTTCCCAGGTTTTCCACATTCCGTCGGAAATTTTCATCATCTCTTTTTCGTTAAAAACAGAGCAGTAAAGATGGCTGTTATAAATACTCAAAATGGATCCGAGAATGAGAACTGTCAGGTCATCAGGGTTCAGATCTTTTTTCAAAAGTCCCTCTTTTAATGCGCTGTTTAAAGAAGAGTGAACAAATTTAATGGATTCGGCCCGCATATTTTTTATGATCTCAACTCCTTCAACGCCTGCAATTTTTGAAAATTGATCGGAAAAGAATACATTCATTGCATTGCGGTTTTTGAAGAGAACATTAATTCTTTTTTGAAAGAACTGACCAAGACGATCAAGAGGATCGCCGATGAAATTCTCACGGCCTTCAACGAATTTCTTTTCAATTGACTTGATAATATAGAGAATTATATCGGATTTCGTGTTGAAATGCCTGAAAATTGCTCCTTCTGATATCTTAGCCTGCTTTGCAATTTCAGACGTAGTGAATTTGTCGATACCTTCCTTAACGATTATGCCAAGAGTAATTGTTGCGATCTGTTCTTTTCTTTCATCTGCCGTTTTTCTTTGTCTCATGATGCACTCCCTAGCAAGTAAATAAACGCTCACTTACTAATATAGCTGCTGAAATTTAAATGTCAAGAGTTGAAAGATTATTTTTTTTTGATTTTCAGATTAGATCGATCAGGATACAAAAACTGTCTTTTTTTCAGGTCTTGGGGCTTTTATTACCATGAAAGCAAGCTCAGTGTTGCTTTCGTTGTACCAGCAGTGAAGGATGTCTTTGGGACTTTCAACGAGGGTTCCTTCTTCAACAGCTTCTCTTTCATCACCGATCTCAACGATGCCTGATCCTTTAATAACATAAAACGCGACATCAACCGGTGTGATGTGCCTTTTTAAAGATTGTCCCGGCTTTAAGGTTATGATGGTAACCATAGCGTCGGGAGTGCTGTAAAGATTTCGTGCATCAACATTGTGAGCGGTTTTCATAATTGAAGTTTCTGAAAGTTTTCTTGTTACGATCATGCTAAATCTCCTTTTATAATTTTTCACCTGATATGGAAATTACTTCTACAGAAAAAGGTACAATTTCGTCAGCTTTTTTCATCGCTTGCTTTATAACTTCAACTATTCCGTTGCAGCAGGGGACTTCCATTCTTACTATCTTTATGCTTTTGAGGTTGCAGCTTTTAATTATAGCTGCAAATTTTTCAACATAGGCATTAACATCATCAAGTTTCGGACATCCGATCGCAACAGCTTTTCCCTTAATAAATTCATCATGAGTATTTGCATAAGCATAAGCAACACAATCCGCGATCACAACAAGATCCGCGTTTTTAAGAAACGGAGCAAAAGGAGAAAGAAGATGGATCTGAACAGGCCAGTGTCCAAGTTGGCTTTGAAGAGGGGCGTTTGGAGAAACTGCAGGTGTAATCGCCGGTTTTGTCTTTTCTTCTTTTTTCTCGAAGATTTGAGCCATTGATCCGGGACATCCGCCACCGCATCCGCCTGAAGGTTTCTCTTCATAATCTTTCATTGGATTTTCAAGACCGATCTCTTCAAGATAATCAAGAGCTTCCTTTAAAAGATCTTCAGCACCGTGACTTTTAAGATGTTCAAGATGAACTCTGATAGTGTTAATCCCAGCCGGAACGATATTTTCTGCCATAACTCTTCTTTCGTCATAGGCCTCTGCTTCACGTTCTTCAACTTCGATAGCACCTTCAGGACAACTTCCAAGACAGGCCCCAAGACCGTCGCAGAAAAGGTCGGAAATTAAGCGGGCCTTTCCGTCAACTATCTGTAAAGCACCCTCAGCACAGTCAGGAACACAAAGTCCGCAGCCGTTACATTTTTCTTCATCGATCTTTATTATCTTTCTTTTCATCTTCTCCTCCTGTTAGCAAAAAACTTAATTCCGACTCCATTATCCGAATTTAAATCGGACTTGTCAACCCGAATTAGAGGTAAATGTGTTAAGGGCTTGAATTAATT
>CAZTKP010000110.1:0-9090 GCA_964614215.1 uncultured Spirochaetales bacterium | reverse complement strand
TAATAAAGAATAGTCTTTCCTTTAGATCCTAGGTTCCGATTTACAAAACAAGTCCTTAAACTCATTTTTTCTGGTCCATTTTTCCTGAGACGGTCTCTTTTATTAATTTTAGTGCAAGAATAGTTACGTTGATGTTAACTGACAGAGGTGAAAAATGAGACTTTTAATTTTTGCGTGTGCAGTTCTTTTATCCTTTCTTTTCTTTTCCTGTTCAATTGATGATGCTGAACTTCCTGATGATGATGTTCTCGGAACAGGGAAGACTGATGATGTAAACGAAGATCCTGATGAAAATGAGACTGTTCAGGACAGTAACAATGAAGTTCAGGATAATAATCAGACCCAGCCTGACAACAACCAGACAGTCGATAATGAGATCACTGACAATAACAATGTTGTAAACGATGACAATGAACAGGCTGACGATCAGGAACCGACGGATGACATTGAAACTGTGGATAGTGAAGATCCCGACATTGACAACTATATCGATCCCGTTTTCATAAATGAGGATTTTGAAGATGAGAACAACTGGAAGATGTGGAAAACTGTCAACATCAACCTGCTTATGAATTCTGCCGACCCTTTTCTCTACACCGGAGATCTCTGGGAGATAGGAGCACCCGCTTCAACCGGAAAAGTAGAAACTGCTCATAGCGGAGACAATGTTCTTGCTACAATTCTGGACAGCACTATTCCTGACAACAAAAACCTTATGAACGTGATCTATTACAATAAAAAGTTCACCATTCCGCCTGAAGGACTTGATGTTGAACTCTATGCCTATATCGACACTCACGTTTATCCAAACGGAACGAACAGAGGCGGAGTTCTTCTGTACCTTTGCGAGGATATAAACTTCCAGAACGGCGGGAAATGTTCAAAAGTGATCGGAGATCCTGCAAACACCGTTGAACTTGTTACAGACCTTGCTTCGGATCCAACAGGCTTCATTGATAATTTTTACGGACTTTACACAAGTGAATATCTTGGAGTTGCCGGTAAAAGTGAAGACTATGTGAAGATAACAGGCTCAGTAAAATCAGATACTTCAAGCGGAAAAAGCGTCTATCTTGTAATTGAGTACGTTACACCGAACGATTCTGGAACGAATGTCTACGGAATGTATATCGACGATATAAAAGTTCAGAAAAAAGATCAGTAAGGGATAAGTCCAAGAAAAAAGCCTTCATATCTATTTTTATTTAAATAAATCCAAAAACATGGTATTATTTCAAGCAAAATTAATTCTAATTATGGAGAAGATTATGAAAAGATTTTTTATCATTTTAATTACTATTTTAATAGCCATGGCTTGTGGTGAAGGGGCAAAAAGCGGTTTAGGGGAAAGCTGCACAAAGACAGCTGACTGTGAAGACGGACTAAAGTGTATATTCATGGTTTGTTCTGATGGGAATGAAGATACTGATAATAATAATGATAGTGATGTTAATGATGATAGCGATGACGTTAAAACACCCTGCAAGTCAATGAATGATTGTCAAAAAGATGAGTACTGCGATCTTGATAATCCAGTAGAAGAATATGGAAGCCTGATTTATTATTGTGCAGACAGACCTCTTTGCACAACAACAGAAGATTGCCCAATTGGATGGAAGTGTTGGACATCAGAAGGCTTTTGTATCACTACTGATGAAGCCGAAGAAATTATATGTGCATCTGATGCTGACTGTGTTGTTGAGCCAAACACAAAATGCAATCTTTCGACAGGCGAATGCTACGACCCCAACAATTGAGAAATATCTAAGTTTTTAAGAGAAAATCTTTGATCAGTAAGGGATAAGCCCAAGAAGAATACCGGCAGCGATCGCGGAACCGATAACCTCTGAAGCTCTTGTTAACATATATTGACTTTCGAAATGTTTATACATAATATATATTAGACTTTAATATCTGGTCAAACATGCTTGCAAGAAGCATTTTTTAGGTTAAAATGTTCCTTAAAGGATCATATTTGTTGATATATAGGTTTTTTTAATTACAATAAAACAATAGAAGGTGTACCGTGGCTCATTACTGTTATGAAAAGTTCAGAAAACTATGCCATAAGAAAAAGGTTATTGTACTGGACAATGCTTTAAGACGTGCTTATGAAGATTTTAGACTAAAAGAGGAAAAAGACGTGTTAACCGTAATTGCCAATGAAAGAATCGAGCAACTGAAATTTAATCGAACAGAGCTACACACAAAGATTGATAATACTCTAATTGATTCGTATTTATTCAGATATAGAGGAATTCTGGGATATCTAGCTTTCTTTTGCCCTCCATCAACTGGTCAATGGGTAATTAAATCCTTTCACAGATCAAAAGAAGCTAACCCGATGCTTAAAGACAAATTAATTAAGGCTCTTCAAGAGAGAAAAATAGAAGGAGAAAGAAATGAGTAAAAAATTATGTCCAATATGCGGTACAGGCTCATTAATAAAAAAAACTGACACCAGGGTTTTCACAGATTCCACAGGTGAGAAAGTCGAAATAGATGTACCTAATTATTATTGTGAAAATTGTGAATCATATGGAGATTTTTTCAAAGAGAACAGCTTAATTATATCAAAAGCTTTGAAAGAGCTAGACGCAAAGGTAATTAAAAAAGTATTAGCTGAAATAGTTTCTTCAAACGACAAAATCAAAATGTCCAGAATTGAAAGAGCTTTAGGATTATCACAAAGGACTTTAACGAAATGGAAGATCGGAGCTACGAAACCTAACTCTTCAAGTGTGGCTTTATTTAAACTTATCAATTTATTTCCTTTTCTTATTGATGTAGCTGAGAATGATTACACAAAAGAAGCCGCCAATTTTGCTATACGAAATTGTGATCAAGTAGCTTCCATGATAACCGAAAATGTTCAGGTAATTACAATTGCTGATGGTTCTTCAAAAAGGTATTGTGAGGAAAGACCCACGGATATTGATTATAATTGTCCACCATTAACAAATTAAAAATTAATTGAGAGGTTATAAAATGAAGATTGCATCTTTCATTGTTTGCGATGATATAAGAATTGAAGAAGGAAATAAGATCTCGTTGATGGGAATATATAATGAAAAGATTATTTTCGTAAAATCAAAAACATCTACATGGCCAAGAGTTTTAAGGATTGGTATTTTCTCTGAAACAAAATTTATAAAAGAACCCTCCCCGAGCTTCTTTGAGTTAGAAGTAATTTATGACAAGAAAGAGATAAGTAAAGCCCGTGGAGATATCGTTGAAATAAAGTCTTCAAATAATAAATTAGTAAGAATTCACTTTGTTATTCCGGCAATAACATTCAAAAATGAAGGCATTATGAAATTTAAGATCTCATTCTTTGATAAGGATAAAAAGCTCATCAAGTCAATTTCCCCAGACAGAGAGATCTATGTAGAAGAACAGTCAATAGAAGACATTAGAAAAAAGTATTAGAACTGGAATCAGTAAGGAATAAGTCCAAGAAGAATACCGGCAGCGATCGCGGAACCGATAACACCCGAAGCTCTTGTTAACATATATTGACTTTCAAAATGTTTATGCATAATATATATTAGACTTTAATATCTGGTCAAACATGCTTGCAAGAAGCATTTTTTAGGTTAAAATGTTCCTTAAAGGATCATATTTGTTGATATATAGGTTTTTTTAATTACAATAAAACAATAGAAGGTGTACCGTGGCTCATTACTGTTATGAAAAGTTCAGAAAACTATGCCATAAGAAAAAGGTTATTGTACTGGACAATGCTTTAAGACGTGCTTATGAAGATTTTAGACTAAAAGAGGAAAAAGACGTGTTAACCGTAATTGCCAATGAAAGAATCGAGCAACTGAAATTTAATCGAACAGAGCTACACACAAAGATTGATAATACTCTAATTGATTCGTATTTATTCAGATATAGAGGAATTCTGGGATATCTAGCTTTCTTTTGCCCTCCATCAACTGGTCAATGGGTAATTAAATCCTTTCACAGATCAAAAGAAGCTAACCCGATGCTTAAAGACAAATTAATTAAGGCTCTTCAAGAGAGAAAAATAGAAGGAGAAAGAAATGAGTAAAAAATTATGTCCAATATGCGGTACAGGCTCATTAATAAAAAAAACTGACACCAGGGTTTTCACAGATTCCACAGGTGAGAAAGTCGAAATAGATGTACCTAATTATTATTGTGAAAATTGTGAATCATATGGAGATTTTTTCAAAGAGAACAGCTTAATTATATCAAAAGCTTTGAAAGAGCTAGACGCAAAGGTAATTAAAAAAGTATTAGCTGAAATAGTTTCTTCAAACGACAAAATCAAAATGTCCAGAATTGAAAGAGCTTTAGGATTATCACAAAGGACTTTAACGAAATGGAAGATCGGAGCTACGAAACCTAACTCTTCAAGTGTGGCTTTATTTAAACTTATCAATTTATTTCCTTTTCTTATTGATGTAGCTGAGAATGATTACACAAAAGAAGCCGCCAATTTTGCTATACGAAATTGTGATCAAGTAGCTTCCATGATAACCGAAAATGTTCAGGTAATTACAATTGCTGATGGTTCTTCAAAAAGGTATTGTGAGGAAAGACCCACGGATATTGATTATAATTGTCCACCATTAACAAATTAAAAATTAATTGAGAGGTTATAAAATGAAGATTGCATCTTTCATTGTTTGCGATGATATAAGAATTGAAGAAGGAAATAAGATCTCGTTGATGGGAATATATAATGAAAAGATTATTTTCGTAAAATCAAAAACATCTACATGGCCAAGAGTTTTAAGGATTGGTATTTTCTCTGAAACAAAATTTATAAAAGAACCCTCCCCGAGCTTCTTTGAGTTAGAAGTAATTTATGACAAGAAAGAGATAAGTAAAGCCCGTGGAGATATCGTTGAAATAAAGTCTTCAAATAATAAATTAGTAAGAATTCACTTTGTTATTCCGGCAATAACATTCAAAAATGAAGGCATTATGAAATTTAAGATCTCATTCTTTGATAAGGATAAAAAGCTCATCAAGTCAATTTCCCCAGACAGAGAGATCTATGTAGAAGAACAGTCAATAGAAGACATTAGAAAAAAGTATTAGAACTGGAATCAGTAAGGAATAAGTCCAAGAAGAATACCGGCAGCGATCGCGGAACCGATAACACCTGCAACATTTGGAGCCATTGCGTGCATGAGAAGATGATTCTCAGGATCGCAGTGTCTTCCCACATGCTGGGCGACTCTTGCACTGTCAGGAACAGCACTTACGCCTGCACAACCGATAATGGGATTGATCTTATTATCTTTGCTCAGAACAAGGTTCATAAGTTTTGCAAAAAGAACTCCGCCCATGGTTGCAATTACAAAGCTCAGAGCACCGAGTCCGAAGATCTTAAGAGACTTAACATTGAGGAAATGTTCTGCGGCAGTTGAAGCTCCGACCGTAAGACCGATAAGAATGGTCGTGATGTCGATCATTGCGTTTGCACCGGTCTTTGCAAGTCTGTCCGTCACGCCTGATTCCTTCATGATATTTCCCGCCATGAGCATTCCGATAAGAGGAAGACCTCCGGGAGCTATCAGACAGCACACTATGAATGCTACTACAGGGAAAAATATCTTTTCACGTTTTGATACTTTCCGCGGTGGCTTCATCCTGATGAGCCTCTCTTTCTTCGTTGTCAGAGCATAGATGATCGGCTGCTGAATAACGGGAACAAGTGCCATGTATGAATAGGCCGCAATTGCGATCGGACCGATAAGATGCGGCGCCATCAATCCTGAAATAAAGATCGATGTAGGACCGTCAGCTCCGCCGATAATACCGATAGCTGCTGATTCCTGAACATTAAATCCCCAACCCAGAGCAAGGAGGAAAGCCGCAAAAATACCGATCTGTGCGGCTCCGCCCAGAAGAATAAGCTTGGGGTTGGATATCATGTATGAAAAGTCCGTCATCGCACCTATGCCGAAAAAGATAAGCGGAGGATAGATACCCTTGAGAACACCGTAGTAGAGATATCTCAGAACTGAACCATCGTCATAAACTCCTATCTTGATACCTGCTGCACTGGGAATATTTCCGAGCAGAATACCGAAACCGATCGGAAGCAGAAGCATAGGCTCCCATCCTTTGGCAATTGCCATATAGATGAATCCCATACCGATGACCATCATGATCACATTACCCCATGTCAGATGCATGAAGCCCGTAGTATTCAGGAAATACATAAAGTTGTCTAATATCAGTTCCATCATTTCCCCCTATGAAATAACTACGAGAGATTGATTTTCCTGCACGTTGTCTCCCTCGTTAATATTGATGGCTGAAACTGTTCCCGCGAACTGAGTATTGATATCGTTCTCCATCTTCATAGCTTCCATGATAGCTACTTTCTGGCCGGCTGTTACCGTGTCACCGACCTTGACAAGGATCTTCAGGATCAGTCCGGGCATAGGAGCGTTCACACTGTTTCCTCCGGCAGCAGGAGCCTGTACAGGAGCTGCCTGCTGAGTCACAACCGGTGCGGCCTTTCTAGTTATCTTAGGAATAACTACAGGAGCTTCGTTTTCCTGATACTTTATCTCGACATCGTAGGATTTTCCGTTGACCTCGACTTTTGCGCTGTTCGCACTGAAATCCTTAACGTCAACATTGTACTCTTTTCCGTTTATTTTAAGATCATACTTTTTCATCTTTCTACCTCTTGTTGGCTTTCCAATTCTTAAAACCGGCACTCTGCGCATTTCTTACAGCTGATACCCAAGGAGAATTCTCAACAGGGATCTCCGTAAGAGCTATAGGATCCGATGACTCCTGCATAATAAGATAAATGGCTGTCGCAACCGCCGCCATCTCATCTTCCGATGAATCATCTCTTTCTGTTTCAGCTTCCTTTGCAACTTCATCCTTTTTACTGACAGCAGGAGCTTCAGGCTTGGCGAAATAAGCCTTTCTCGACTCCTTATCAATAAAAACGAACTGCTTGAGGATGATCGCAAGAAATGCAAGAGAAGCAAGAACGACTGAGATCCCGACGATCGGAAGCACGACCATCAGAACATCGACACTCTGATCCTCAACTCCTGACACAAGTAAATTCGATAGCGTTATATTTAACATTCATCCCTCCTTAAAGCGGAATATTGCCATGCTTCTTGGCGGGCAGATCATCATTTTTAGTTATGAGCATCTCAAGAGCCTTGATAAGTCTCGGTCTTGTTGTCTTCGGCTCAAGAATATCGTCAACATAACCGTGCTGAGCGGCAATGTAAGGGTTAGCAACTTCTCTGTTGTATATTTCTTCCTGTTCGGCAAGGAACTTTTCCTTATCCTCGGCTTCCTCAAGTTCCTTTCTCTGAAGGATCTCGACAGCACCTTTTGCTCCCATAACTGCGATCTGAGCTGTCGGCCATGCGTAGTTAAGGTCAGTTCTAAGGTGTTTTGAAGCCATTGCAAGGTAAGCTCCGCCTGTTGACTTTCTTGTGACAACGGTAATTTTCGGAACCGTAGCTTCACTATATGCATAAAGCATCTTTGCACCGTGTCTGATAACTCCGCCGTACTCCTGACCCGTTCCCGGAAGGAACCCTGGAGTATCAACAAGTGTTATTAAAGGAATATTGAAAGCATCGCAGAATCTGACAAATCTGGCGGCCTTGTCAGAAGCGTTTATATCAAGACAGCCGGCAAGAACATTGGGCTGATTTGCAACGATACCGACCGTTCTGCCGTTAAGTCTTGCAAAGCCTACGATCATGTTCCTTGCATAAAGCGGCTGAACATCTATGAACTGGCCGTCATCAACTATCATGTGGATTACATCGTACATGCTGTAACCCTTGTTGGGATTTGTCGGAACGATCTGATTAAGAGTATCTTCCATCCTGTCAAAAGGATCGGAACTTTCAACTACCGGAGGATCTTCCATGTTATTTGCAGGAAAGTACCCCAGAAGTTCTCTGATAGCTTCGATGCTCTGTTTTTCTGTCTCGTGAGAGAAATGTGCCACACCTGATTTAACCATGTGAACATTTGCGCCGCCGAGCTGATCGACAGTAACATCTTCATGTGTAACAGCCTTAACGACTTTCGGTCCCGTGAGGAACATATATGAATTGGATTCCGTCATAAAAACGAAGTCCGTGAGAGCCGGAGAATAGACAGCTCCACCGGCACAGGGGCCGTAAACTGCCGAGATCTGCGGAATAACTCCGCTTGCTATCGTATTTCTCTTGAATATCTCGCCGTAACCGTAGAGAGAGTTGACGCCTTCAGGGATGTTCGCTCCGCCTGAATCGTTAAGCCCGACAACCGGTGCTCCAACCTTCAGGGCAAGGTCCATAACTTTACAGATCTTCTCACCGACAACTTTTCCAAGTGATCCGCCGGCTACTGTAAAGTCCTGAGCAAAAACAAAGATCTTTCTTCCGTTAACAGTTCCGTAACCGGTCACTACACCGTCACCGATTGGAGTGTTCTTCTTTGCTCCGAACCGAAGAGAATCTATCTCCTCAAAACTGCCCGGATCAAGAAGAAGCGCGATCCTTTCACGTGCAGTAAGCTTTCCTTTTGCATGCTGTGTTTCGATTCTTTTCTCTCCGCCGCCAAGCTTTCCCTTCTCTTTCTTAGCTCTAAGTTCTGCTAATTTTTCTTCGATGGTTACCATTTTCTCCGTCTCCAAAAAACGATTAATGTTTCTGCTGCGTCAATTCCACAAGAACTCTAGTTTCCTTAGGATGAATGAATGCGATCTGTGTCTGATGAGCTCCACCCCTGGGAGTTTCATCGATCATTCTGACGCCTTTTTCTTTCATTACTTCAATATCTTTTGCAACATCTTCAGAAGAAACTGCAAGATGATGTATTCCTTCGCCTTTCTTTTCAATAAACTTTGCAATAGGGCTTTCATCTGAAATAGGCTCAAGAAGTTCGATCCTTGACTCTCCTATTTTAAAGAAAGCAACTTTTACTTTCTGATCCTCGACAACTTCAGTTCCTTCAAATTCAAGTCCAAGCACATCACGGTAAAATGGAATATACTTTTCCAGACTTGACACTGCAATGCCGATATGATCAATCTTTTTAGTCATTTATCTCTCCCATTTAATTTTC
>CAZTKP010000109.1:0-9250 GCA_964614215.1 uncultured Spirochaetales bacterium | reverse complement strand
TTACAGTCAGCCATCTGTCACATTTGCTGTTAAATGTTTCAAGCGTAGAATCTGCCTTCATATCCGGCAGCACACAGGGCCATGGATAACAGGATCTGATATATGTCTGATCAGAATCTTCTGCTTCTTTTTCCAGATATTTCTGCTGGTTTTCCCAGTTTCTCCATTCCCAGATGTTTCTCACACACTGAGGGTCAGTTTCAGTGGGTGTATCACAGCCCGGACGGCAGAATGTTGGCTTGCCGTCCTTATCCGTGAATGGGAATGGGGTGTTAATAACATTTTCCTGTATCTTCAGATCAAGACATTCAACCGAAATATCAACGTCAGCATCACTATCCTGAATTTCAACATCGGCATAATCTGGATCAGGAGCTTCATCCACAACAGAGTCTATATCAGAGATTTCAGCCGTATCATTATCCTGAGTGTCAATATCTGCTTGAGGCTTACTCTCATTACACGAGGTACACGACCAGAAAAGAATGAGAGATATGATAAATATGATTAATATGTTACGCATTGAATTCCTCCAAACTCACCCGGCCTTCGTAAACTCAGTCCACCCTCTCTTTTAAAAAGAGGGTTAAGCTCCCCTTCTTTCCCTAGAGAGAAGGGGTTGGGGGATGAGTTACCATCCGTCATCTATTTCACAGCTGCTTTCATTGTATCCGTTACACGTTGAATTGCAATAGGCTGTGCAGACCGCCCCAAACAAAAAAGTACGAAACTTACTCGCTGATATTTCTCATAAATTCAGCGGCATTTTCAGGAAATGTCGGATTGACGTAGACTCCGCTTTCAAACATATCGGATGTAAGGGTTGTGATTCTCGGAATTATCGTGATATGCCAGTGATAGGCAAGAGATTCGATGTGTTCTTTTGGTCCGCTGTTAACGGGATGATAGTGGAAAACACAGTTATAGGCAGGAGCGTTGAGAGCCTTTCTCATCTTGCCGAAAACAGTTTTTGCTGTTACAGCTAGGTCCTTCAAGGCTTCGGGATTCACATTGTCGAAAATATTCTTATGTCTCTTGGGAATTATCATGATCTCAAAGGGAAATCTGCTTGCATAGGGACAGATGGCAAGAAAAAGTTCGCTTTCAAAAACTATCCTTGATCTATCCTCAAGCTCCTGTTCAACGATATCACAGATAAGACAGCGCTCCTTTCTGTTGTAATATTCAATACAGTTATCAACTTTTTTCTGAACCGTTGGCGGAACGAACGGAAAAGCCTTTATTTCCGAATAGTTATGATCAATAGTCCCTCCGGATTCCTTTCCCTTGTTCTTACTGACAAGAATATATCTGAACCTTGAATCGTTCTTAAGATCACCGATACGGTCTCTGACGATACTTAAGGCGTCGGCGATCTCCTCTATCGACAGTTTATCAAAGTAGACATTGCTTCTCGGGGTCTCGACAACAACTTCATGAGCCCCTACTCTCAGCATTTCATCATAAACTCCGTTACCTTTAGATCTCTTCTCTGTCTCGACCTTCAGAATTGGATTCTTAGCCGGAAAAACTCTCGAGGACCAGCCTTTATCTGCATAAGCGGGATTAACTTTCCGAAGAATATCCCTGCCCGTTGCATGTTCAAGACCGGGAAGATACGGATTTATATCAAACTTAGCCTCCTTTTCTGAACTCTCCTTTATTATCGAGTTCACTTTTTCCGGAGCGAAGATAACCCAGCAGTTATTCAGAGGATCTCTTCTCATTGAGCTTTTAAGCATGTTGCACCTTCCTAAAACTAAACATCCCACAGCGTATAGAGAGCAGCCTCGTCAGGAACCGTAAGATCAATTGATCCTGCTGAAGGGATGCGCTCGAGCTCGACACCTTCATTGGAAATGATCTTAAAGTAAACCCCTATCTTCTCTCCTTTTTTAAGCCCGGCCTTTTCAGCATTAAGTCTGAACTCAAGCACTTCATCAAAAGCCGCCCTTCCCGCACCTACTATTTCAGCAAGCAGACCGGCTTCATTGTTATAGTGCACAGCAAAATCAACAGCCGACATCCTTATGACGGGAAGGTTGAAATCAAGGTCCTTTCCGTTCATGATGAATCCTTTAAGCGTGTATTTCTTATGCTCGTAGAAACTTACCGGATCGACGAGCTGTATCTTGAAATAAAGATTGTCCCTGTCAAACCCGAAAAGGATGGAATCGGTCAGTCTGATCGAGTTATACATAGCCCCGCCGGTCTTTTTTCCACTTTCAAAGATACCTGCTCCGGACCATTCGTAGTAAGAGTCATTTCTTCCTGTGATCGCAGGTTTTATCGTGCTCGTAGGACAAAGAATTGCATTTACACTTGATGAAGAACTGATGGGAATATCCAGAAAAGTCGGATACTTCTCTCCAAGCAGGTTGTACACATGCCGCAGATGTCTTCTGAAAAGTCTGTCAAAAAGCCAGTCATTCTCGGTTGAGAAATGAGGCCCGTACCACCAGAACCAGTCACTCCCCTCGGCCCTGTAAAGCGAGCGCATGACCTCTTTTTCCACCTTGGGAACTACAACGTTCTCCTTGCGGTACTTCTCGTAAAAATCACGGACACGTTTCAGATAATCCCACGCCGTATTATCCTCGTCATTTCCTATCCATATTTCGTAGTTACTGTTTATCCATGAACCTGAAAAAAGCTTGGGGAGAGGCTGCATGATCTCGTGAGCTTCACTCTCAATGACCTCTTCATATGTGGATGTTGTCACTTCACCGTTATCCTTAAGTTTTGAGAACAGCTCCTTTATGAAGTGAATACCGTTATCGGGATAACTTTCCCAGGCATTTTCACCGTCAAGAATAACGGAAACGACCGGTTCAGGATGCCCCTGCGGAAGGTTGTATCTGACACTTTTAACATAGTTCATAAAAATATCCGCCGCCTTTTCAGGAGCCATCCTGGAAAAAGAGAAACCCAGAAGATCGCTCAGATACTTATCCCTGAAAAAACCTACAATATGCTGTTCTCCACCTGCCTTCAGCCTGTACGGACGGTAAAGGACCGAAGATTTATCATGAGTCCCTAAAGAATTAAGAAGAATACCTTCATCTGTTGCAAGCCATTTCACACCGGCATCAGCAGCTACAGGAATAATCTCGGGAGAGACCGAACCTTCAGCCGGCCACATTCCTTTAAGTTCCTTGCCCCAGAACTTTTCACTGTACTCCTTTCCCTCTTTCAGGTGCCATACAGCATCTTCCGGATAGGAGAACTGCTCCGGCAGAGGAGCTCCCGAACTTCGTCTTGAAATATCCGTGTCATGGATGAGAGGAAAGATCGGATGATAGAACGGCGTGAAGCTGAGCTCAATAACATTTTCACCTGCCAGTCTGCTGTAAAGCGGAACAATTTCCTTGAGAACCTGCTTCTGAATATCGATAACGTCAGCCTTATCTTTTTCCGTGAACAGTCTGTCCTTTTCGTCAAGTTCCACAAGTCTGGGATATCTTTCCCTCGCCATGAACCCGAACCATTTGAGGTTAAAAAGAACCTGAAGGTCAAAGATCTCGTCGTCAGTGAACATCTTCGACATTTCCGCCCAGTTCAGTTTGTTCTCGTACCGCTGTCTCTTTGTCAGGATCTTGTGGTATCTTGGAGATGTCTTTACAAGTCTTTCCCAGTTAAGCATGAAAAAGTTACGCAGGACAAAGGCCTTGTCCTCACTCTTCATATCTGCGGGATTCATAAGAGTATGCTCAAGCCAGGGATCCGTTGCGTTGTTATCCGTATAGTCAAGAAGCTGCTCTATCAGAGACGGAACGACATTGACGACACCCTTAACTCCGAACTTTTCCATCGCAAGAGGAATGTCATAGTATCCTTTGAGCGCATGAAGTCTCACCCACGGCATCAGATACTTTCCCGTATTTGCATCGCGGTAGTAAGGCTGATGCATGTGCCACAGAAAAACCAGTCTAGTCATAGGCTATCTGTCCTCCTGAAAGTTATACTCCTTGGGAACCACAACGATCCCTTCTTCAGTAACGGTGAAACCTCTTTCTTTATCTTTTTTCAGATCGAATCCTATCTTTGTTTCCGGCGGAACTATAACTCTCTTGTCGATAATTACATTTTTCAGCTCACAGTATCTTCCGACCTCGACATCGTTAAGAAGAACACAGTTATTTACCGATGCGTAGCTGTTCACCCTCACTCCCGGAGAAAGGATCGAACGGTTGACAGAACCTCCGCTGATTATACATCCTTCGGAAATAACGGAATCCGTTGCAACTCCGAGCCTTTTGTTCTTTTTATCTGCAAAAACGAACTTTGCAGGCGGCATCTTCACTTCCGAGAATCCGAAGATCGGCCAGTTTCTGTTGTAAAGATTGATCGCCGGAGAAACGGAAACAAGGTCCATCTGTGCTTCAAAGTAGCTTTTTATCGTTCCGACATCACGCCAGTAAGGTTTCTCGTAGGAATCCTCTTCAGGCATATAGATCTTGTTCTTAAGAAAGTCGTAGACATAAACTCTGGCATGAGGATAAAGTGCAGGAATTATATTCTTCCCGAAATCGTGCTCGCTGTTTTTATCCTTTGCATCATCCAGCACCACATCTACAAGAATATCGGCTTTAAAAAGATAGTTGCCCATACTCACAAGAGCCATGTCAGGTTGTCCCGGAATACATTTGGGATTTTCAGGCTTCTCCTCGAAACCGACCATGCGGTAGTCCTTATCTATCTCTATAACTCCGAAAGCCGAAGCCTCTTCAATAGGAACAGGAATAGCCGCGATCGTCATATCGGCTTTCTTGATATTGTGGTAATTATGCATCTGGGAGACATCCATTTTATAGATGTGATCTCCTGAAAAGACAAAAACATCTATCGGCGATTCGTCTTTTATCAGATTCAGGTTCTGATAAATGGCATCAGCACTTCCCATGTACCAGTTGTCCCCAGTTCTCATCTGAGCTGGAACACTCGAAACATACTGGTTGAAAGTCTGTGAAAGTATCCAGTTCTGTGAAAGATGCTCGTTAAGCGAGTTACTCATGAACTGCGTGAGTACCTTTATCTGCATATACCCTGAATTCACAAAGTTACTCAGAACAAAATCGATTATTCTGTAATTTCCGCCGAAAGGAACAGCAGGTTTTGCTCTTTCCAGTGTAAGCGGCGAAAGCCTTTTTCCCTGCCCGCCGGCAAGGATCATAGCTAAAGTTCTTGACATTGTCCTCCCCTTTTAGCTGTTATATTCATTAAGTTTAGTCTGCAGCATATCTGCAATTTCATTGACTCTTTCCTGAGAATCAGCCTCAACTCTCATAACGATAACATTCTGAGTGTTACTAGGCCTCATAAGTCCCCAGCCGTCATCAAATGTAACTCTGACACCGTCGACATCGACAACGTCGTAGCCTTCTTTTTTGAAGTATTCGACAGTCTTTTCAACTATTCCGAACTTTTTCTCCTCATCGACCTCGATCCTGATCTCAGGGGTCGAGAATGTTTCCGGAATTCCTTCAAGAAGTTTGCTGAAGTCGACTTTTTCCATCTTTGAGACTATTTCAAGAAGTCTGAAAGTTGAATAGATGGCACAATCATAACCGAAGAAACGGTGTTTGAAGAAGATGTGTCCGCTCATCTCTCCGCCGAGATCTGCTTTAAGTTCCTTCATCTTGGCCTTAATGAGAGAGTGACCCGCCTTCCACATCACACCTTTACCGCCCCGGGCCTTGATGTCGTCATAAAAGGTTTTGCTGCACTTTACTTCACCGACTATCGTAGCTCCCGGAACTGCCTCCAGAACACTTCTGGCAAAGATAGTAAGTATCTTATCTCCCCAGATGATATCTCCGTTTCCATCGACAAGTCCTATCCTGTCGGCATCACCGTCATAACCGATTCCCATGACGGCATCGCTTTCCTTTACAGCTTTGATCATATCCTGGATGTAATCTTCAACTGTTGGGTCAGGATGATGGTTAGGAAAATTTCCGTCCGGCTCTTCGTAAAGGCTCGTAACTTTTACACCCAGTTTTCTGAGAATGGGCACCGCAACAAATCCTCCGACACCGTTTCCGCTGTCAACAACGATATGAAGCCTTTCAGGATTTTCTATCTTAATAGTCTGATGTATGTATCTCTCAAAATCCGGAATGATGTTGTAGCTGCTTTTCCTACCCTTATCCTGAGCATCGATAAAATCTTCAGCTTCCATAATGTCCGCGATCTCCAGGATTCCGTCACCATAGACGGGTAGATCTCCCAGATTGATCTTAAAACCGTTATATTCCGGAGGGTTATGGCTGCCGGTTATCATTATTCCGCCCTGAACATCGAGATTGAAAAGCGAATAGTACAGAAGTCCCGTCGGAACCATGCCGAGAAAGACCGTATCGATACCCGAATCGTTAAATCCATCCATCAGAGCCTTGGCAAAAACAGGTGAACTTTCTCTTGCGTCGTGACCTATGCTGACCTTTTTCAGAGCAAGGTCCTTTCTTTTAAAGTAAGCTGCACAGCCTCTTGCAAGATTGTATGCAAAATCTCCACCCAGATCTCTTTCAACAAATCCTCTGACATCGTACTGTCTGAAAATAGTTCTGTTGACCTTCATTTTCTGCTCCTATTTTTCACAAATGTTCTCAAGTCCGTATTCCTTAACCATTTCAGTCAAATCTCCAAGTGGAGTTTCAGTCGGGTGATAAAGCGGTATATCAAAGCCTGAATATGTTATAGTTCCGCCGCCGCCGTCCTGCATAACATTAAAGGCATTGCTCACCACCATCGTTTTTCCGAAAGCGATCGCAGATATACAGAGCGAGTCAACATCAATATCTCCAGATCCATCGCCCATCTGCTCGCCTATTGCAACAAGAATATCATTATCACCTATTCCGCTTATGTTGTAGTAATCATCCTGACCGGGAGTTGTGTTGGGGATATTTTCAGAGTTGAACATCAGCACGACCTGCGGACCATACATTTTTATGTTCTGAAAAGTCAGTCTGTCGTAGGCAATTGATGCAAAAAGTGTGAAAAACTTCTCCGGAAGCGGATCAAAACCCTTGTTAACCGCAAGACAAGCCTGTTTGCTGTCTTTTGTAATAACATCAAACCCTGAAGGAGCCGTGAGAATAACCTTTGTGCCGTTCTTGTAACTTCCTGAAATATTGAAAGTTGTGTCACCAATATGATTCAGTGCAAAAGTGGCATCAAACTCGCACTTATCCTCACCTTCCTGAGGCACACAGAGTTTCTGAGCGTCTGTAATACCGTTAACCGTGTCAACACCTATCTGAGAGATCATTCCGTACTGAGGAACAACGTCGAGAGGTTCACAGGCTGTCAGATCCCATTTACAGTCATCTCCGCACACAGCATCTCCCGCTTTATATTCAAGCCAGCTAAGTTTGTGACAGCTGATTGTTTCGGGAGACTCTTCATCTTGTGCATGTTCACAGTCTTCACCTTCTTCGAGGTCACCGTTCCCGCATTGAGGGAGACAGGCAGAAGTATCATAGCCGCTGCAGTCATCCTTACATGTGGCAAAACCGGTGAGAAAACCCAAATCAGAACACTCAACTGACCCGCCATCGCATTCTTCACCTTCTTCTGCGACAGAGTTTCCGCAGACAGGTTTTTCAACACAGTTCTCTTCATCGTATCCGGAGCAGTCATCTTTACATGACGCTGTTCCCGAGCTGTATTTTTCCTCATCGATCTCCGTACACGGTTTTGTTCCACCGTCACAGTTCTCACCTTCTTCAATTTCACTGTTTCCACAGACAGGACCTGTTGCAACATCCTCATCAGCAACTTCATCTATCACCTCAGCTTCATCCACCGTCTCTTTATCATCGACAACAGACTCCTCATCATTAAGATTACTCTTGCCGCTATCACACGAAACAAAAAGGAAAACGCTAAAAACCACTAAAATAATTGAACTAAATTTCATGACTTCCCTCACATTAATTATCACGTCACAACATTGTACTTATTTGAGTATAAATAACAATATTTGAGAGGGTTAGATTTAATGAAATTTATGTTAAATTGCCCTCAGATATTTTCCCGTTATAATCAGGCGTGTTGTGTGAATTAAACATAGTGGGTATATCATGAAGAATTTAGTGGTCTTGCTGGCGTTTTTCCTTCTCTTTTCCTGTAATTCAAAAAAAAGCAGTCTAACTGACACGGAGAACGAGGGAGATGATCTTACTGCTGATGAAACAACGGACATAGGGGACACAGAGGACGGAGAGGAAACGGAGGACAGGGACAAAGTGGACGAAGTGGACCTAGAGGACACAGATGAAACAGTAGATGAAATGCCCGATGAGGTTGTCGATGAAATTGCGGATGTAATTCCGGATGATGATGTGGACACTGAGCCTGAGCCATGTACTGATATCGGTTGTGACGGCTATCCTGACATTGTTTTTGCTCACACGGAGGATGACAATTCCACTAACATTAATTCATATATTTATCTCGGTTCAGCAAGTGGCTACAGTGCTGAGAACAGGATCGAGATACCGACGATCGGTGCTATGGGTGTAGATGTTGCGGATGTGAATAACGATGGTTATTTAGATATCGCCTTTGCCTCGGTCAAGCAGCGTCTTGCGGGTGAAGAGGATGAGAACAGATATTCAATTTCACTGCTTTATTACGGCACGAAGGACGGCATAGATCTCAGCAGCAGATTCGAGTTCCCGACGGTTGGATGCTCTGACATAACTCTGGTCGATCTTGATCAGGACGGATGGATCGATGTCATCACTCCAAACAGGTATAACGGCGAGGGAATGACCGGTTCAGGATACAAGATAAACTCCTATATTTATTGGGGAAGTGAGACAGGGTTTGACATTAACAACAAGCTCGAGCTTCCCACTGTGGGAGCAGCCAAAGCAAGGGTTGCAGACCTTAATAAAGACGGCTTTTTAGACATAGTTTTTCCAAACGGTGTTCAGGAGTACGTAGGAGTTTTCAAATCCTATATCTACTGGGGAAGTGACAACGGCAAATTCAGTTGGAGCGAGGCGAACAGAACGACTCTTGACTCCGTTTCTCCGGAAACTGCAACTGTAGATGACATTAACGATGACGGATACCTCGACATCTTCATCTCAGGCTGGCTGTGTCTGACCAAATGCAGTCTCAAGAACAGAATTTACTGGGGAAGCGCAACAGGCTTTGATAACGACAACTACACAAAGATCGATGATGTTGACGGTGGAACTGAAGCCATTTTCAAGGATCTCAATGGTGACGGAAA
>CAZTKP010000108.1:0-9299 GCA_964614215.1 uncultured Spirochaetales bacterium | reverse complement strand
ATAGCTTTTGATAATGCAGTCCAGATAGATGGGTGGAAGTTCTTCTGGAGAAAAGCAAAAAGTAAGTTTGTTAAACCGCCCAAAGGTCTTACTGATATAATGCAGGGAAAACAGGTCGTTATCAAAGAGGATAACGTCTTTAATCCTTTCGGGATCGCAGCTCTTATCCTTGGAATCGTCCTGATGATATTTTATCTCATTGACAGGCATAATCTTAGAAAAAGCGGTAATCTGCCGGGTTTTACTGAAAAACAGAAAAACTTGATAGTTGTGGGTCTTTCCATTGCTTTTCTTGCAGGATTTTTTGCCGTTGCAAAGATCGTTTCCCCTGAATTTTTAAAGGAAATGGGCTACACTCTTCCTTTGCCTGTCTTTACATTTATGATAGCAGTTGTCGACGGCTTTAATCCGTGCAATATGTTCGTTCTGACCTTTCTGCTTGCACTCATGGTCTCTGTTTCCCATTCAAGGCTCAGAATCTACACTGTAGGATACACTTTTGTTGCCGTAGTCTATGTGATCTACTTTCTTTTTATGGCCGCATGGCTCAATATTTTCAAGTATATAGGATTCATAGATCCTCTGAGAATTTCAATTGCCGTTATTGCTCTTGTCGCAGGTTTTATTAACTGTAAGGAACTGTTTTTCTTTAAGCAGGGGGTTTCTCTCACAACTTCGGACAAGGGTGCCAGCTTTCTTCAGAAAAAGGCCCGTGATATGAAGGAGACGATAAAGAACGGAACAATGCCGATGCTCATTATCTCATCGATCGTTCTGGCCTTCTTTGCTTCACTTATTGAGCTTCCGTGCACTGCGGGATTTCCAATCGTCTACACGAGTATTCTTTCGGGAATGGAAATAGCGAACGGAACATTTTTCTACTATTTCTGGATAGCGATCTATAACCTGTGTTACGTTATTCCGCTTGTAGTTATCATCGGTATTTTCGGCTATACGTTCAGAGGAAAGGCTATCTCTGAAAAGACAGTTCAGAGAATTAAATTTATCGGAGGATTTATCATGATCCTTCTTGGAATTGTTCTGCTTGTGAATCCTCAGATGATAGGAATAGGAATGTAACTACTTCTCCATTATTCCCGATGGAACAATTATAAGAACATCTCTTGAGTCAAGAAGCGTCGTCTCGTCACCGTAAACATCGATCCTGGCCTTAAAGATCGGAGTCTGGTCCTTAGCCGGCTGACAGAAGGAATTCTCAAAAACCACATCAAAAACGACCTGAGTTCCCGGAAGTACGTCAATAAAAGTAGTGGGATCAATAGAGCCTACATTTTCAGGCGGAATAGCCTCAACCGGAGTGATAGTTTTAATGAAATCAATAGAATCATGGCCGTCGCAGCTTCCGTCAACGTGCTCTTTTCTTGTTGACACATTTATCTGAACATGCTGTACAAGATCAAGAACTGCCAGAACTATCTGATCGCTCATGCCGCTTCCGTCGCTGCTTATTTTATAGTTGAAATATGCACCTGAGCCATCCTTAGACCCTGTTCCTTCAGAGACAGTATTAAAATCATCTGTCGAGCTTCCTGAATCGATTCCAATGAACTTCGCATTGATCGCATTCATTGCGGCAATTGCCTCCGGTTTATGAATTACAGGATCACCGCTTGAACTGTAATCATCGTCCGTGAATGCTTCGTCACTTGCCATAATAAAGATCGGTAGAGAACCAGGCCTGAAACACATTCCGCCGTAAGTTTCTCCCGGACAGGCACTGCCGATAATGCCGAGATTATATCCATCGACATTAGCGTTGTATGGAAGACCGTTTGCTGTTCTCCATAGAGCAAGAGTGTGATACTCGTCGGAGCCTCCGCAGTCGGAAATAGTGTTAACTGCGTTCTGGATCTCTGTGATGTCAGTAGTTATGTTCTGCTGAATGAAATATGGCATATCCTGAAGAGTTCCGAACTTGACCAGACCGAAACCTGTGTTGGGGATTTGGTTCTTAACGCCATTGATGATAACGTTGTTGATGCCCTGTTTAAGGTTGTTATGTTCTCCGTCCATAGATCCTGACAGATCGACAAGGATCGCAATGTCCGCCTGCTGAATATCTGTCTGAAAATTCAGAGTTTCAGTAAGCTCAAGTTGTGGTTTATATGGAAGAATTACATAGAAAACATCTTCAGGAATTGTATCTGAAGAGCTGAGAGGGTCTGTTCCGTAGGCTATTTCTGCGAGGTCGTCGTATCCGTCACCGTCAGAGTCTTTTTTTGTGGGATCAGTTCCATACTGAGTTTCCTGAAAATCTGTCAGACCATCGCTATCAGTGTCAGGATTGTAGGGGTTTGATCCGTTCTCTTTCTCTACTGCATCAGCAACTCCGTCTTCATCGGAATCCTTATCAAGGCAGTCCGGGGTTCCGTCTGCATCACTGTCTCTGCATGGGAACATCGGACATTCCATGCTGTTATTGTATCCGTCGTTATCAGCGTCTTTGTCTCTTTCATAGCAGGGATCATCTTTGTAAGGATCTGTTCCGGTATTTCCTGAATCTCCTGTGTTTCCTGTATTTCCTGAATCTCCTGTGTTTCCGGTGTTTCCTGTGTCTCCGGTATCTCCTTCATCAGGGTCGTCAATAATTTCACCGGTCTTCGGGTCATAGCAGCGATTTATCTCAAGGTTACATTCATATGGAAAAGCACAGTCGTCATTACTTGCGCAGTAATATTCGCTTTGTTCAGTTGTGTCCTCAGGACCGCATCCCACAAAGGAAATTACAATAAAACTTAGTAAAATAATTAACTTTTTCATTTTTCTTTACCTACTGGTTTAGCCAACACTAGCTAAAATTATACTTTGCAACATATAAAAATCAATGGAGAAGTTTCAGTTAAATAGAAGATTTAGTGTTTATCTGAGCATTCTTCCAACATTGAATCCTGATTCTTCAGAAAGTTCAAGGAGGTTTTTCAGTGTTTTGAACCTTTCCTTGAAGGCCTTCTTCTTTTCAGTAACTTTTTTCTCTGATCTGATGATCTCAAGAGTTGAAATGACAAAAAGTCCTGCAATAAGATCGTTGAAAGATTCCCTGTTGAACCACAACTCTTTCTCATATTCGTTTATCTGAAGTATGTTTACCATGTTGGGGTCTTCAAAGATCGCTTCAATAAGCTCTTTGCCGTTCTTAAAATCTTTCCACCAGTTCTGATAGAAGATAAACGCCCTGATGTGACGGATAATTCTCTGTGCGTGGAACTCGCTAATTCCCAGATTTTTAAAAAGTTCCATAAAAACAGTATCCAGTCTGTATTTTAAGAAAAGTTCGTTGCTTATTCTGCCGGAGTTTGTTTTTTGTGTAAACATTGAAAGTCTTGCCGTAGCTGCAAATCCTACGACCATAAAAAAGTGGTCTCTATCCTCTGACAGGTTTTTCTGGAGATATTCATCCGCCGGTTCATCGTATTTTTCAAGGTTATATTCCGGAAGGTTGATAACAGCTAGAAGGTCTTTCTCAAAAAGTTCACAAACCTTATTTTCTTTGTGCTCAGGCTGTTCAAAATCTTCTAAAACCTCAATAAATTCAGTGTAATATAGTCTGAGGTCTTTGTAGAGTTTGTCTTTGGCCGTTTTTTTCTTAGCGGACTTTCTGTCTTTTAGAAGTCTTTCAAAATGGTCTTTGTTCACTATCTTTGTGAAAGCTTCGTGCAGTTTTCCGTACTTTATCTTATCAAGTTCCGTATCTATGTCTGTACATCCGTTTCCTTTAAGTTTGTGCGCAAGTTTTTTCCACAGCCCATCTGTGTCACTAACCTGCCTGAAATCAGTGAAGACATGATATTTATAGGCCTGAAGAGTTGCAAAAAGTCCGTTTGCGGCAAGGTCTGCACAGTTTCTGATGTAGGTGAGTCCCGTAACGCAGTCTTTGAAAACAACAAGGTCGTTGTGGTCGCTGGATAGACCGAGCGCCTCATGAAGAGATCTCGTTCTGATCTGACCGCTTCCCTTATCAAGATATCTGCATGAATGGTTTATCCAGCCAGCCGTATCGTTAAAAACATTATTGAAAAGGACAAGAGAACTTTTGCCTTCAAAACGGTTTGAATAGGCGATCACATTTTCATCAACTGATCCGTCTCCCTTAAAGAAATCATAGAGGCTGAAATTCTCAACGTGGGCAAAGAGATATCTTCTGTGCATGAGAGGAAAGACCTCTCTTTCGTGTCTATGTACGAGATCCCAGTTCACAGCCTCGTTCCAGTAGGCCCGTTTGTACTCCATTCCGTATTTTTCTGAGAATCCTTCCACCTGACCGTGACCGAACATGGGAAGTCCCGGAAGAGTCGCCATACAGATCGTTACTCCGAAATACTTATCGCCGTCACCGAACTGTTTTATTGCTGTTTCCTCATCAGGATTGTTGAGAAAGTTAACATGACGCTCAAGAATATGAGGATCAAATTCGAGGACATTTTTAATTGACTGTCTGAACTTGTAGTTATCCTCATCTTTCATGAAATTCATGAATGCCGAGTTATAAACCCTGTGCATTCCCAGAGTTCTCACGAAGTATCCTTCCATAAGCCAGAATGCTTCGGCAAGAAGAAGGGTTTCAGGTGCTTCAACGGCAACTCTGTCAACAACTTCTCTCCAGAATTCCTTTGGGAAAACTTCGTTAAAAGATGCCTTTGTCATTGCATGTTCAGATCTTGAGGCTATATCTCCACCAGTACCCGGTTCAGGGAACCACAGCCTGTGGTAATGTTTTTTGGCAAGTGTCATGGCAGCATCGAAACGTATGATGGGAAAAGTCTTTGCTATCTCTATTATTGTTCTGATGACATGTTCTCTGACATCTTGACGCAGGTAGTTGAGTTGTGCCGTATCGTTCCACGGCATACATGTTCCGTCATTTCCGTGGTAGACATACCGGGTTTCACCGGACCTGAAATCCACTCTTTTAAATGTTACAGCGGCATCTGACTTGTCAAAATAGTGATCCTCAATGTAGATGCCTGTTTCGGAATGACTTGAAAGGTTCTCTCCGTTGTAGGAATATCCGGGGAAAGGCGGATGATCACTTGAAATGAACCACTCCGGATGTTCGTTAAGCCATTTTGAATCTATTGCCATGTGGTTGGGAACCATGTCACTTGCAAGTCTGATCCCGTATTTCCATGCTCTCTGCTTGAGATCCTGAAGGGCTGCTTCGCCTCCCAGTTCCTGCGCGATAGTGTAATCGTAAAGAGAGTAGGCGGAGGCAACAGCATCGTGATTTCCCATGATCTGCTTTATTCTCTTTGAAGCTTTGCTCCTTTCCCACAGACCGATAAGCCATAGAGCTGTAAATCCTCTCTGTGCGAGGATCTTTAACTCGTCTTCAGGGATCTGGTCCAGAGTTCTTATTTCTTTTGAGTATGCTTTTGAAAGCTGATCGAGCCATACGAAAATATTTTTTGCAAGCATTAATGTGCGCGGCATCCAGTAAGAATCGCGGGAGAAGTTCTCTATTTCTTCACCGTAATCATCGGAGTAGCTGAGCGAATCAAAGGTTATCATTTCGCCGCCCGGCCCTCCCGGACCGAAGTTAGGTTTATTCTCTTCTTTTAAGATATCAGTTGAAAGAAGTATCTTCGAAGAAAAGTTCCTTATAAGCTCAAGGCCCCAGTTTTCCTTTATGAACTTTAGCTGACCTGAAATTGAGTCAGGAATAGCTTTCATCGGTGCTCTAAGGAGTTCAAGAACTGAAATAGCCTCGCCGTTTACCTGAATTTTTGAACCGTCGTCAATGCTTTTTTCCGCAGTGGAAAAAATTGCACTATAATCAGTTTTTTCTGAGATCTCAGAGTCATCAAAAAGTTCTTTGAATTCTCCGAATGCTTTGTTTTCATTGGATAATTTCAGGAATATCATTTCCTCGAACTCTATAAGCTGAGATTTTTTATCTTTTAAGTATTCCGAGGCTGATATTTCACCTTTATAAACTTTCGGCGGCGGGAATTTTTCTGTGAAAAGCTCCAGTGTTTTGAGCAGCTTATTTTTCCCGACCTTTTTTTCTGCAAGTCCATAGGCTTTTTCAATAAACTGAGCATCAACGGTCGTTCTGTACACGAAAAAAACATAGTGAAAGATCTCGTCTATCAGTCCCATGGCGTAGACATCGCCTGGACGGACATATCGACTGGAGCCTTCTTCTTTAAGGACAGTATTCATGTTATGTGCAAACTCTTTTGCCTGAACAAAATCGGCAAAGATCACGTTCCCTGATGTAGAGAAGATCGATTCACTGAAAGAGTATCTTTCTCTTGAGATAGCAGAAACATGAAAATTGAAAACAGCACGGCTGTTGTTCATTGAAGACTCCTTTGTCTGGGGTTTATTTGTTGAGGCATTTCTTGACTACATCACTTGCCATCTTACCGTCAAACTGACCGTTATACTTCGCTTTAAGATCTCCCATCACCTTGCCCATCATCTTCATGGACTTTTCAGGAAGTGTTTCAATTATCTGTTCAACTGCGCCGGTAAGTTCGGATTCGCTCATCTGTTTGGGAAGGAGTGATTCGAGGATCTCTTTTTCATGGAGAGCTGAAGTCATGTCTTTGCCTGCTTCTTCAAGAAGTTTGAGGTTTTCGTTCACACCTTTGAGAAATTTCTTGGTCAGAGCAAGAACCTCTTCTTTTGTGGTTTCTCTGTTCCCGTCATTTTTCCCGACCATTACAGCTTCTCCTACAAGTGTGGAAAGCAGGTTTGATTTGACCTTATCCTTTTCAAGCTTTGCTTTCATCATCATCTTTTTAAGTTCGTTTATCATGATAACCTCCTGAATAACAAAATTACTGGAAATTATAGCTTTGTAGTGTTAAATATCAATAAGATAAGATTTGCAAATAAAAATTAGAATTATATAATTGTTGAAACGATTGTCCGGAGGTTCGTATGAAAAGAAGGTCTTTTGCTCTGCTGCTAGTGATTGTGTCCAGTTTTTCCCTTCATGCTCAGCTTGTTGTTGCCGCTCCTGATGTTGAGACGACAATTGCTGCTCAGACAACACTGATGACTAATTTTGCACTGCAGGAAAAGTTTGACAGAGCTGAACAGTTTGCTGAGTATATTTCAAGGTTTATCCAGATAATCTCGACCATCAGAAATACGACTTCGACCATCAGAAATATTGCAAAAGCCGGAAAGGAACTTAAGAACAAGGACGCAAAAGCATGGTTGAAAGAAGTGGATTCAAAACTGTCGCAAGTTATGCCGGAGTACGGTGAAATGAAGGGTGAACTGCTTACGTTGGCGGGAGAAGCAGGACAGAAAGTCGGCGGAATGTACTCGGACTATGTTTCAAAGTGGTCTCCCAAAGTGAAAGGATACTATGAAGGTCTAGTAGAGAACTGCAGTAACAATAAGATGTTTGCAGAGTTGTATCCTGTAGCGAAGAAGATTGGAGGAGAATTCAGAAAAAATGAAAGTGCCATGAAAATTGTACAAAAAGCCTGGGTGGAATCAGGACTGGAATATCAGATCAAGGACGACATTGTGAGGAAGAACACTTTTAAGAAATACTACGATGCCTTCATGAAACAGGCGAAGTCAAACGACAACATCGAAGCGATCGGTCTGGCAAACATCATGCAGTCGCAGTACATCTCAGTTGAAGTTCTCGAACATCTTAAGAAAAATTCGGACATAAAGGCGATGCGTGAACAGTTTGAACGCGATGCCCAGAAAGCATATCGCGACCTTATGGATGAAATATCTGAAAAAACAAAGAACAAAGATGTTGAGTCAGTCTTTGGAATAGAGAGTTCTAAGAAATGATGAAGCTTCTGTTTATACTTCTGGTTTCGGTAGCGATCAACACATCTACGGCTCAGATGATAGACAAAAAATACTCAGCTATGATAAAAACTTCAGTGAAAAAGTATCCCTACGTAAATAAAAAGGGGAAGAAAGTCACCATCTCTCCGGCTCTTGTGAAAGCTGTGATCTATCAGGAAAGCCGCGGAAATCCAAATGCAAAAAGCAAGGCAGGAGCTTACGGACTTACCCAGATAATGCCTGCAACTGCAAAACTTCTAAAATGTGACTACAAAAAGCTCAATCAGCCCAAACATTCAATTGACTGCTCAGTTAAGTTCCTTGCCGCACTTCTCACATATAACAAAGGCGATCTTGTCAAAACACTCTCAGGATACAACGGCGGAACATGGTCAACCGAGCGCAAACCTACCTCCAAAAAGGGAAAACTCGCAGGAAGGATCTATGACAATCCTGAAACAAAAAAGTATGTCGTCTCTGTTCTCAGATGGTTTGAATGGTTCAGGAAAAATAAGTAGAGATTGCAAATTAACCTTCGGTGGATAGAATAACTCATCCCCCAGCCCCTTCTCTTACAAAAGAAGGGGAGTCATAAGATTATAAGCCCCTTTCCTTTTTAAGGGACTGGAGAAAGATAAGGAAAGCTGCTAAATGCAGGTTTGCCTTTCGGAAGCCGGATTTAGGGATTGGGTTTAAGGCCGGGTGAGTTGGAGGTTTTATGTCAAACTCAGTTTTTAAGGACGAAGGAATTTCAGTTGCATATTTTTCAACTGCGGCATGTAATGTGTGCAAGGTGCTTCGTCCGAAGATAGAGAACATTCTTGAAAGTGATTTCCCGGAAGTTTCGTTCCATTTCATTGATTCAGAGCAGTCTCCGGATATCGCTGCAAAGCACATGGTCTTTTCAGCTCCTGTCATAATTGTTTTTGCAGATGGAAAAGAGACAAAAAGGTATGCGAGGAATCTTTCGCTTGATGAATTTGTACGTGATATGGAAAGGTTGGTGAGTTTTTTCAGTTAGATCTAAAGTTTTGCGCCTGCTGAATAGGATGCAAAGTCAAATCCGGTGTCAGTTCTAAATCCGAATGCCATGAAAATGTCGCCCAGAACAACAAAATAGATCTTTTCTGTCACAACATCTGTTCCGTTGGTCTCTTCAGTTGTTGCGTGGTACATATTTCCTATCTTTCCGCATTTTGTGATGTTCTCAAGGTCTCCATAAGAAAGAGTTCCCGTGAGGTCAAGATGTGCAAAAGAACTTGTTCCGTCAGCATCGATTATGACTTTTCCGGCACTTCTTCCTTCACCTTCATCATCATTCCAGACATTTATGAACTTGTACTCGCCTTCAATGTCTGCAAGCTGAGTGTCCTCGATCTTAAAAGCGACGATAAATCCGTTTCCTTCTCCCATATCAAGAACAACAACTGAGCGTCCTTCCTCGCTAAGAACAAAACCTGTGAAAGTTTCATCATATTCGGAAAGATAAACATCGATCCTCTTGTCATCTT
>CAZTKP010000107.1:0-9339 GCA_964614215.1 uncultured Spirochaetales bacterium | reverse complement strand
CATCAAGGATACTGTCGCCGTCACAATCGGTATCTCTGTAATTGGGAACTCCGTCAGTGTCTGTATCTTCGGTTCCCTCAACTGAATCGGGAATGCCGTCACCATCACTGTCATCATCCATGAAATCAGATGTCTCGTCGTAATCTGTATCAACCAGAATGCCGTTAGGAGCTTCAACGCAGTTGGGGATTCCGTCCTCATCCTCGTCCGCCATGCACCATTCCTTTCCCGGATCGTACTTGTAGTCGTCAGGGATCGTATACTCTGTTCCCTGACAGTCGCATGTGACTGCTCCGCTACCGGTGTTCCCTGAGTTTCCGGTGTTTCCGGTGTTGCCTGTGTCACCGGTGTTTCCAGTATTACCGGTGTTTCCAGTATCTCCATTATCCGGAAGCTCTCCTCCGGTATCGCCTGAATCTCCTGTGTTCCCTGTATCGCCGGTATTTCCTGTGTCACCTGTGTTCCCTGTATCACCGCCATCACCGCCGCAGGAAACTGTGATGAACAGGGCGATCAGAAAAATAGTGAATAGCTTTTTCATGTTGTTTCTCCTTAATTTTCAGGTCCGGTATAGTCTTTGCCCGGTACCACAATAAATACATCTCTGCTGTCAAGGAATGAACCGTCACCGAGAACATTTATGTTTGCAATAAAGATCATAGTTTCATAGCCGTCATTCTCAATAACATCATTTTCAAAAGTAACTTCAAATGTGACATTCTGCCCTGGTTTAACATCAGGGAAACTATCCGGAGTGATGCTCGTTATGAACTGAGTTGTGTCAGTTACTCCGTAGACATTGTCGATATGTTTAGCTTTTGTTGTTATATCTATCTGTATGTTGTTGGTAAGTGCGACAACTGCATCAACGATCTTCTGTGAGAAACCGGTTCCGTCAGCATTAATAGTGTAGTTGAATCTGTTCCCCGCTCCGTCATTAGACCCTGTTCCGTCAGAAACTGAATTAAAATCTCCACTGGCATTTCCTGAATCAATACCGATAAATTTTGCATTAATAGCGTTCATTGCAGATACTGCATCGCTGGTCCGTTTTCTGGAGCCTTTATCCCACTCATCCCAATCACCGTCAGTGAAATCCTCATCACTTGCCATGATCATTATAGGAAGAGCTTCGTCTCTGAAGCATGCCCCGCCTACACTTCCTTCCTTTCCGGAACAGTTTACAGCTCCGATATTTACATCATACCAGCCGTCTATACATCCGAAAATAGTGTCATCGACACAGATTTCCTCATTTGTGCCTGCACCGCTTGCCGCCTGCCATAAAGCATGTGTATGGTATTCTTCCGCACCGCCGCAGCTTGATATGGTGTCGACAGCAGCTTTTACTGCATTTGCATCAGTGGTAATAGCCTGGGAAAGAGCGTAAACATCATCTTCGAGAGTCCCGAATTTTACCAGGCCGAAAGCTGAATCGGATATCTTATCTCTCACACCATCGATAATCGTATTTTTTACTCCTGCTTTAAGGTTTGTATGTTCTTCTCCCATTGATCCTGAAAGGTCCACGAGTATAAGTACGTCGACTTTTTTAATATCTGTACTGAAATCAAGGGATTTTACCTGAGGATCACTTCCGTAAGGCAGAACAAGATAGAAAGCATCTTCAGGGATATTGCTGCTTGAGTCATTAGGATCACTTCCGAAAATGTATTCGGTAAAGTCATCGGTCTCATCACCGTCACTATCCTTCATTGTCGGATCACTGCCGAATTCAACTTCCTGTTTGTCGCTAAGTCCGTCGTTATCGCTGTCACTGTCGATATAGTTAGGTTTTCCATCCTCATCACTGTCAAGTGGAGGAATATTCTCTTCGTTCTCGTCGTAATCAAGTATTCCGTCACCATCACTGTCATTATCTAGAAAGTTGGGTATTCCGTCTTTGTCAGTATCATCAATACCTTCGTAAAGGTCCGGAATGCCATCATCATCGCTGTCCGTATCGAGATAGTCAGCCTGGCCGTCACTATCTCCGTCATTACACGGCTGAGCCGGACACTCGATCATATCATTAATGCCGTCGTTGTCGTTGTCAGTATCTCTGTAGTTCGGGATACCGTCTCCGTCAAAATCTGAGGTCTTTTCAATTGAGTCATCAATTCCGTCACCGTCACTATCCGTATCCTGAAAATCGGGGATTCCGTCTTCATCTGTATCAACGGGGACACCGTTCGGAGTTTCCTCAGAATCAAGGATGCCGTCATTGTCACTATCTTCATCCTTATAATCGGGGATTCCGTCCTCATCGGTATCTCCAGTACCTTCAATGCCGTTAGGAACACCGTCTCCGTCTTCATCCTGATCATCCCAGGGATCATATGTGCCGGTGTCAGTATCATCAGTTTCATTGTCAGCTACTGTGCCGTTATCCGAAGTTTCATTGTTGTCCGGCAGGAAGGTGTCGCCATTGTCACTGTCATCAGTATAGTTTGTGCCGTTATCGTTCTGTTGAGCAAGGGGATCATCTGATCCGCAGGAAACTGCAAACAACAGCAGAATTAATACTGTAAATCCGATCTTTCTCATAGCTAGACCCCCTTAATCGCCAGCAATCTATATAGTTACCGATTATTTAGTTACTTCACCAACACAAATTTATTATAGTTATATATGGAAATAGTTCAACGAAAAATTATATTTGAGAAAAATCTTCTGTCGAGTAGAATAAAGCAGTGTTGGGAACATTTTGGAGCAAATTTATGAAAAAAACTTTTTTTTATCTAGTTGTTTTGGTTGCTTTTCTGCTGTTTTCCTGTGAAGAGAACTCGAAGACCAGACCAAAAGAGCAGGAAGATCCGGACGAAAGTGCTGTCACGGACGTTGACATGGGGACCGATGAAGAAACAGTAGACGAAGCCACTGATATTGCTGAAGAAAATGATGAGCATGAAGTTGATGATGATCCGGAAATTCAGGACACAAATGATGACTTTCAGCCGGTTGACAATGAAGTTCCTGACCAGGACATAAATGAAGTTCCTGATGATCCTGAACCTGTTGATCTTTGCCAGACAAACGAAGACTGTGCATGGCAGTACATCTGTGATATTATGCTCGATCCCAACGAATGTATAAAGTTCGGACAGTGTGAAAGTGACGAGGACTGTACAGCTATGCAGGTATGTGTCGCAAAAGAGCACTGGAAAGAGTGCGTCACAAATACGAGTCCTGATTTTTGTGATGGCGATGATGATTGTGATCCGGGAGAATACTGCCTTACAGACGGACTTCTTAAGATCTGCCGCTCGAAAAATGAATGCTCGGACAACAGTCAGTGCCCTGAAGGGCATGAATGCCTTTTTGAAGATGATTACTATCACTGCATTGATACAAGCCCGTGTGAAGTGAACGAAGATTGTCAGTTCGGATACATGTGTGAAATAAAACAGCCTGAAAATGAATGTGTCTACGCAAGTGAATGTGTAAGTGACGAGGATTGTGACGGTCTGGCAGTTTGTGTAGCTGAAGGTAACTGGACAGTATGTAAGCTGACCGGTGGCGGGATCTGTTCCGGTGATGCTGACTGTGATATTACCGAGTACTGTGATCTTGAGATAGGTATCGCAGGAAGATGTAAATCAAGAAATCAGTGCTACAGTGATGAAGATTGCGGAGATGAACGTCTCAAATGTGAAAATAACGGTGTTTACAATGAATGTGTTCCGAAAAATCCCAACTGGTGTCTACTGGACGATATGTGTGATGAAGGCTGGTACTGTATTGAAAATGAGTGTCGTCCGCCATATTACGAACAGTGCAGTGAAATTGCAGGTGAATGGAAAGTATGGTTTTCAGAGCTATCTGCAGTTGCTTTTCAGCAGGATGAAGTTTATGAGTTTGTTCCCACAGACGGTTGTAATGGAAAAATTCTCAAGGATGGAGCTGATACTCTCAACAAATTTTCTCAGACATCACCTGGAAACTATGATCTTGATTTCTATCTAATTTATCAGTGTACAGCAACAGTTGTTCTGGGAAATCTTATGAATATTCACTGTGCTGACGGTGATGCACAGCTAGGAAAGTTCTAGGGAGTCGAACTGCAGGTTTCTGCAGGGTGAATAGTACATATATCTGTGAGAGGTTCGTTTCTCATTCTTGCATCAAGCCAGTCCATCTGATCATCAAGTGACCACAGAAAACCTTTTGAATGACTAGCACCGGCACATTCCATAAACTGTATCTGATATCCCTGATCACAGAGTTTCTGCATTGAAGCTCTTTCAATATCAGGAAAAACGAGAGTGTCGTTCTCTGAAAGGATCATAAAGACCGGAATGTTGTCCAGTCTTGGAATTGATGTTGAAACAAGAGAATTTTCTCTCATGTAGCACTGCCAGGGATCAAAGTCTGAAAGAAAAGGATCGAGCTGTGCCGCGGCAAGAACTTCAACTGAAAAGAGATCAGAAAGTTCCGTAACTTCATTCTCATCGATCTCATCATCAAGATCGCATTTTGACTTTGCGGCAGTATAAAGAGTTGTGTCATAAGGCGAAATGAAAACATCAGAATAGTTAGAAGGATCTTTCGTGTACCATTCATTTGATGAAAGGAAGAAAAGGGCTGTATTTCCTGAAGCGCTTATCATTTCATTGAGAGCCTTGTTCATGTGAGCTTCGAGATCTGTCGGCGGAATTCCCCATACAGCACCTTTAATATTAAGCTCAGGAGCGTAGTAGGGGGCAAGTCTTGTAAGAAATGCCGCAGCATGGCCGCCTTGTGATCCTCCTGTGATTATGCTGTCGCCGGCAGTTGCCTTTTCTCCTGTCAAAGTAAGGAGGTTGGGGACAGCTCTTATCATATCGAGACTTGCAATTGCAGTAGGTTCTCCTACAAGATATCCGTGAAGTTCCTCAGATGGGTTTCCCATGCTTTTAAGTCCGATATAATCCGGCACTGCCACTATGTAACCGAAAGATGCGAGAAGTGCGGCAACTCCTCCGGGACCTTCGAGTGAAGTGTCGAGGGACGGAGAACATGCATCGCACAGTCCGGCTGTTCCGTGAAGAACGCTCATTACGGGAAAAGTCTGCTCTGAATCAGGAACGGCTACAAACCCTGTCGCATCAACCAGTTTCCCTTTATCCTGAGTCTGGTATCTTACTCTGTAGACATTAACATCATAAGCAGGCATTCTTTTCAGTTTCACATCTTCAAGTTGAGTTTTTGCAGTTATAAGCAGAAGTCTAGTTGTCTGTCCGTTCAGGATCTTTTCATTTTCAAGAATATATCCAAGCTCGGGACTGTCAACCCATGTGTATTCCGGAACTCCGCAGAGAGCAGGAGCGACTCTGGGATCATAAGGTTCAAAAACATCGTCATCGTTAATGTCTGTATCTTCCTCAGAGTCATCGATAGTTTCATCAACCGATTCATCCGTGTCTGTTTCGTCCTTGTCGTCCACTAAGTCGTCTACCTTTTCATCCACGATATCATCCGTTTCATCGGTCAATTCAGTCTCAACGTCCACTACGTCCATTTTGTCCTGATCGTCCACCAGGTCATCCATATCAGTTTCATTTTTCTTGTCACTGGTACATGAAAAAAGAAAGAAGGACAATGTCAGCAGAGTAAGCACAAAGAGACTTTTAGTAGTTTTTAAATTCATTTAACCCTCACTATTTTAAAATTCCAAACACACAGGAGGTAAGTATGGGAAAAAATTATTTTAAATCAAGCTTAGATTTCTCTTTTCCTTGCCACCACGACAGCCTGTCTCGGACAGAAGCCGAGTTTTTCAAGGATAAAGTCAAAGACTTTCTGTAGAAGTTATCATATCTCTGTAGCTGGTTGATCACAATTTGATATTCCGAATGTTGAGCTTTTTATCGAACCGTCCAATTAGTTTGAGCTAAACCCGTAAAATGTTGTGTTTGTTTTGTTGTGAATTCTTTTGTCTAAGTTAAGGATTAATGGTGATTATAGGAGATAGGTATGTTGAGATCTGAAAGCTGGAGCAATAAAGTTCTTTGTTAGAAGTAATGCTACACATATTGCTACCGTCGTTAGGGGATTCTTGAATATTACTCCAACCTATATTCATTATCTTTTCCGGATAAAAGACATCATTTTGTTGATCAGAAACAAAACTATATTTGCTCCAGCAAACAAGAGAGTCGTCCTGTCTTAACCCACAGACAGCAAAAGCGTTTATAGATATTTGGCGATAATCATTATAACTGCCTAACCTGACCGGTGTGGATAGCGTCTGATTTGAATTTATAAAGTTTTCTGCGATTTTACCCCAACAATAAAGTTCTCCATTTGCTAATGCACAGGTTGATCTAGTTCCAGAGATAACTTTTTCCCAATCTGTTTTTTCTCCAAATTTATTGGGAGTCATGGAAAATTCTACTGATTCAGAATTTGACTGTCCATACATGTTTCCGCCCCAACAGAATAATTCACCTTCAATAATTCCACAAACATGATCATATCCGACTGAAACTGTTTCCCAGTTGCTTTTTTCACCAACTCTTTGTGGAAGATTACTCTCAAATTGTGTTCCATTACCAAGTTGTCCTGAACCGTTTCGTCCCCAGCAGTATAATCTGCCGTCTGAAATCCCACAGGTGTTTTCAAGACCGGCATCGACTATTTGCCAGTTTTTATCAGAATCAATTATTGTTGGATCTGCTTTATTTATGTATGATGAATCTCCAACTGCTCCATCATCGTTGTCTCCCCAGCAATAAAGTTTTTCATTACGTATCGCACATTTATGATCGCCACCTAATGATAAAGAATCCCAATCTTCATAATCTGTGGTTTGAAAAAAATCGGTATATCCGTAATAGGTCCTGTAGGTACAAAAAATCTTACCACCAATTAATCCACATATCTCATTGTATCCATTGCCAATTTCATCCCAGCCTGTAGGGCGAGTGATTTTAGAAAAGTATTTCACAATGTTGGGATCTTCGTAGTTAGAGATAACTCCCCAGCAGTATATATTGTTGCCTCTAACTCCGCATGTGTTTTTTTCGCTAATAGCCAATCTTTGCCAGTTGTTGTAGGGACTTATTTTTTCGATAGTTGGAGGTACATTCTGTTCAATTCTTCCATTGCCCAACAATCCTAGAGCATTTGAGCCCCAGCAATAAAGTTCTCCTCCTGAAATTCCACAGGTTCGGTAGTATCCTGTAATAACATAGCTCCAGTTGTTTTTTTCACCTATTTTAAATAATGCTAATTTATCTTCATTAGTTTCACCCTCTACTTCGTTTAATTCGCTTTTATACCAACAAAATAATTCTCCATTGGAAATTGCACATGTAACGTATTGCCCTGATGAAACCCCTGACGAGATCATTGTCCAGTTGTTTTCCAGATCAACCTGTTCCGGTTCCGGTGGAAACGAAGTCCAGCAATAAATTTTTTCTGAAGCTATTCCGCAGGTATTATCTATTTCTGTCCAGTTATTTTCTTTTCCAACTTTCTGAGGAGTAAGTATGTTATCGTTACCCCAGCAAAATAATTCTCCACCGGCAATTCCGCAGGTAGTTGTTTCCTGAGTCGAAATTTTTGTCCAATCAGATCTTTCACCAACGCGAGTGAAACTATTTTTTGACACATTGGTTCCATCGCCTAACTGTCCATGGCTGTTGTCCCCGTAGCAATAAAGTTCCCCCCCGGCTATCCCGCAAATATGCAAGTATACAAGATTGTCTTTTACACTAAAAATATCTACAGCACTCCAATCTTTTCGTGGACTCATTTTTTTAGGAGTTAGCTCATTTAGAGAGCAAAAGAGTTCTCCATCGTTACTTATTTCGCATCTAGAGTACCCTGTTGCAATATCTTTCCAGCCATTAGATTTACAAGTTTTTGAGTCAGAGCATTCACTCAGTGCACATTCTTTTTCTTCGCTCCACTTAAGACAGTTCGCATTTCTTTGACAGACATGAATTTTTCCATCATAGCATTTTGCTTCTCCTAAGTAATCACACTCATCTATACAAGATAAACAGCTTGAATTGTCTGCACATTCACTTTGAAAGCACCTTGCCGATGAGACCCATTCCAATATTCCTTCGATGTTTTCAATGCAGATCTTTATTTCACCATTAATGCAAATGCTCATCCCTGCAAAAAGACAGCTGTCTTTAGCACATTTGAAATCGTTGGCACAAACTCCAGAGCTGCATACTTCATTAATGTATTCAAGGCATCCGCTGTTGTTTTTCGAGCAAGTTTTCAGAACCCCATTACTGCAACGGGTTTCACCTTCGATAAAACATTCGTTATCACACTCTGATTTTTTAAAATTACAGTTTTTAACGAATTCCGCAGAACCGTTTAGAATTCCTTTTAAAATGTTTTTCCCTTCACTTCGAGTTTCTGCTCCTGAATCTTCATCAAAATGCCATACGGCAATAGTTGTATTGTCAGCTTCAAGTCTTTTTTCAGGAGTAAAGTTTTCAGCATATCTGGCTGTTGATGAAAGTCTGATTTCATCGATTAAACCTGCAAAATAAACAGGCGTGCCGTTTAATTTTGCTCCAAAGTACAGGTTTTCGTCTATTTCATGCATCGTTTTTACTGAATCAATAGTTTCCTGTAGTGTTCCGTTTACAAATATCATAATTTCCGATTCTGATTTAGAAAGTGCAACATGAAACCAATTCATAGAACTCATGGCAATTTTTGACTGGAGCCAGAGAGATTCTGTATCTGTTGTTCCATATTGAAATCCGCCATTGGGCGTGCTGATATATTCATCCATCATGTCGGAGCTTTTACCGTATATCCAATAAGAAGGTGTGCCTGTTTCGTCACCTTTTCTGATTATCGGATTCTGAGCATTGATATCATCCTGCATTACCCATGCTTCAATTGTCCAGGTTGTGCCCAGATTAAGAGCATCACCGTGCTCAACTGAAATGTATGAATCAATCCCGTTAAAGTAGATTGATCCGCATGGAATGTCTGAATAATCTTCGTCAGGAGTTTCATCATCAATATCGTTTGTGTTTTCAGTTCCATTAGCGTCAGTTTCAACATCATTATCAATAATATCGGTATCTTCTGTCACATCGGAAATTTCTGAAAATGAATCGGTATCATTTCCATATTTTTTCATTTCACAACCGATGAAAAGAAATGTAATCACTAGTGAAAATAAGATTGCATTTTTCATTTTTGTAACCTTCTCCAATATGATTTAGGGGTTGATGAGCATTTGCAGGGTAGTAGATGATTGGCGCAGGAATAGACAGTATAGTTCATTTTGACTGTCTATTCCGCAGATTCTGTCTCTTTCACTGATGCTGTTCCATTCAATTCCATCAACTTTCTCAGGATAGTAGTCTGCTGCGG
>CAZTKP010000106.1:0-9373 GCA_964614215.1 uncultured Spirochaetales bacterium | reverse complement strand
TCTGAAAAATCATCAAGATCATCCAGAGATTTAATTTCAACTGAATTCTTAAGGATATATCTGGCTTCATCAGAAACATCGTAATCCGAATAATCTTCCTCCTGTGCGTCTTCATCCGGAAATTCCTCATCTGAAGCATCCTCATCCAAAATTGTTTCCTCATCATTTCCGGATTCTATGTTATCAACTTCCGGCTCTGTTTTGTCTCCACATGAGACAAAAACTAGTAAAAAAAGAATGGTAAAAATTGTTTTTTTCATAGCAACCCCCTAGAAAATCAAGCAAAGCAAACCTTATTTAAGATTCTGATATCAAAAAGATGTTATGCAATTATCGAACCAGACTTTTATTTATACTATTTTCAGGAAGTTAGGCAGTCATCAACAATTACAGACAGTTAAAATCACTCCCAGTCTTTCCAGACGGGGTCAAATCCGCGTTGTTTAAGGACTTCGGCTATTTCAGCAGGAGTTCTGGGATCTTCAATTTCAAACTGTTCAAGGTCGTGACTTTCCTTTGTGTAGCCACCTGGAGCTGTTGAAGATCCTGCACTTGCGTTGGTGAATCCAAGCGGAAGGATGTAATCTCTGAACTGAGGGAGTTCCCTTGTTGATATGCTCATTCCGGTCTCATTAAAAAGGAGTCTTAAAGCGCAGACTGTTCTTATAAAATCAAAGTCGCTTACTGTTTCAAAGTCATCTCTTAACCCTGCTGCATTTCTGATTCTCGGGAAAGAGACTGAATATTCGCTCTGCCAGTGAAATTTCTGAAGATAATCAAGATGCTGAGCAAGGTTTATCGCCTCTTCCTTAAAGTTATTAAGTCCCATCAGAAAACCGATGCTTATCTTTGGAACTCCGGCTTTTGCAGCTCTTTCAGGTGTTGCAAGTCTGTATACATAGTCCTTTTTCTTTCCGAAAGGGTGCATCTCATCATAAACCTCAGGATTATATGTCTCCTGGTAAACAGCAACACCATCAAGATGGGAGTCATCAACAAGTTTTCGATACTCTTCTTCTTCAAGCGGAGCGATCTCAATACTAACACAGGAAAAATCCATTTCATGCAGTTTTTTTATAACTTTTGTGAGATATTCCGTCTCAGCACTTTCAGGATGTTCACCTGCAACAAGAAGAATATTCTTAAAGCGGCTTTTTCTAATTTCCCGAGCTTCTTCGACTATTTCATCAAAGGTGAGGGTTTTTCTTTCTATCTTATTTTTTGCATTAAATCCGCAGTAAACACAACCATTTATACAGCGATTGTCATAGTAAAGCGGAATATATAGAGAAACTGCACGTCCGAACCTCTTCCTTGTCAGCTCCATAGACCTTTGAGCGAGTTTTTTAAGCAGTTCCTTATCCATTTGAGGTGAAAAAAGCACTGCAAAATCCTCAAAACCGAACTTTTCAGCATTAATGGCTTTTATAATGTCTTTTTTCGTTGCACTTTGAGCAAGTTTAAGCAACTCTCGCGTTTTTTTGAGATCAACTTCGAACATAATCGTCCTTCATCAGTTAACCGGATAATCATAAAACCGCATCAGACTTTGTCAACATCATTGCCATCTATTTTTGCAACAGAGACTTATTTAAACTATAATAACTGTCGAATTTACTTTTCATGGAGTGTGTGATGATGAGATTTTCCCTGATAGTTATGGTCCTTGCCATGCTTTTTTTCGGTTGTGACAACGATACAAAAAAAGCAAACGAAAATCCTGATGACTCGTCCGACGAAGTCTTGACGGAGTCGGAAGCAGATGATGAGATGACAGATGACTTGTCCGACGAAGATTTATCGGAGTCGGAAGCTGATGATGCTGATTCAGATGAACTTCAGCAGCTTCAGACCGGCGGGATAGTTGTTTATGATTATCCTGGAACAAAGATGGGACATACCATTCTTGGGCAAGGTGGTTTTTTCGGATACTCAATATTCAAAATAAATAATAATTACTGGGCCGTAAGTGCAATTCATGAATCCATTCCTCCCTATGATTTTGAAAAGGCAACTGGAGCGTTATATTTAATTTCATATTCTAAAGGAATTCCGGGAATTGTTTTAGAAAAAGAATTAAAACTTACTCATCCTGAACTTAAATACAATGCAGGGTTTGCCTTCACAGTTGCTGGAACCTGTGACATCAACAACGATGGTAATCCTGATCTTGCAGTTTCATCTCATCTTGCTAACTATGGAGATCTTTACGCTGCAGGTGAAATTGTTATTTTTTATGGCGAAAGTGAATATGGGGAATGGAATGAAGAAAGCACCTCAATTTCCAGAGTTTCAGACGGACTTATCCAGAAAGCTGATTCAATGAGTCAATCCTTAGTTTGTGGTGATATTGATGGAGACGGATTTGACGATGTTCTTGCAGGCGGACAAAATGCAGGACCTGAACTTGCAGACGGTGGAAGTGCAGGAATGGTCGCATTTTTTAAAGGAAGTGCTGAAGGACTTTCTGAAAATGAGGCATGGACACTTGTTCCTGAAGTTGAAGAGAAAGCACAGTATTTTGGCAGCAGCATGATCCTTGAAGATGTCAACGGAGATGACAAAGAAGACCTCATTGTTTCAGGCTGGGCACTTAAAGATACAGCAGAATCTGATAAAACAGGTGGAGTATATATCTATCACGGAGGTACAGACTGGCAGAAAGGTCCATCACTCAAAGTTTTCGGAACAAAAGATTCTCAATTTGGATCAGCAATAAAGCTTGTAAAAGTTGGAGATCATACCCTTCTTGGAGTTATCGCTTCAAAAGAAGATAAAAATGGAACGATCTATTTCTATAACCCTGCAACAATAACAGAAAAATTCACAGTCAAAGTCCCTGCAACTTTAAACATGGGAAGTAACGGCGGATTTACAGATTTTGACACAATCTCTAATTCGGACAACACAAAAACAACTCTTGTGGCAGGAGGAAAATATTTCAAAGACGGTGGTAGAATCCTTTGCGCAGACATAACAATCGACACAGCTTCAGAACTTGAAGAATGTCCATGGCAGCCTGAAACAACTAGTGGAGGGTTTGGATCTTCAGTCAAAAATGTCGGTGACATAGAAGGTATATCTGATGAAGAAGAACTTGTAATTGGAATGCCTGAATACATTCATGAATTCTGATAGACCTTTTCAATTAAATCGTAGGGGTTTGATTTATCGAACCCTTTGGACGTCATAAATGTCGTCCCTACATTCCGGATTTAGGGAAAGGTCTGATATTTACAACTTATCTACGAAATCATCTTTTCACGAACTCTTTCTCAACAGCTTCAACCTGTTTCTTAAGCTCTTCCTTGCTCGGAAGATAAAGCTGATATTTTGATGCATAGATGTTGCTATCTTGTGGGAGAGTGAGTTCAACAAGAGCATCATTCTTTTTATGACAAAGAAGAATTCCTATCGTTGGATTTTCGTCTTGCAGTTTTACATAACGATCAAAATAATTCACATACATCTGCATCTGTCCAAGGTCCTGATGAGTGAGTTTATCTCTTTTCAGATCAACAAGAACATAACTTCTCAATAATCTGTTATAAAAGACCAGGTCAACATAAAAATGGTCATCATCAAATGTAAATCGCTTCTGTCTCGCTTCAAAAAGGAATCCTTTACCCAACTCGAGTAGAAAAGTTTCAAGTTTATCAATAATTGCTGTTTCAAGTTCATGTTCAGAATATTGCTTATCCTCTTTAAGATTAAGGAATTCCAGAATATAAGGATTCTTGATTATATCAGTGGCTCTGTCAACAACATGACCTTTTTCTGATAGCTCTTTCACCTTTTTCTTTTCAACACCGGCACTTAGGACAAGTCTTTCATAAAGAGATGAAGACATCTGTCTTTTCAGCTCCCTTACACTCCAGCTGTTTTCTACCGATTCAATTTCATAGAACTTTCTTTCTTTTTCATCATCTACTGTCAGTAACGTAACGTAGTGTGACCAGCCAAGATGGAAATGCGAAAATAATGCATCAATAAATCTATCCATCGAATCTGAACTCATGAAACCATTGCACACCGACAACTCTTTGTTTTTATTATCAAAAGAATCCTTCGCAAAAATCCTAGACACTGTCTCGGTTTTTCCAAAAGAGTTGGTAAGACACTGATATCTTATATAAAACTTCCTAAACAGCTCTAAATTATCAACCGAAAAACCTCTTCCCAGGTTATTTTTAAGTCGACTTGAAATCTCTTTAAGCATTTTTTTGCCATATTCAGCTCTATCTTCCCCATTTTGCTCAAATTCGACAATATACCAGCCAAAAAGCCAATTGCGTACTACCAGAGCGACATCAACACTTTTCGCAGCTCGATTCTGAAGATTTGTATGCGTACTCTGAAAAAGATGAATTAATTTCTCAAGATTCATTCTGCACCCCTAACTAAACATTACTTTCTTTAATCTTGTCAGCAGAAATATATCACAACGATTCGAATTGTAAATTTAATTAAAAGATTTTATAATTGCGTTTGTTTATCTGCAGATTACAGCTTGTCGATAAAATCAAGTTCAGGACTGGATGCCTGAGCGTTTGAATATTTTTCGGGGATTCCGGCATCAACTGCGGTCATTGCTGATTCAACTGCCATTTTAAATGCGAGCCCCATTTTTTCAGGATCTTTTGCTGTTGCTATTGCTGTGTTAACAAGCACAAAGTCCGCGCCCATCTCAATTGCCTTGGCTGCGTCTGACGGTGCGCCGATCCCGGCGTCAACAACGACAGGAACTCTTGCCTGTTCGATGATGATGCGGATCATTTCTTCCATGATTATTCCCTTGTTTGTTCCTATCGGAGCTGCAAGAGGCATAACGGTTGAAACTCCGACATCCTGAAGTCTTAAAGCAAGCATCGGATCAGCATTTATATACGGAAGGACTTTAAATCCTTTTTTCACAAGTTCTTCAGCCGCTTTAAGCGTTTCCGCAGGATCTGGAAGCAGATATCTGGGTTCGGGAGTGAGCTCCAGTTTCACCCATTTGGGAAGTCCCGCTTCAGCTGCAAGTTCAGCATAAAAGATCGCCTCTTTTGCAGTTCTAGCTCCGGCAGTGTTCGGCAGAATGATTATATCTTTATTTTCAAGCAGAGGTTTAAGCAGTGACTCGCCTTCTCCAAGATCCATGCGTCTTAAAGATGCAGTCACGACCTGAGTTCCCGAACTTTTCACTGAATCGATCATTTCCTGATTTGAACGGTATTTTCCACTTCCTAGAAAGAGTCTCGACGTAAGTTCAAATTCACCGATCTTTACTGGTTTCATATTTTTCTCCGATCACTTTGCGAGATCAAGCATTCTCTGGAGAGAAACTTTCGCTTTTTGTGAGATTTCTTCACTGACTTCAATACTGAACTGCTCTTTTTCAAGAGCATTCAGAACGTCTGTAAGCATGATCTTTTTCATGTTCTGACATTTCATTGCCGGTTCGCTCATATCGATAAACTCAGCTTCGGGGTCTTCCTTCTGAAGTCCGTAGGTTATTCCGGATTCAGTCACAACGATGTACTTTTTGAACTTCTTCTGCGCAACAAGTTCCACCATCTGACCTGTTGAAAGAATGTAGTCGGCTTCTTTTCTCGTCTGCGCAGGACATTCCGGATGCATCATCACTGTGTAACCCGGAAAAAGCTTCTTCGCCTTTGCAACATCCTCAGCACCGACCTTGTTGTGAACAGGACAGTAACCTTCCCAGCAGATAACTTCCTTTTCGGGAACCTGCTCGGCCACATAACTTCCAAGATGCTGATCGGGAACAAAAAGTATCTTTTTATTCTCAAGTTTTTTCACGATCTTAACCGCATTTGAACTTGTCACACAGACATCGCTCAGAGCTTTTGTTCTTACATCGCTGTTCACATAGCAGACAACTGCCGCATCGGGATGCTCAGCCTTAAAAGCTTTGAGCTGATCTTCATTTATCATATCAGCCATCGGACAACCTGCGTCCAGAACGGGAAGTAGAACCTTTGTATCGGGAGAAAGGATCTTTGCAGTTTCAGCCATGAACTGAACACCGGCAAAGACAATAATGTCGTAATCACCTGATTCAGCTGCCTTTTTTGAAAGGCCGTAACTGTCACCGACGTAATCGGAAATATCCTGTACTTCCGGGTGTGTATAGGTGTGCCCCAGGATCAGAGCATTCTTCTCTTTCTTAAGCCTGTTTATCCTGTCGATTATTTCCTTCATTTGAGATTCCTTACCTCTTTAACTTCGGGGATCATTTTTCTAAGATGCTGCTCAATTCCCATTTTAAGGGTCATCTGGCTCATAGGACAGCCGACGCATGCACCCTGAAGTTTGACAGTCACAAGACCGTCATCGGTAACTTCTATGAGCTCCACATCTCCACCGTCTCTCTGTAACGCGGGACGAACCTGCTCAAGAACTTCCTTAACCTTTTCTTTCCAGTTATTCTCCGTCATCGTTGACTCCGTTAATTATCTGTGAATAAACTATCAAAAATCGTGCAGAATCAGATTATCTGAATATGTGTATCCATGTCAAGGATTAAGGGCTAAACTTTTTATTTTACTAACATTTGATTTTCTCACTTTATCTGTGTATTTTTAAACTTGTTGAAAGCTGAAAGGAGATTTTAAATGACAGAGCCCAAAAAATGGGAAACACTGATTTATCAGATAGAAAAAGGTGATAAAACATGATCAAAAAAAGAAAAAAAGATATCACTATCCGTTCTTCAGCAGCTGAATATCTCACCTTTATTACAGCCAACGGTAAAGGCGGCGTGGAGGCTATTTATGCTGATGAAGATGTATGGCTCACCCAGAAAATGATGGGCACTTTGTATGGTGTAGAAACGAACACCATCAACTACCATTTGAAAAAGGTTTTTTCTGATAATGAGGTAGATGAAAGTTCAGTTATTCGAAATTTTCGAATAACTGCTTCAGATGGTAAAAATTACAACACAAAACACTACAATCTTTCTGCAATCATTTCTGTTGGATACAAGGTTAACTCAGAGCAGGCTGTCCAATTTCGTAAATGGGCAATTGGAGTGATCAAAGAATACACCATTAAAGCTTATGTTATGGATGATGAACGTCTGAAAAATGACGGTACTGTTCTGGGTAAAAAATATTTTGAAGAACAGCTTGAGCGAATTAGGGAAATTCGGCTGAGCGAACGAAAGTTTTATCAAAAAATAACCGATATTTATGCCACCGCACTTGATTATGATGTGACTGCTACTGCAACGAAACGTTTTTTTGCCACGGTTCAAAATAAACTACACTGGGCGATTCACGGTAAAACTGCTGCTGAAGTAGTATATAATCGTGCTGATGCCGAAAAACATAACATGGGATTAACATCATGGAAGGACGCACCAAAGGGAAAAATTCAGAAGTTTGATGTATCTGTTGCAAAAAATTATCTGACAGAAAAAGAGATGGCAGGTCTGCAAAGACTTGTCAATGCCTACTTAGATATAGCAGAAGATATGGCATTAAGAGAAATTCCAATGACTATGGCAGACTGGGAAGAACGACTCAATCGCTTTATTGCTGCTACAGATAGAGAAATTTTACAGGATGCAGGAAAAGTCAGTGCTGAAATATCTAAAGCTCACGCTGAAAGTGAGTTTGAAAAATATCGTATCGTGCAGGATAGACTCTATGAATCTGACTTTGACAAACAACTGAAAACACTAAAGATGCCCGATGAGAATCAGGAAGATCAGTGAAAGCTCAATAAATAATACTATCTGAAGATCCCTTTCAAGGATTAATGAAGTAAGTTCCTGTAAAAGTGACACTTAAACAGATCAGACAAGTGCGAAAGGCATAGGAAAATGAAAAAAGTGGCACCATTCGCAGTTGTATTGCGGGGACTAAGTGGCTGAATAGATTGATGAATGTGTTTTTGAGGGTGAAATGAGGGCCGATTTATAAGTTTTTAGAATTTATTTACTATTTGGGTGGAGGAGAGTATATTTGGGGGAGTGAAAAATATTCAGGGGTTAGAGGTTTGTTATGAAAAATGAAGCTCATGCAAGGATAAAGATCAACAAACTGCTTGAAGAGGCGGGATGGCGGTTTTTTGACACTGATGATGGCAAGGCAAATATTCTTCTTGAAAATCATGTGAAAATTGTTCAGCAGGATGTTGATGCCTGGGGTAACGATTTTGAAAAAACCAAAAGCGGATCGTTAGATTTTCTTCTTGTTGATGATAATAACAAACCTGTATGTGTTTTAGAGGCAAAAAGAGAAGGGAAACATCCTTTAACTGCGAAAGAACAGGCTAGAAAATATGCAGAAGTTGTGAGTGCTCAGTTCATTATTCTTTCAAATGGTGATGTTCACTATCTTTGGAATCTTGAGAAAGGAAATCCCAGACCGATAATGAAGTTCCCGACAATAAATGAGATCGGAGCAATAAAAGAATGGAATCCGGATAGGGTCGCATTAGCAAATGAAACTGTTGATGAAGATTATATTGTTCAGGTGCAGAAGCCGGACTACAAAGAAGATCCGCAGTGGAATGGAAGCGTTGAAAGCAGCAAGGATTTTATCTGGAAAAATGGGCTTCGTTTTTTAAGACCCTATCAGAAAGAAGCTGTTGAAAAACTTCAGGAAGCTGTTGCAGATGGAAAAGACAGATTCCTTTTTGAAATGGCTACAGGAACGGGAAAAACTTTAACGGCAGCAGCAGTAATAAGACTTTTTCTTAGAACAGAAAATGCAAGAAGAGTTCTTTTTCTTGTTGACAGACTTGAGCTTGAAGATCAGGCATTAAAAGCATTTACAAACTATCTTAAACCTGATTACAGCACTTTCATTTACAAGGAACATAGAGACGACTGGAGAAGTGCAGACATAGTTGTGACAACAGTTCAGACTTTGACATTTGATAATAAATACAGCTACTTGTTCTCTCCAGCTGATTTTGATCTCATTATTTCTGACGAGTCTCATAGATCAATTTCAGGAAACTCCAGAGCTGTTTTTGAATATTTTCATGGATACAAACTGGGATTGACTGCAACTCCTAAAGATTATCTTAAAGGAGTTGATTTTAAAAAAGTTAAGGAAAGTGATCCCAGAGAAGTAGAAAGAAGAATGCTTAGAGACACCTACAACACTTTTGGATGTGAAGGCGGTGAGCCTACTTTCCGTTACTCTCTTCTTGACGGAGTGAAAGGGAACTATCTTGTTAATCCGAGTGTAATTGATGCAAGAACTGAAATTTCTACACAGCTTTTATCAGACAAAGGGTATTCAGTAACATTAAATAAAGATGGTGAAGAAGAAACTGAGGTTTTTGTAAGTCGCGATTTTTGATCCCCTCCGAAAAAAGTGGACAGTCAGTTAAGCCAAATTACACTATTTGA
>CAZTKP010000105.1:1466-9378 GCA_964614215.1 uncultured Spirochaetales bacterium | reverse complement strand
GCAAAAGGTATCTCAAGCAGAGAAATATCCTCTTTGATCTTCTGTCCTTTAACAAGTGGAGTCTTTTTGCCGTTCACTATAAAATCATCCACTATTACATGAGATGTCGACTTACCGGAAACACCTTCCAGCTTAACAGCGATACCTTCAACTGTGGGGAACCATTTACGGCTACTGCCCGAAAACATTGCAGAAGGCTGGACACCACCTGTATTCTCAGGACGCCGGATGCCGTCCTGCTGATCAAAATTTCCACAACGCAGAACAAAGTCATTCTCCTGCGAAGCTTTAACAACGTCTTCCTTTTTCAACTTGAAAATACCCTGAGTACTTGTAAACCACAGAGCATTCTCACCATCCTCGGAAATAGAAAAAATGGTATCGCTGCAAAGGCCTCTGGTCGTATCAACCGTACTGACGCTGACCTTGTCTCCGTCTTTTGAAACAATAGCAAGACCTTTTCTCATCGTACCGACAAAAAGCTTTCCTGAACTTTTATCCGGATACAGGCTAAGCATCATGTTGTCCGGCAGACCTTTTGATGAATCAACTAACTTAAAGGAATCATCTTCCAGAACCAGCAATCCTTTCGATGTTGCGAACCATAGTCTTCCAGCACTATCTTCTGCGATAGAACTGATGTAGTCATTCTTTCCTTCGCCTATATTTCTGACAAAAGCAAAACCTTCCCGAAGCAGCATATAGATCTCTCCGTTTGCTGTTCCTGCCCATATCCTGCTTTTAGAATCCTGAAACAGGACACTCGCAAGCGGAGCTGTATCCTTATTTATAGTGGGTACGCTTTTTATTTTCACGGGAAGTTCGGACTTGAACTTTATAATACCCTTTGCCGTTCCTGCCCAGATGTTTCCGATCTTATCAACAAGCAGTCCGCCTATAAAACGACTCGGAAGACCTGAGGCTTCAACGACCTGATTGAACTTACCGTCAACATAGTAGAACAGACCTCCGCCTCTGGTTCCCACCCAAACCTTGCCTAGTTTATCCTCAACCATGGCGTAGACCATTTCTGACGACAGCCCTTCATCTTTGCCAAGTGTTATGAAAGCTCCCGGATAGAACATCTTCACACCGCGGTTTCCCGCCACCCACATACTTCCGTCTCTGTCCACAACAATACTGGAAAGAGAACCGGGAAGAAGCTGATCATCTCTGAATGCGCTGACCTCACGGCCTTTCACGGAAATTATATAGTCCTTAGCGACAGCTTTCACCTCGTCTTTATCCACAGACACCGAGAGTATGGGCGAAGCTATCACAGCAACCGCCGCATCAATATTTATCTGGCTACACTGATCGTCCTTTATCGTGAATATCTGCCCCTGTTTATTCCCAAATGCAACAACTCCGCTCTCTGAGCAGGCTATGGCAGTAACAGCTGACTTGTTCTCACTGCACAGATCTTTTGAAAAAACTCCACCGGAGAATTTATGGACTGCTCCGCTATCATTTCCAATAAAAATATGTTCCGAATCAGCTGCCAGACTCAGCACCTTGCCCTTGGGCAGACCGTTTATGATATTGAATTTATTAACTTTTCCCTCTTTAACCTCGTACAGCTCATTCTGTGTCGCAGCATAGACAGCGCCGTTATCCGCCTGTGCCACACCCACAAGTCCGACTTCCTTTAAAACACTTTTCACAGCGCTCTTCCTGATGATGGAAACGCCCATTTCCGTTGCCACTGCGATCTCACCTTTTCTATTTCCTGATACAGCAACGATCCTGTTGCTGAGCAGTTCCGGAGTTTTTCTTGTCGAAAAGGTCTTTATTCCCGTCCCCGATATTCTGGAAAGCCCCTCGATCGTTCCCGCCCAGACAAAACCCTCGGCATCAACATAAAGGGCTGTAACATTATCATGGGCAAGCCCTGAGATAGAGCTCCACTCTCTTTTTGCATAATGATGCAGTTTTAACGGGCGGTTATAGGAATAAACTTCGAACACAGTTAAAAGCAATGTCAGAAATACTATTTTGATTAAAGTACGCTTCATGCGGATATTGTAAAAATTCTCATATTTATATCAAGTTAATTTTGTCTTGGAATACAGCTTCCAACCTGCCAGAAAAAGGATGACGGATATCCACTGGCTTGTCGAAAAGAAAAGAAAACTTCCCCTGATATCGTATCTGAGAAACTCTATAAGAAACCTTGTGACAGAATATAGAAGCAGAAAAACAGCGGCGATATTTCCGGGCTTTTTCTCAACTCCGGTGAACATCAGTTTTATCAGTATTCCCAGGATGATAAGATTGCTCCCCGAATGAATAAGCTGGGTTGGAATCACAGGCTGAGTATCAGTAAAAAGACTCGTGTGTTCAGGATCTATTTTGTAGAGCATGAACATCGTTCTTGACCCCTGAGGGAAACGAATTCCAAAGATAGATGAAGGTCTTCCGAAACAGCAGCCCTCAAAAAAGCATCCTATCCTTGTCATCCACAGGCCGTTAGCAACAACAATTGCCGCCGCATCAGCAGTCTTTTTAAATTTTGCCCAGTCACCCGGATAGTTAGCCATCGTTGTGAGAGCTCCGGCAAGGAATCCTCCGAAAAGCCCTCCGTAAAAAACATGTCCGGGTCTGAAAGGATTGAGCATTTCCGTGAACAGATAACCAATTCCGTTTTCCCACAGACCGTGCATATAATCCATGAACATCCCTTCAAAAAGGATATGAAAAACACGTGAAAAAATGAGTGCGGAAGGAACGATTGTCAAAGGAAGGATCAACTGCTTCCACACAGTCAGTTTCAATCTCACAGCCGTTATCCACGCAATAGGAAACGCCAGCGAGAACGTGAAGAAAAGTATCGTCATGTACGTCCCGGGATAAGCCAGTCCCAGAGCATCGTAAATCGGTTTAAGAAGATCGTAGTTCATTTGTTTCCCCGGATTCCTGTTACCTGAACAATCCTAGACCCTGACATAGGAAATGTCAACTGCGTTTTTTTCAAACAACAAAAAATGAGAATTTTAAAGAATTATTTCAGGCTCTTGACAATATTAACATTCAATGTTATATTTGTCAGAATTTTTTCGTGAGGTAAGAAAATGTATATGAAAAGAGATTTGGAAAAGCTTTTAAAGAAAGTTGCGGGGCTGTTTCCCGCAGTTCTGGTAACTGGTGCCAGACAGACAGGCAAAACAACCTTGCTTAAAAATCTTTTTAATGATGCAAAGTACGTAACTTTTGACGATCCGGCAATGCAGAGTTTTGCTAAAGAAGATCCTGCCGGCTTTATCTCCAGATATTCAGACAGACAGACTATTCTTGATGAAATTCAATATGTTCCTGAACTTTTTTCCTATCTAAAAATGGAGATTGATTCAAATAGAGATCTTGCAGGACAGTGGCTAATGACGGGTTCTCAACAGTTCAATATGATGAAAGATGTGAGTGACTCACTTGCCGGAAGAATTGCGATCGTAGATCTTTTTCCAATGAGCTATAACGAATACAATGTTCCGGGAGAAACAACAGTAGAGAACATTCTCTGGAACGGCACATATCCTGAAGTTATTGTAAAACCTGAAATTCGCGACACGTGGATTCCCTCCTATATCAGAACATACGTGGAAAGAGACGTCAGAGACATTGTCAGTGTTTCAGACCTATCGCTTTTCCAGACATTTTCAGGTCTTTGTGCAGCGAATCATTCTCAGGAACTTAATCTTGCCGGAATTTCAAGAAGCAGTGGAGTCTCAATACCTACTGTGAAGCGATGGATCTCAATTCTGGAGTCTTCTTTTATTATTTATCTTCTCAGACCTTTCCATACAAACATTGGAAAAAGGCTGGTTAAATCTCCCAAAATGTATTTTATTGATTCTTCAATCCCGTCCTACCTTACCAGACAGGGAAATAAAGAGTCACTTTTTAACGGATCAATGTCAGGAGCCTTTTTTGAAGGATTTATCGTTAGTGAAACACTTAAAATTATTAGAAATAGCGGAAAAAACATTGATATTTCATTCTGGCGGTCACATGACGGAATGGAAATTGATCTGATAATTACCAGCAATGACAAGTATTATCCGATTGAAATAAAGAAAACCGGCACGCCTACCCGCCGTCATGCTCAATCACTTGAGAAATTCATATCACTTTTTGAAGGAAAAACTGAAAAAGCTTTCGTTGTCTGCACCATTGACAAGGAGAAACCTCTCACCGCAAATGTTTCAGCAGTTTCCTGGCAAGAATACCTAAAACAGATCTCCGAGATCTTAACTTAAGTCTCAAAATCAGGTCGCAATTTATACCCATAATTTCATCTAAAACATCACTTAATTCATCAAAACCGTCCTTGTCTTGACAAAATCTGTCAATATAAGACAATGTTGCTGGTTAAATCATTGAAGGGGTGGAAAATGTCTACAGATTATGAAATTGCTTCATCGGTAAAGATGAGACCGATCGGTGATATCGCCGACAAGATGGGTCTTGATCAGAGTGATGTCATTCCGTGGGGAAGGAATGTCGCAAAGATCAGTCTTGATGCACGGAAAGTGGGTGAACCTAAGGCGAAAATGGTGCTTGTTACCGCAATGACACCTACTCCGGCGGGCGAGGGAAAAACTACTTTAAGCATCGGTCTTAGCGAAGCTCTCAACCAGATCGGCAAAAAGACGATCGTTACCTTGCGTGAACCGAGTCTTGGCCCTGTTTTCGGTGTGAAAGGCGGTGCTGCGGGAGGCGGTCATTCTCAGGTTATTCCTATGGATTCCATCAACCTGCACTTCACTGGTGACATACACGCTGTTACTGCTTCTCACAACCTTCTTTCCGCACTTCTGGATAATGAATATTCAAGAGTTGAACAGAAATGTCTTCTTCCAAAAGAGATCATCTGGGACAGAGTTCTCGATATGAACGACCGATCTTTAAGGAACATGGTCATCGGCCTCGGGAAAGAGGCGGGAATGGTCAGGGAAAGCAAGTTCGACATAACGGCATCTTCCGAGATCATGGCAATTCTCGGGCTTTCCTGGGATACAGAAGACCTTAAAAAAAGACTCGCCGAAATAATACTCGCTGAAACTTCCGACAGTATTCCGTTAAAGGCGGGGGCAATAAACGCACAGGGTTCGATGAGTATTCTTCTCAAAGATGCCATCATGCCCAATCTTGTCCAGACTCTTGAAGGAAATCCGGCACTTATACACACAGGTCCGTTTGCAAATATCGCCCACGGAACCAACTCGATCGTTGCAACCGACATTGCAAGAAGATACGCGGATATGGTCGTTATCGAGGCAGGTTTCGGAAGTGACCTCGGTGCTGAAAAGTTCTTCAACCTCGTAAGCAGAACTAAAGGAATGTCACCCCCCGATGCAGTCGTGATAGTGGCTACCATCAGAGCCCTCAAATATCACGGCGGAGCAAAGCTTAAAGAGCTTGGCGAAAATAATCCTGAGGCTGTAAGAAAGGGATTTGACAACCTTCGCGGACACATTGAGAACATGCAGTCCTTCAACCGTCCCGTCATCGTGGCTCTCAACAAATTCTCTAACGACAGCGACGAAGAGATAAAGGCAGTGACAGAGCTCACAGAAGAAATGGGCGCAAGGATATTCACTGCGGAAGTATGGGCAAAAGGAGGCGAAGGCGCTCTTGAACTTGCTCAGGCTGTCGCCGATGCGGCACACAGTGAAAAAGGAGACGTGAACTACACTTATGAGCTCAGTGACCATCCTGTTGAAAAAATTGAGAAAATAGCAAAGAAGATCTACGGCGCTAAAAATGTTCATATTCCGAGAAAAGTGCTAAAGAAGATCGATCAGCGCATGAAATGGGGAATTGCTGAGATCCCGGTCTGCATGGCAAAGACCCAGTCGTCCTTCTCGGACAATAAAAATCTCAAAGGAAGACCGAAAAACTTCACATTGGAGATCACAGATGTTAAATATTCAGCAGGCGCAGGATTTCTTGTAGTTTATACCGGAGACATTATGACGATGCCCGGTTTACCTGCAAAACCTGCTGCGGAAAGTATGGATATTGAAAGTGACGGAACGATTAAAGGCCTTTTCTAAATGACGAACGATCTTGAACAGAAACTCCTGAAAAAAGCGATTAACGGTGATAAAAAAGCATTCTGTGAACTTATCTCGATGCACAGAGCAAAGTTACGTTCCTTCGCTGTCAACATTGCGGGAGGGAATGCGGCGCTTGCGGACGACATCCTTCAGGAAGCGCTGGTCAAGGCCTATCTTTCTATCACAAGATACCAGATCAACGGCAGTTTCACGACCTGGCTGTGGAGAATAATAAAAAATGAGCTCATTAACTATTTCAGGTCTCCCGCGACCAAGGTCGAGATGAGTTCAGACCCTGAAACTCCGGAAAAACAAATTTTTATTGCGCCTGACAATACCGAAGCTGCACTCATCGAAAAAGACACAAGAACTGAGGTTCATTTCCTTATCTCAAATCTGCCCGAAAAGCTGAAAGTTGCGGTAGTACTTGTAGATATCGAGGAGATAAGCTATGAAGAGGCAGCAAAAATACTCGAAATATCACTTTCAGCATTGAAATCCAGAGTATTCAAAGGAAGGCGTAAACTTGCCGAATTAATTGCGAAAAATGACTATAAAAAACAACTTTCCCTGTTCAGAGAACGTTCAAGAGCTGAAAAGGAGGAAGACGATGCGCTGTGAGGACATAAAACAGCTTATTGATGAAGGAAAGAACACTGATGATATCAGGATATCGGACCATCTTGAAGAATGTTCCGAATGTTCTGACTATTATGAGGCCGCTCAGAAAGTAAGCGGGCTTTTTTCTGATTATTCCGCCCAGGAAGATGACAGAGACGGTGAACTTTTTGATTCTAAGCTTATGGAAAAACTTGAAAAAGTTGAGCTCCCGGCAAGAAAACCTGTCATTTCTTTCAGGTGGATAGCCGTCGCAGCCGTAGTTGCACTTCTTGTCTCAGTATCCGTTATTTCCTATTTCAATTCCGCTCAGAGCAAGCAGGAACTGATCTCTTCAACGACCTCTGCCATGAACGAACCTATCAGGATCATCATGGAATATGAAAGCGATGCCGACTACAAAGATGTGAAAGTCCATTTCACCCTTGATGAAGGCGTTGAGTTCTACAGTGAGAACGAAGAGTTCAGAAAAATGAAGAACTATGCGTGGAGTGGAGATCTCACAAAAGGTGTCAATCAGATACCCTTTGTCGTCGAGGTCGTTAAGAAAGGAAAGTGGAAGATCAGGACCGATGCTAAATTCAGTGGATTCAGTCACAGACACAGCATCGAACTTGATACTCAGGGCAGGAAAGTTGCAGTTACAATGTACCGTCTTTCGCCTGAAAAAATATGAGACCTATCACATTTCTGTTAATAATTTCGGCCACTTTAACCATCTTTGCAAAAGAGGATCCCGAGCATTTAAAAAGCAGGGTCTACTTCTATAAGAACGTATCTAAAGAAGAGATAAAAGGCTGGGAAAAGGATTTTTTTAAAGATCTTTACGAAGAAGAACCCATGTCCATTCCCGATGCCGATATCGCGGCTGAGAACGAAACTGATGACAATGACGCAATAAAGATAAAGCTTGCTCCCAGAATCAGAAAACTTCCAAAGATCAGGAAGATCCAGGCTCCGCAACCTGCTTACGAAAAACCTGATAACGAAATACCGGCATCTCCTGATGTTGAAAAAGAGATCCCCGAGACAGATATTTACGAAAAACCTGACATTCAGACCCCGGCTCCAGAGCAAAAAAGAAAAAAACCACTTTCCCTTAACGAGATAATCCCCGAAACAGAAGATGAAGATACTGAAACACCGGACAATGAAGTTGACAGAAGCTCAAGAATAAGAAAAATGAAGAAGCTGTTAAAGAAAAGAAAAGGGAAAAGCAGAATTGATAAACGCTTTTA
>CAZTKP010000105.1:0-1366 GCA_964614215.1 uncultured Spirochaetales bacterium | reverse complement strand
GACCCGTCACTTAACTTCTCCTATCTTTATGACGGGAATGATCTTGTTTCCGTTTTCCTTAGACTGGGAACTACATACTACATCCCCACTCACGAAACAGTTAAGTATTTGAATGGACTGTCTTTTTTCACAGAACTGGGGAACACATACTTCATCGGCGAATCGTTCACTCTAGATGCTTTCACAGGTATCTCCATGACCTTTCTCAAGGATCAGAACATCACCTATAACCGCTATAACGATGTCTTTTACGGTAATCTTGATATTGCAGGAAAGTTCTATTCCATTTATCTGGGAACGTCGAGTGAATTTGACATAAAGAAATTTTTCCTTCCTGTCTTTATTAAATACACTTTTTCAAGGTCTTTTGATGAGGATATTCATCGAATGGTTTACTGGGAAGACGTGGATTCCGCCCCGACTATTGTAAAAAAGACCAGAACCGATCATATTACGGAATTTTCTGTCGGAACTGGTTACAGGTTTAATGACAACTACGAAATAAAAGCTCAGTACGAACTGTTTGCGGACATTTCAAATGTAAATGGAGAATATGGCGATTACGCTGATTACAGCAGGATCTCACACACTGTCATGCTGGAGTTTAACTATGTTTATTAAGTTTAAATTCTGCATGCTTTTTCTAATTCTGTTTACTGTTATACTGTTATCTTCATGTGCTGAAAATGTGGAGAAGGAATTCGGCACTTTCTGCGCAAAGACCTCGTTCAACCCGGAAAGACAACTCTTTTCAAGTGATATTGACGGCTCGGTGAAGTTCCAGCTTGATGAAAGCACGGACAAAAAGTCAGGAAGACTACTTATCGGCGGACTTTCCTCAATGTCACAGGGTGTAAACGAGATAAATTTTGACACCGGGACCGATCCGCAGGACTGTAAAGACTGTATTTTTATATTTTTCAGGGAAGAACCCGATAAATTCTACAGAGTTATATCAGGAAGAATAAATGTTGAGCTGATATATTTCGATACAAAGGACAGGGTAGCCTTTGCAACAGGCAGTTTTCAGAGGCTGGTCTTTAAGAACGGAACAGGCGGTGACTGCACCGTCATTGAGAATATGGAGTTTAAGTTTTACTGACAACTTTTTAAGAATTTTAGACGTTTAAGGGTTGAAGAACCCCGGAGGTGAGATGAAAAGGCAGTTATTAATTTTAACATTTTTAACACTTGCTGCCTGCAGTACAAATTCTTATATTGAGCATGAAGACTGGACCGATATTGATTTCTATGCAACTGACAATGAAGCGGTTGAAGATACCGCTATAACCGATACTGACAACTCAGGAACTGACGGATCGCAGACAGATGAAACTGTAACAGATACAGACGAATCCACAGATAC
>CAZTKP010000104.1:0-9388 GCA_964614215.1 uncultured Spirochaetales bacterium | reverse complement strand
CGACAAGGATGATTTTGCAAGCGTAGGAGGAGTGATCGCAGGAGGAATAGACCTGCAGTTCAGGGTCTGGGAATGGTTTATGCTCTCAACTCAGGTTCTTTATAAATGGTCTCCGGGAGATCATTCGATAGATCTCTTCGGATTTTTAGGTGCAACTTTTTTTGTTAATTACTATAGATAGGTGATGTCATGAAAAGATTCTTTTCAAGCTTTATTTTTTTTATCATTTTTGCCATCTTTATCTTTTCCTGTGACTCAAAAAGGCCGGATACAGACAGTTTCGAATACTCTCTCTCAGTTTATTCAATTCAGGCAGATGCAGATGTTGAGATCCTCGACGGAGAGAAAACTGTAACAACTGCAAAGACCGACGAGAACGGTGAAGTTAGTTTTGAGTCACTGAACGCTGTCTCGAACTTAAAGGTCAAGGTCTGCGGAGGAACAGCAAACCTTGTTTCAAGCGGAGAATCCGTTGCATGGACGGGTTGCAGTGAAGCGATGTTCACTCCGTCAGAAAAAGAGACAAACTCTGTAACTGTTGATTTCCTTTCAACTTTTATAGCAAACTACGGTTCTCAAACCTCCTCTCAGGAATGGATGGACTACCTTAGTGTCACCACACTGCCTCCTCCGACACTTCAGACAAGTCTGACAGATTCGACAAAAAGGCATCTCTGGCTTCAGGGATTTTCTGTGATAGCTAAAAACATTTCGCAGGCTAACGGTGTCAATCCTGAAACACAGTACTCAACGGAAAAACTCGTCAACCTGATAAAGGACGACCTTGCAGACGATGATGTTATTAACGGTTCGACTGAAAAGGTTTTCGGAACACTGAACATAGACTCCGCAGTTCTAAAAAATATTATTGCAGAAGCTATCCCTGAAGTTAGCGACAGTTTTTCGACTTCGGACCTCAAAGAATGGACTGACAGTCTTGCAGGATCAAAAGCCGCTTTTCTCGGTGGTTCAGGAAGTGAAACTGACAACGAAAAACCTGTTATCACAATCGAACAGCCGGCTGAAGAAGACTCAGTGGTTTACGGTGAAGTTACTGTAAGAGCTACCGCTGATGACAATGTCAAAGTCACAACACTTAACTGTTACTTTCTAGAGCCTGAAGACGGACCGAAAATTGAGGACAAAGAGGACGAAGATTGGGTTTTTTCTGGTAGTTTTGACTCAACATTAATTGCAGATGGTGAAGCAAAAATTAAATGTCTTGCAAGCGACGGAACCAATGTTTCAGAAAAAGAAATTTCTTTTATCGTCTCCAATAATAATACTGTCAAACTTAAAGCATATATCACAAATGAACTGACTGACTGGGAATCTGTTTCGATCTTTGATTACGATGGCAGAGAAATCGGAACATATCCTTTTTCCAACAACGATGATCCATCGCTTTTTCTTGCGCCTGGTGATTATACTTTTGTTTTTAAGGGCGGCATATATAAACCGGTTTTTCTTGAAGATGAATCAATTGAGTTTGACTCGGAACTATCTACGAATCAAGTTGTTCTGCCTAATCAGATCACAACAGTTATTGCAACACCTCTAACAACCATCCGAGAAAAACTTTACAGTGAGTTTAAAGGAACCATGTCACCACAGGACGCAGTTGAGAAGTCTTTTTCTCTTATTTCCGGACATATTGACAGTGATTTTCCGCTTTACATTGAACCTGTGAGCAAAAATCAGCTTACTGAAAACTCAAAATACTACATTGTTCTTGCCGGACTTGAACGTCTAGCCGTTCTTATCGGAGAAAGACATGATCCTGCGCTTGAACCGGGAGCGATCACGATCGAGCAGGTCTTAAAAGCAATTATTGATGACATCCAGACCGACACCAGAGGCGTTCTTGACGGTGGCGGAACTATTAACCAGTTCGGCGTAGATTCCTATCTTTTCCGTTACTGGTACGCAATTGCAGTAAAGCTGTTCCTTGAAAGTGATGAAAATTCAACTGGACTGGGGTTTTCCGATCTTCAGACTGTTATAAACACGATCGCAACTGATGATTCCGAGCTTTTCCCGGAAAATGAAACTCCTAAAAAAGTCACAGATCAACCTCCGGTAATTTCACAAAAACAGTTTAAACGTTCTTTTGAGACTGAATTTCAGGATTATTCTGTTGATAATATCATTTATACCAACGGTTCCGTTTTCGACATCAGATTTAAAGCTCTTCCTGATGATGAAGGTGATCTCGTGATTGATCTTGTTGAAATTTTCGGAAATGTTGAAACTCAAAATATTTCCGACATTAACGATGAAGGGATCTACACTGCTGAACTTATTTATGTTGATGGTGACGGAGAAGGAACAGTGGGGATCAGAGTTGTTGACAGTGCTGAAAACACGGGCACCGCAACCCTTCAGGCAGTGAAAGATACTGTTGATCCTGTGATCGATAAATTTGAAATTTTACGCAATGAAACTGTTATCACAGGAGAATTTACAACCATTCCCTTCACTGCTGATTATGAGATTACGGAAACTAATTTCAGAAATGTCCAGTTAGCTGTAAAGACGGCCTCAAGTTCTACAGATTTCAGTTATGATAAAGAGGTCAGCACATCTTTGACAGGTGAGTTTCAGATAAATAAATCCGACCTTCCCGGAGACGGTGAAGACGGAAGTTACAATTTCAGTGTTAAATTTACAGATAAGGCGGGCAATGAGACAACAACAGAATTTCAGAAAACAATTGACACTATAAAACCTGAAATTCAGTCTATTGAAATGACCCCTCAAATCAATGAGAACGGCTTCATTGATTCAAGAGACATAACCATCGAGATAACAGCTACAGACAACCTTGAACAGACACTAAACTATTGGAAAAGAAGGAATGAAGCCCCTTACAGTAAAAATTTAAATAATCCGCCTCATATTTTTAATATTCAGGAACCTGCAGATGCTTCCGTTGTCTATCATTTCAAGGTAACGGATCAGGCAGGGAATGAAACGCCTGAATCAGATGCTTTCAGTTTCACCATCGACACCGTTAATCCTTCCGTCACTATCTCAAATTCGGCAGACCTCGAAGGCAACACCTTTAAAAGCACTTCATCAAATCTTGTTCTGAACTACACTGTTGAAGAGACGAACCTCTATTTCTGTGAGCTTAGAATAAACGGTTCTAAAGCTTATGATATCGTTGATTTTCCAACGAACTCTATTGTTTTCACAGGCTCTGAACTACTTGACCCTGAAATCGGCCCGGCTCAGATGAACACTGCTTCAATTTACTGTCTCGATCTTGCAGGTCGTGAAACTGAAAACACAGTTTCATTTTACATTGATGATGAAGCCCCTGTTATTCTTATTGACCCTGACCAGTTCGGCGGTTCTGTCATAGATGATGATTATGTTATTCTTGCTTCGTTGATTTCTGATAATTTCGGCAGAGAGGGGAACCTTGATATTAAATTCAAATATGTTGACAATGCTTTCAACTCTATCGGTTATCAGAACGAATACACTTGGCCTATATCCGGCCTTCGAGATGTCTGGTGGGGAAGCTCTTCAGGCGGTGCAGGTTGCTCAAAAAATGATGATTCTTGTGAATTCTGGATACCTCACAGAGAAGATGAATACTTTAATACAGCTATACCTTATGAAAATCTTTATCATAACCTGAATAATTTCACACTTTATCTGGAAGCTACCGACAAAGCAGGCAACAAGACTGAGACGTCTTTCAGTTATACTGTCGACAAAGAGCCTGTGCCTATGAACTCCGGAGGATACTCCTATGATGATGGCAAAATCTATCTCGGTTTTTCATCTGACAAAAGTATTTCAAATTTCGTGATGCGTGTTAACGGATCGTATTCCACACCTGATTGTTATCACACATATATTGACGGAATGGGGAAACACTTCTATTCATGCCCATTTAATGCGAACACAGGTACAACCTATAATGTTACCATAAGTTCTAAAGATTCATTCGGAAACGCTTCTTTTGATAACTGCAAACCGTTTCAGGACACAGCCTCAAATTTCTGTTTTGAAGGAAACATTACTGCCAATCTGCCTAATTTATCTGTCATGGTTACAAATCAGACTTTTAGCTCCGTTTACTACAGTATTTCCTCTGACAGCACAATTATTGGTTGTGAAATACTGAAAGACGGAAGTCATTTTGAGTACTGTGCTAACTCAACAGGCAGTTTTCAGGAAGATATTTCAACATGGGATGAGGGATTATACACTATAACAGTGACATCTAAAAACGGGATAGGTGCTGAAACTACCAGAAGTGATGATTTTGTTATTGATAATACTGTGACAAGCTTTAGCCTTGAAATTGAAAACTATCAGGAAGTTTATTACAACTCAGCTCCTACTTTAAAGATCAATGCTGAAATAGCAGGCGTTGTAAAAAAAGTTCATGTTTATCTTGTAAGAAGAAAACTCCACAGATCGAGAGCTGGAAATCTTCAAAGTTGCACACAAACCTACTGTCATGAAATTTATCCTGAAAAAATTGCGGAACTCTCTCCCATAAAACTTGTTAATCCGATCTCACATGAGGTTAGCTACTATTTTCTACCATACACTCCGTCACCGGCCCTTTTTGAACCGGGATATTATGACCAAGTTAGATGGATTATTGAATCCAACATAAACGGAAATTCTGAATCCGGCTATTTTAATTTTATAGACACACCAATAAGGATAGCAAAATCATCCAGTGATTACGCTCAAATGGTTTCTATTAATATAAATGAAGAAAATGAAGAACTTGAGGTTCAGTTCAGGCCATCTGTTTTTTCAAATGCAGATCTTTTAAGTACAGCTGACTTTAACTTTCAGATCCTTAACAATCCGGATATTGATGAAGACAGCGTCTATTATCAGATATGCGGCAATAACAATTCTAACTTCAAAAAACAGTACAGACATTATAAAAGTAAAATTAAAATGAAATATGACCGTCTTTACTATTCTTATTCTACTCAGAGATATACAGCCTACTTTAAACCGAATCTGGACAGTTACAGATATAATCACGTTATTCCTAATGAAGCTAACTGGTACGCTTTTGCATCATGTTCAGATGATAGTAACTGCCCAGTTGATTCTGAAGACTATGAACTTTCTCTTGGTTGTAACAAGCTTTATCCTGACGAATGGGATGAAGACCCCGGACCTTCTCTATGTGAACCCGCCTGTGAAAAGCATTACAATACAAACAACAACGTGTCTCAATTTAATATTTGTAAAAAAGGTTACGGAAACGACTGCTATGAATATTTCGAGACTTGCCCTGTTCCCGGTAATTATCCATCATTTTATCTTGGCTGGCATGGTAGCGGTTATGGATATTTTGAACCCTGTCCACTTCTTCGTGATTTCTGGTATTTCCCGAAAGATCTGAAAATTAAAGGAACAGATGATTTTAACAGAAGTGCAACCGCAACTCTCTCTTCAGGGTATACCAACCCGGAAGAATGTCCACAGTATAAAAACCTGAATAGTTTCTAATACTTCAAAGGAGAGTCAAATTGGCAAATTCAAAGTTAGTTCACAACAATTTTTTCATGAAAGTGTTCGAAAGCTCTGAAAATGTAAAGGATTTTCTTAGTGGATTCCTGCCACAGAAAATTGTTAAAGATCTTGATCTCAACTCAATAACTACTGAGAAATCAAGCTATATTGATGAAAAACTTCAGGCGCATCTTTCAGATCTGGTAATAAAACTCAACACGAAAAAGGGTTCAAGAACCGACGTGTACATACTCTTTGAACATAAGTCATACATGGATTACGGAATTCTCTCACAACTTCTCAGGTATCAATATCTAATGATAATGGAGGACCTTGAAGCTCACAAAAAACCGCGAATTATTTTACCCGTTGTCTTTTATCATGGAGATAGAAAATGGTTGGTTGAGAAAAATTTAAGTGATTCGATGAAAGTTCCTGAAAATATCAAGAAATATGTTCTGAATTTTGAATACATGCTGTTTGATAGCAAGGGAATACAAATGAATTTGGAGAAAAGAAAGTTCTTGAAATTAAAAAGAATCTAAAATGATTTTTCGTTAAATCTTTATCTGCCCCGCAGCGTAGGCGTTTATCATCATGATGGTCTTTGCGTCGACTATTTCCCTGTCCCCAACTAGGTTTAAGGCTTCTTCGACTGTAACTTCAAAGAGTTCAATGTCTTCATTGTTATCGGGAAAGAGTTTTCTTTGGTTTTCGTCCATTTTTTCGACGAGTGCGATGTAGTAATGGAGATACTCGTCGAGGCATCCGCAACTGGTGTATGCTTCGTAGCATTTTTTATGTTTAATTGCTTTAAACCCTGTTTCCTCCTCGAGTTCGCGGATCATTGTGGTTTCGGGGTTTTCTCCTTTGTCGATCTTTCCTGCGGGTATTTCAATGAGGTACTGATCTGCGGGTGTTCTGTACTGTTTTTCAAGGAGTATTGTTCCTTTTTGCGTGATGGGGAGGACGCAGACTGTGCCGGGGAAGTTTACTACCGAATGCACGACTTCCTTTCCGTTTCTTTCAAGTGTGACTTTTGAGACTTGAAAGATGTTTGCATCAAATACCTGCTGAGATTTTATCTTCTTCAATCTTATTTCCTTCCGAGTTTAGACCATTTACTTTCAAATCTGAGCTTTACTTCCTTGCCTGTTTCAACTGATTCGTAGATGGCGTTGATGAGTTCAAGCGATTTCCTTCCTTCGAGTCCGTCAACGAGTGCGCGTTTGCCGCTTTCAATTGATTCGATGACGCTTTCAAGGTATCTTCTGTGTCCGAATCCGTAGACGTTGGGTGGATTTTCGCTGAACTGGCTTAAAACCTTTTCCTTTTCTTCCTGTGTTTCGTCTTCAAAGTTCCACTGTTCCATTTTGTTTACGGAGAATCCGCCGATGACGCAGTTACCTTTTTCTCCGAGTATGGATAGCGATCCTTCGAGGTCTCTTGGTCTTGTGGCTGTCGTGGCTTCGACTATTCCGATAGCTCCGTTCCTGAACTTGATTATTGCGGCACAGGTGTCATCAACTTCGATGTCGCTGAGGTATGTTCCGTTCATGGCCATAACGCTTACGGGTTCTCCGAGCATCCATTCGAGCAGATCAATGTGGTGACTTGCCTGGTTTGCGATCACTCCGCCGTCAAGTTCCCACGTTCCTCTCCACTCATCAGCATCATAGTATTCCTGTTTTCTGCACCAGCGGACTCTGACGGTTCCCATCACGAGTTTTCCGAACTTATTTTCCTTCACTGCTTTTCTCAGGACCTGAACGGGCAGGTTGAAACGGTTCTGTTTGACAACAAATAGTCTGACTCCATTAAGGTCGCATGTCTTTATCATCTCGTCTGCATCCTGAAGTTTAAGTGCCATGGGTTTTTCGCAGACTATGTGTTTTTTGTATTTTTCCGCTATCTCAATAACGTGCCTGGGGTGCATTCCGCTTGGGGTAAGAATGGTCACGACATCTGTTTCAGGATGTTTTTCAAGCATTTCGTTGTAGTCGGTGTAATATGGAACTCCGTTATCTCTGCCTGCTTTTTGAGCTTTTTCGGGATTTATATCACAGACTGCGGCAAGTTTCGCCTTTTCAATATCACGAATGGCCTCAAGGTGTTTTTTGAGTATCCTGCCGCATCCGACTATTGCAAATGATAGTGTCATCTTTTTCTCCAAAAGAATTGTTACGGTTAAATTTAAACCAGCTCCTTCAAAAATTCAAGTGCGGGGGCTATTCGAATCCCTTCCTTTGTTGTCACGTTCTTTTTTCCTCTTAAATGTATCTGCCATGCTTTGCAGTCAGGAAACTTGTTTCTGAAATACAGCAGACCTTTTGAGACTGAGCTTTCCTTGAGCTTGCATTCAACGCAGAAGAGAGGTTTATCATTTTCAACAGCGACAAAATCCACTTCCCTTCCGTCAATGTCTCTGAAATATCTAAGCTCAATATCTCTTCCGAAGACATCCTGCTGCCAGCAGATCCATTTGAGCAGATGAACTGCCACCATATTTTCAAAACGAGGCCCTTCTTTTAAAACGAGTGTCCAGTCGTAATGATAGTGTTTCTGCTCCTTTTTTACAGCCCGGAGGATATTACTCTGCATCGGCGGAATTCTGAAAACCGAATAAAGTCTTTCGAGAATTTCAAACCAGCTTGAAACAGATTTGTGACTGACATTGAGATCTTCCCGCAGAGAGTTCAGTGAAAGCGGAGAGCCCACTAGTTCGGGCAACCTGAGAAGCATCAACTCGATTTTCTGAAGCTCAGTTGTGTTCTCAAGTGAAACAATATCTTCCTGAACAAGTCTCATTCTATACTCTCTTGACCACCTTTTAAGTTCAACTTCTGAGCCTGAGAAAAATGGCTCAGGGAAACCACTCAATCTGAAAAGATCCTCAAGTTCATCATCCTTTTTTATTTTAAGTTCCGCTACTGAGAGCGGAAACATTCTCAGATAATGATAACGTCCCTGAAGTGAATCACCACCATGTCTGTAAAAATCGAGTCTTGCACTCCCTGTAACAAGTATCTTCTTTTCTTTTCCATACTGATCAAAAATCCCTTTGAGATACTGTCTCCACTGAACATTTTTATGCAGCTCATCAAAAACTATCATGTTCTGAGCAGGAACCTCATTCTTCATTATTGATTCCCTGTCAGCTGCAATATCCCAGTTCATGTAGAAACCATCATCAGACAGGATGGATTTTGCCATCGTGGTCTTTCCGACCTGCCTTGCACCACCGATAAAGACCATCTTTTTCTTAAGATCTTTTTTCACCTGCGCAGTAATTGCTCTTTCAAACATTCTATCACCGTAAAAAGTTTAAACACAAAACCATTATACGGGTATTTTCACCCTGAGTCAAAAATACTCGCGAGTTTTTTCCACTGGAGTCAAAAATACTCGTATTTGAAAATTAGTTGAGTGTTTTTAGAATGTTATGTCCGTGCGTATTTATCAGAAACATCAAAAAAGACTTAATTCTCAGACAGCCAGTGACAGATTTTTGAGACGATCATGTCGATGGCGACGTGGTTGTTACCTCCTTCGGGGATGACCAAGTCACTGAACTGTATGGTGGGTTTTACGAAATCAAGGTATGCGGGACGGACCATTCTGGAATAACGCTCACGAATTTCATCAAATGAACGGCCTCTCTGTTCAATATCTCTTCTGATCCTTCGCAGAAGTCTGATATCTGCATCGGTATCGACGAATATTTTTATATCAAGTAGTTCTCTGAGTTCTTTTCTATGGAAGGTCATGATGCCTTCAAGTATAACGATATCAGCGGGTTCGACATGAACTGTGTTTTTTTCACGGAGATGTTTTACAAAGTTATAGATGGGTTTTTCTATGGCCTTCATTTCTTTAAGCTGAC
>CAZTKP010000103.1:0-9415 GCA_964614215.1 uncultured Spirochaetales bacterium | reverse complement strand
TTTCGGATATAAAAGGCGACAGAAAAGCTGGAAGAAAAACAATTACAGACATCATTTCACTTGCTCATCTGGTACTGCTTTCAAGTTTTCTAAATATAGTTTCCATTATCGGATTCCTGCTGTCAGACCAAAAAACTGCGGCCATAATTCCGTTGTTCTCACTTATTGCAATTAATCACGAATACTACTTTAGAAAAAAGACTTTCCAGCAGACCATTTATAAAAAAGCAATACGAGTTACAGTTATATCATCAATTATTGTGACCGTTTTCTATTTTTTTAAGATCTAAAGCAGGATTTTCCTTATCTCAGATTCTCCTGGCGCCTTGTTATCCGGAATAAAGTAAAGATATGTGCCTGAAATTATGCTTTCACTATAGAACAGAATTTCTCCAGGCTCATTGAACACCCTTTCTACTGGAAATCCCAACCCCTTTACAGTAACAAGTCTATTGCCGGTGTATATATACAGAATGCTGTCTTTTTCCTGAAAGTGAATTGAAACTTTTCCTGTATTTACAGGATAATACCCTGTGATATATTCAAGTTTCTTTTCAGAGCGGTCAAGTTTATATACCACAACATTCATCATGTCCGAAAAGATCCTATGAGATATAATATAAACATTCTGCCCGTAACACTGTACTGCTGCAGGTCTCTCAATAACAGCACCCAGAGAAAACAGTCTATTGAAAAGGTCTCTTGTATTCTCTTCAATCACCTTAAAACCTGTCAACTCAGAGTAATTGACATCAGATATTGATACGATATACGATCTTTCGACTGAACTTTCTTCGTCCAGCTGAAGCATTGCCAGTGAACCGTCATCTAAAAAACAGGCCGAAAGAACAGAACTGGTCTCCTGGCCAAACTCTAGTTTTTTGACAGTATCATTTTTTCTGATCTCAATGCTTATACCGTCTTCGTCCATTCCTTTAAGTACATAGAGATCTCTCTGCATGTCAACTGCCAGAGGAACCTTGCCTTTTGTTTTTATTTTCTCAAAGCTGTTTCCGGAAATACTGTAATAATCTATAGTTTTCTCATCACTTACCGAAACACATCCTGAGAAGAAATGTCTGCATTTGTTTTCTTTATCCATGCAGATAGATAAAGAAGAAGAGCCGTTGCATGAAATAAAAAATACGGATAAAAAGAAAACTATTAACTGAAATTTAGTGTGGAGAGAAAAGGTCACGAAAATTAATAGGACATTTTTTTCAGATCAGCTTCCGCTTTTTTATAATATTCATTTTCAGCGGTAACAAGCTTAAGAACGGATCTGAGAAGCTCTTTCGCCTTGGTCGGGTTAAAGTTCTTCATAACAGATGCCTTATCATATATTCTCTTAACAAGAGTGCCTTTCGAATCAAGCCAGTCTTTACATTCGCTCTTATCCGGATCAAGATAGACACACTTTTCAAAAGCCTCGTTTGCAAGGGTATAGTTGTCCTGTTTTTCCATTGCCTGACCTTTTGCCATGTATCCTATCGCTTCGATCTTGTCGATCTTCTTTGAAAAGTCAGTACCGCCCGGAACAATATATTCATCGAGAGCTTTTGCCGCTTCGAGGTTATCAAGAATAAGATTGTGGTCCAGGAGCTTAACACCCTTCAGGATCTTTCCTCTGACCTTGTTGAAGTTAAGCAGCTGAGTCTTAAGAGCAAGAACCTTTGCATCCTCTTCACACTCACATTTCAGCTTGCTGACCTTAACGATAGCCTTAATAGCAACATTGTATTTACCCTGAGCACACATCTCGAGAACAAGTTCTCTTGCTCTGGTAAGCTTTTCTGCATTTTCTTCCAGGCTACGCTTTTTATCCATTCTTTCTCTTCTTTTTTCTTCTTCTCTTCTTGCTCTTTCTCTTTCAAGACGCTCTCTTTCTCTTTCCTCTTCTCTTCTCTTTCTCTCTTCGGCTATTCTCCTTTTCCTTTCGATCTCTTTTCTTCTTCTTTCCTCAGCCTCTCTCTTTTTCTCAAGCTCTATCTCTCTCTTGCGTCTTTCCTCTTCGAGTTTTCTTCTTCTTCTATCTTCACGTTCTTTTCTTTCTTCTTCTTCCCTGGCCTTTCTTTCACGTTCTTTGGCCATACGTTTTTCGAGTTCATCATCACCACCGCCGCTACGGCCTCTTTTTCTGCTTGTTTTTGATGAACTTGACCCACTCTTTATGTCTCTGTAAACATTCTTAGTAAGTTCCCTAAGCTGTCTGTAAAGAGCTTTTTTATCCGCTGAATCAACATAGTCATAAGTTTTAGAAATGTCTTCTATGATCTCTTCCATATCAATTCCGATAAGAACTGTTCTCACAACAACCTCATCGTAATCATTACGGCTGATAAGAGTAAGTATTGAATACTGAAAATCTCCATCAGAGTTGTCATACCAGCAAGTTGCATTGCTTCCGCATTTTTTCAAAGCTCTGTAACTGGACTTGGAAAGTTTTCTATAGCTCAGGTAGTTGAACTTTGAATCAAGAACCACCTCCATATCCTTGGATATACGTGTGGCATCTCTCCTCTCAATATTTTTGGTAACAGGTCTCATAAACAGAACTTTTTCGGCAAACAACGGGAGAGCAAATACTATCAAAAGAGTAACTATTAAAAGCCTTCTCAACTTAATCCTCCTTCACAGAACACTGTCGCAAATAATAAATCTCAAGACATTTAACCTTTTTTTATTACTTTTTCAAGTTTTTATATTAAAAACAAATCGCCTGATCACAATATCAATCCCTCTTGTCACTACAGAAATAAATGAAAAAAAAGTCTTCTCCTTTCTTCATCACTCCCCTGCAGAAAATATTTTCATCATCTGAAGCAAAATCTTCTGAATAAAGCATTTCCCCATGCTGCTTAAGGAAAAAAACAACATTATCCAGCTTCTTCTTTCTGACCTTCAGCTTATCTTTCAGTGTCAATTCTCCCGAAGATTCATCATACAGAAACCGCACTTTAACCGGTTTATTCAGGATATTCTTACTTTTTTCGATCTCAGCATCAACAGACTTTCTGAGTTTTCCTGAAATGTCGTAAAGACCTCCGCTGGAAACAACACCCACATTCATCTTTCTGTTAAAAAAAGACAGCACAAAAAGTGCCGCTCCGAAGACAGCAACGCCTGCAACTGCCATTAACAGACTTTTCCGTCTTTTTTTGAGGTATTCTTTCTTTCCGGAACTCATTTTTCCTCATTGACAGCAAAAACCCAACTGTTAGTTAGATTAGACAATAAATCATCAATTATCAAGTTTTGACTGACACGCTGTTTTTAATTATACTACTATAGATCTTTTGTTGAGGTTTCATCATGAAACATGCTTTTGCCATCTTTATCACTCTGCTGTTCTATAGCTATACAAATGCCGATATTTTCAAAGTAACACTGGGGAACAGTTCAGACGATTTAAATATCCTGAAAGAACTGGAGGTTTTCGACATTGTCAGTGCCGGCAGAGACAAAGATAAGGTCACTTATATCTTAAACCTAACTCCCCAGGAAGCTCTTCAGCTTAAATTAATCTGTAATATTGAGCTCTTAGAGATAAAGCTGGCTGACAACAGAGGAAGTTACTCCAGCCTGGAGGAGATCAACAGCAGAATTGAAGCCATAGCGACTGAGCACAGTGATGTTGCTGAAGTATTTTCAATAGGCCACTCTGTTGAGAACAGGGATATTAAAGCTATAAAGATCACTTCCTCAACACAGGACGATCCGCCCGAAATTCTCTTTGTCGGGCTCCATCATGCGAGGGAATGGATATCATATGAAGTGCCTCTTTCAATAGCTGAATTTATCGTAAGAAACAAGGATTCAAATACATTTTTACAACAGATCCTTGAGAAATCCATCCTCTGGTTTGTTCCTATGCTGAACCCTGACGGGTATCTTTTTTCATGGGAAAAGGAAAGGATGTGGAGATACAACAGAAAAGTTCATCCGGATGAAACGATAGGGGTAGATCTAAACAGGAACTACGATGCATCATGGATAAAAGTTGACTATATTCACGGGGAAGCACCTTTCAGCGAGCCGGAAACCCAGTCTATTCGGAATCTTATGGAAAATGATGTGAATTCTATCCCCGAAGAACAGGGAATAAAGTCTCTTGAGGGACTTATTACCTATCATTCTTTCGGGCAGCTTATCCTTTATCCTCCGGGGAGCACCAACGAGCCACCTCAGGAGGTTGAATTTTACAAAGATCTCGGGTCTCAGATGTCCGGTCATATTTTTTCTCAGTGCGGCAGCAACTACCTTGTTATGCAGATAACAGGACTTTACAATACTTACGGAGAAATGACCGAGTGGTTTATGATAAACAACGACAATAAACCTGCATTCACCTTTGAACTTAGACCTCATTCAGGAGATCCTGCCGGTTTTGATCTTTCCGCTGACCAGATAAATGACACAGTAAAGGAAAATATTCCTGCCGCTTTTTATTTCATCAGTTCGATCATCGAAAAAAACTCCCAGATAGAAATGGATCCGGATCAAAACGGCATTGCGGACATTATCCAGGGGACTGAATACGAATACGAATGCAGTCGGGATGATCTAAATGATGATGAAACCGAAGACTCTTCTTCAACAGACAATGACCTGATCGAAGAAATTCCGGATAAAGATACTTCTGAAACAGATACTGAATCCAATACTGAAACCGATGATGATCAGACTGAAGAGAAGAATTCCGGAAATTCAGGATGCGCCCTAACTAAATTGATTTAAATATTTCAGCCGTTATAATCGCTCTGTGTAGAAATCGCTAATTTAATCAGGAGTTCTAAATGAGTGTTATTTCCCAGATCAAAGGATTTCAGAAAAATTTCTGGATCGTAAATGTTATGGAAATGTTTGAAAGGCTGGCTTTCTTTTCAGTAAGAGCAGTACTTCCTCTATGGATGGTTGCAACAGCTGATGAGCATGGTCTCGGACTTACTTTCACAGAAAAAGGTCTTATTTTCATGGTATGGGCAGCATGCCAGAGTTTAATACCTATGTTCAGCGGTTCATTTACAGATAACTTCGGATATAAGAAAAGTCTCTACACCGCCTTTTCCTTAAACATTTTCGGATACGTTCTTATGGCAAACGCCACCAGTTTCTGGGCAATGATGCTTGCAGGAATAGTTGTCGGAACAGGTACAGCGATCTTTAAACCGCCGGTACAGGGAACCGTAGCTTCTTCGGTCAATGAAGAGAACAGCTCCTTAGGTTTCGGATTTTTCTACTGGATCGTCAATATAGGTGGATTTCTTGCACCGCTTATGGCAAGTGCCTTAAGAGGAAACCAGACAGACGGATACACATGGTCTTTTGTTTTCTATGCAGCTGCGTTTGTTACCGCATTGAACTTCATTCCGACCATTTTCTTTTATACCGAACCTGAAAATAAGAACACCTCCAAATCCACAAAAAAAGCATTAATGGACACAGTTACTGCTCTTAAAGATAAGGATTTTATGATGTTCCTCCTTATTTTCAGTGGTTTCTGGTTAATGTTCATGCAGCTTTGGGACCTTCTTCCGAACTTTATTAACCAGTGGGTTGACTCCAGAGATCTTGCATCGATCCTTCCGGCTTTTATGACCAACAATGGAAATGTTAAAGCCGAGCAGATCATAAATATTAATGCTATGTGCATTATAATTTTCATGGTACCGTGGAGTGTCGTTACAGGTAAATTCCCGAGACTGGTTGCAATAACAGCGGGAGTTCTTCTTACAACGGCTGCCTTTCTAACTTCAGGACTCTTCATGGCCGGAACTGTCACCGCAATATCGATCGTCTTTTTCAGCTTCGGCGAGATGACTTGTTCACCTAAATTCAGTGAGTATATAGGAGTTAACGCTCCTCCTGATAAAAAGGCACTTTACATGGGACTTTCAAACATTCCTTTTGCCTTCGGATGGATCGTGGGTAACGGCATCTCAGGACCACTGTATGATGCTTTTGCGAATAAACTTGTAATAACAAAACAGTACCTGCTCGAAGTTAAGAAGATCCCTCTTGAAACTCTTCAGAAAGTTGTAGCTGACTACAGAGCAACGAACCCTGACAACCTTCTTCCCGAAACAATTGAAAAAATGAGCATTGAGAATTTTAACTTCTTTCCATACCTTCAGCAGACTCTCGGGGTCGATCAGTACGAAGCGAACAGAATTCTCTGGGAAGCATCCGATCCATGGATCATCTGGGTTATACTCTCTTCCTTCGGAGTTCTCACAATATTTTCAATGCTTCTTTTCAGTCTCAGCAAAAGAAAGAAAGCTGCACAGACAGCTTAAAAGACCAGTTAGACTGATCAGTCAATAACTTCAGGAGTTACCGGTTTTTCACCGGGCAGATCAAGAAGATCTGAAAGAGAAAATCCCACGAACTGCTGCTCAGGAACAGGAATTTCTCCGGATGCGACCCAGAAGAAAAGATTTCCCGGATCAAAGATAATCGCGTAAATGGCTCCGTTCGTTGCAAGGGAACTGTCGTCGTCAAGAGTTCCAAGCGGACTTTCGATCATTGTGTCCGGATCAATTCTGTCACGGAGAACATCAACCATAGTCTGAGGGTTGAGAGTACCGTGAACAGAGTATTCGCTTCCCGGGGTCAGCAACTGTTCAAGACGCTTGAATCTTTTTAAGGAGGATGACCCCGCAGGATCTCCGTCAAGATCCTCTGTGGACGGATCAACAAAGTGATTCGACATCCAGACAGCTCCATCTTTCATATCCCGTCTTGCAACAGCCGTGGCAGTCATCTCAAAATTCACACCTATACCGGCGTTTGCATCTGTCAGACCGAACTGCTCAACGCTCATGTGCTTTTCACCGAGAATAAACTGGTTTGCATCTTCTATGTTCGAACTTCTCTTAAGTATCTGCCCCAGCATCTGAACATGACTTCTTCCTGTAAAGCTCTGCTGATCCATGTTAAACGGATCAGATTCATTTGATGCACCGGAAATACCCGCAATATTCATGCCTGAGTATGGACTGAGATTTCCCGGGAATCCAATATAGACATGGGGAATCCCATCAATCGGTTGGCGGACGAAGATCACCGGATACCAAAGAAGAAAATCGACCTCATCCCAATCAAGAAGCCTTCCGTGATAAAGTCTGCCGTCAGAAGTGGCATCACCACTTATCATAAACTGGGAACAACCAGGTCTGGAAAGACTTTTTGCCGGAACAACCGAGTCCAGCCATTCGACCATTACATCTCCGAAATTTGCAATAAGACATAGTTCCATTGTCCATCCGAGATCACCGACTGCATCAACCATTCCCTGACATTCCTGAACAATATCCGGATAGCTGTTACTTTCAGCGATCTTGTCAAGCTGTGCATAGGAGGCAAGGTTTATCTGCCATTTCAGGTCTTTTATGTAATCAGAATTCTGAAGACCATTCTGGATCTCATTTCTAAGCAGTTGTCCGTGCTGATAACCCATTTCATAGGGAGTTCCTGAAAGCCAGACAATGATATACTTTCCGTTCTGGTCTCTTTTAGGTTCCACCGGAATCCACTCTTCATCAACATCTGCATCCACATCTGTTACGATCTCATCAGCAGCTGTATCTGAATCTGTAAAATAGCTGTCCGAAGCCTCATCATCAACCTCATTTTCATCCTCAAAGACATCAGGGTCTGAACTATCGTCAAGAGTATCTTCGTCATTACTTAGGTCATTGATCGAAATCTCATCCTCATCAACCGAAATTACGGTATGGCTCTCATTACAACTCAGAAAAAACAGAATAACACAAACAGAGATTACAAAAACTTTCAGCATTCCGGATCTCCTCAAAATACACTATCTATATAGATTTTATCAATTAATTATTAAAAAACAATATGACAAGATATTGCAACTTTCTTGAAATACTGTGTAGATACTGATAGAATTATGCGAATTTTTTCAGTGTGGAGGATAAGATGAGATTTTTCACCCTTTTTATTATTCTGTTTCTGTTAGTATTTTCAGTCTCATGTGGAGATGACGGTGATGACAGTATTTACGGCGAAACGAACGATTACGTTTATGAAGAACCTGACCTTGCTCACGACAACTATCAGACTAGACCTGACGCAAACGACGAAACTACAACCGTTGTGGATGAAGATAATGAAACTGGAGACTCTGATATTGATTCAGATTCTGAAACCCCTGACGAAACAGTTGATCCTACTGAAGGAATGGTGCTTATTCCTGCCGGTAAAGCATGGGTCGGATGTAATGAGGAACAGGAAGGTGATAGCTGCCCTGCTTCAGAACTGCCTTACCATGAAGTAACTACTAAAGGATTCTATATTGATAAGTATGAAGTGACTGTTAAGGACTTCGCAAAATGTGTTTCCGACGGAGCATGTGGAGAAGAAGGTTCAGCTTACGACACCTTTAATGGTAAAACATACTGCAATATGAATAACAGCAAAGAGAATCATCCTATGAACTGTGTAGGCTTTTTCGCAGCAAATGCATATTGCGAGTGGGCCGGGAAAAGACTTCCTTCTGAAGCTGAATGGGAAAAAGCTGCCAGAGGCGGTTGTGAAATACACGGCGAAGAAAACTGTGAGAATGACAGCTATGTCTACACATGGGGAAATGAAGGAACTCCTAGCTGTGATAAAGTAAATATGGCAAAAGACTCTCTCCACTGGGGTTGCGGATCAGATTCTACTGCAACAGGAGGCAGTTATTCGGCAAGCGACAGCCCGTATGATTGCAGTGATATGCTCGGGAACCTTTATGAATGGGTTGCTGATTCCTGGAGTACTGACCATACAGGAGCTCCTGTAGATGGATCTTCGAGAGGTGTACCGAACTCTCAGGGAACCAAAAAAGGTGGAAGCTTTATGCAGGATGATGTAACTCAATTCAGAGTTAGTTTCCGTGCAGTACATGACACAGAAGACCTTTTTTACTCTTTAGGTTTCAGATGTGCCATGGATATTGAAGAATAGATCAGGAACAGACCTTATTCCGCCCACTTTCCTTAGCTTTGTACATTGCTCCATCAGCTCTAGATAAAATCACTTCAACGGGTTCATCTTTTTTCCACTGAGCTACTCCGATACTGGCAGTCACCTTCTGAATTCCGCATGATTCAATTTTTATTTCAGAAATGAGCTGCCTAAGTTTTTCAGCAACTATAACTCCTTTCTCAAGAGTCTGTTCAGGAAGAAGGATCAGGAACTCTTCACCACCGTAACGACCTATCCTGTCTGAATTTCTAAGTCTGGATGCAAGAGTATCTCCTATACTTTTAAGCACATTATCTCCGCAAAGATGTCCTTTTGTGTCATTCACCTTTTTAAAGTGATCGATATCCAGCATCAGCACACAGAGAGAAGAACCGTATCTTGCAGCTCTTTCCACCTCATTGGACAGTTCCTTCATTATATA
>CAZTKP010000102.1:6814-9535 GCA_964614215.1 uncultured Spirochaetales bacterium | reverse complement strand
GCCTGTGCCGAAATTCCGTATCTGTCTTCGGGAAAAAAGAATAGATATATATTGACAAAAATTGCGACAACAAGAAGCGCTGAAAACAGCCCCAGAGTCAGTATGTAAGACAGACTTTTTTCTTCACTACCTAAAACATTCTGTTCATAGACCAGAAGAGCGTCCTTCCTTTTTTCTATTTTCTTTTTAAGTTTCTTTGAATTTCCCTCTCCTTTCTTTATCAGCTCAGCGATCTCAACAGACTCTGCATAATAAAGTGGAAAATGGCCCTCTTTATCCTTGGTACTCAGATCGATCCCTGCTGCAATAAGACTTATAACGATCTCTTCATGGTCGAATCTCATTGCGCTGTGCAGAGCCGACTGGCCATTAATATTCACCTGATTGACATCTACGTCCAGTCTGATCATATAATCAACGATATGGGCCATACCTTTTGAAGCAGCTATCATCAAAGCTGAATAACCAGTGCTGTTCTTTGCGTTTACATTTGCTCCATGGTCCATGAGTAGCATTGCAATGTCATCATGGCTATTTTCAAGAGCAAGCATTAGCGCGGTAACCCCGTTCCCGTTATGCAGATCTATCTTTGCATGATTCAACAACAGAAACTGCGCAGCCTCATAGTTTCCAAGCATGGATGCAAGCATCAGAAAGGTCATTTCATAACTGTGAAGAGACACCTTTGAACCCGATGTCTTTACACCGACTTCTGCAGCGATATCTTCCTCGACATCGCCGGATATTACTGAAAACATGGATGGAGTAAGGTTAATAGATATATCCGTTTCAAAAAATCTGTTAACCTCTTCTTTTTTGAACAGTCTCTCAAAACTTTCCGCTCTGCCAAGTCTTATAGCATCGACCATTGTTTCAGGTTCAACTTCTTCAATTATTCCATTGATCAGGAATTTGTTCACTGATGTCAGAACATCTATCTCATGTCTACTTTCAAGAGCTTTAACAACATCTCTTACCGATATCTTTCCGCCTCTGTCCTGAACAAGTCTGTATATCTCTTCATCCACATCATTCTTAAGCGGGATCTTTTCCATTTCCGCAACGAGACCAATAACAGCAAACGGAGAAAGCTTACTGTTGTAGAAATCAACAATAAAACATGATTTTGCCTTAACAAAACCGTTGTTATAAATGGAATTATCCGGATCCTCATTGTAAAGCTTCTGATAGATCGAAACCTCTCTTTTAAACCGATCATCAGGCGAACCGGACTGCGGTGAAACCGGAACAGGCTCATCTATGGTGAAACATGAGACAATTTTCTGCTCCTTTTTACTGGCAGCGGAATCATTTATAATTCTTATTGCATTTTCTCGAGACAGAGGAGCACCTTTCCCCTTACTGATTATCTCCATTTTATGCAACTGATAAAAACTCTTGAGCAGCAGATAGTTGTGGGGAGCCATTATCGACAGGATCTCTGTAATAGTCTTGCCCGCCTTCAAATAGTTCAGTATTATTTCTTTCTGGCTATTTATTTTTGTGCTTTGAGCTTTTTCCTCATTAATCTCAGGACGGGCTCCAAGCTCCGGAATTACTGCCAGAATATTTCTGAACTCATCCACTCTTTTTTTCAGTCCTTTCGAGATATCTTTCGGAGTGATCGCTACATCAATATTTTTGTATTCCGTCTGTTTTTCTTCAAAAACTTCGTATTTACACTTAGGCCATCTTGCCGCAATAAAAACTGCATCAATAACTTTTTCAAAGATCATCTGTTTTAGAATTTTCGGAGTTGAGAACTTCAGAACCTTCTCAAGAGCAAGCTTATCCTCCTTCCCTGCATGGTAAGCCTCCTCGAACTGTTCATTGCTTATAACCCCGTAGGAAAGAAGATACTGACCAAGATAATCTTCGCTGCTGCTTGAAGATGAATTAATTATCCGTCCTTTTTTAAAAAAAACTTTTTTCCACTCATCACCCTGTTCGAACAGGATGTATCCCTCTGGTTTATTTTTCAATGTTTCCTTTATTAATTTCATAACATAGGTGTCTTTCAGAAGAAGTTTTGCCACAATCAATCTCCCTTAGTGATTGTTCAACTTAAAAAAGGTTCTAAATCTTACTATTTTTTCAAGTATGAATCAATTTTCATCGTTGAACTGTTTTTATTATACATTTTTGACACAATGTTCAGATATGATAGAATATTATCTGTACTAACTGTTTCGGGGTGAGTTTCATGAAAAAATTTAAAGGCTTTACATTAGTTGAGATACTTATTGTTATATCGATCCTGAATATTCTCGCCTCAATATCTATTGTAATTTATGCAGACTACACGAAAAAAGCCCGAACAGCCGAAGTACCTTTAATGCTTAGAGCTCTAGTTAACAGAATAGATGAATATGTTGACAACGCACCACCGAAAAGTAACGGAAAGTGTGAGTTGGTAGGCAGCAACGGTAAATGTCAGGACAATTATCCTAAAAATATTGAAGATACAGGTTTTGTAACAAATAACGGAACGCCATTTGGTAAGTACTTTGAATTTAAAGTAAAATTTAATCAGGATTGCAGTCCCACAAGATTTGACAGATACGCATATGCTGTTCCAATCGTTAATTCACAGATCCCTGACAACTACCAGTTTGCATGTATGACAGCAAAGTATGACCTGTACCACGGCTCTTCCAGCAGTGGCGGAAACAGTGGCGGAAACAGTGGCGGAAACAGTGGCGGAAACAGTGGCGGAAACAG
>CAZTKP010000102.1:0-6714 GCA_964614215.1 uncultured Spirochaetales bacterium | reverse complement strand
GAAACAGTGGCGGAAACAGTGGCGGAAACAGTGGCGGAAACAGTGGCGGAAACAGCGGTGGCAACAGCGGCGAAAACAGCGGTGGCAACAGCGGCGACAATAGCGGTGGCAACAGCGGCGGAAACAGCGGCGGAAACAGCGGTGGCAACAGCGGCGGAAATAGTGGCGGAAACAGTGGCGGAAACAGTGGCGGAAACAGTGGCGGAAACAGCGGTGGCAACAGCGGTGGCAATAGCGGTGGCAATAGTGGCGGAAACAGTGGTGGTAACAGTGGTGGTAACAGCGGTGGTAACAGTGGTAGCAATAGTGGCGGAAACAGTGGCGGTAAAAAGAAATAACGTCTAGCTAATTATGATACTCACAGGCATTTATACATTCATAACAGTAATCCGAGAGATTAAAACCGTTTAATTGTCTGAATTCTTCACATTTTAAAGTTCTTATGCATTCGCTACATTCTCTGACAGCGTTCTGTCCGCATGACTGGGCAAGTTTAAAATATTCAGAAACCTTATCCTTCCCCATTTTATTACAGTTATCTAGAACATGCTTAGGAATTTTTGATCTGCATTCCTTAAATTTCAAACAGTAGTCCTCTCCAAGTTGCTCCATAACACTTTCAGCCTGTGCCGACATTTTATATCTGTCATCAGAAAAAAACAGAAGATATACATTTATCAATGCCGTAACTAAAACAAGTGTCCCGAACACAAAAACAGGAAATGAACCCGGCACAACCTCTTTTTCATCCTTAACAAGATTTCTCTTATATGCCTGAAGTTCCCTTTTCCTTTTTTTAAGCCTCTTGCGTTTAATCTGTTTGGAATGTCTTGCGCCTTTTCTTATCAACTCTGTTACAGCAACCGATTCAGCATAATCAATAGGAGCTCTCCCTTCTTCATCCTTATTGTTGAGATCTGTTCCTGCAGCTATAAGACTTACAACAACATCTTCATGATTGAATCTGAGAGCACTTATCAGAGCAGTCTGCCCATGAACATTAACGTGGTTAACATCAACGCCGAGTCTTATCATGTAATCAACGATATGGGACAATCCCCTTGAAGCAGCTATCATTAAAGCTGAATATCCGTGCTTATTTTCTGCATTGACATTCGCGCCTTTCCTAAGGAGCAGACTTGCAACATCATCGTGTTTATTTTCCAGAGCAAGCATTAAAGGCGTTACACCGTTTCCATTATGTTTGTCTATCTTAACATTGTTTGACAGCAAAAATTCGGCAGCTTCATAATTCCCGAGCATAGCTGAAAGCATAAGCGGGGTCATCTTGTAGTCATGAATAACCTTTTTTTCTCCTATTTCAGAACTGTTAACACCCAGCTCCTCCGCAATCTCCTTAGGATAATTGGCTGTTACGACAGAAAGCATTAAAGGAGTCAGATTTTCACAAATATTAATATCAAACAGATCATTCCTTTCTTTTTTGTTGAAAAGTTTCTCGTAGCAATCATTTCTTCCAAGCTTTACTGCATCTATAAAAAAGTTCGGTTCAGATTCTCTGATAACTTCAAAATCCATTAATTTCCCGACAGAAACGAGAATATCCACCTCATGTCTTTCCTGCATTGAACTAATCAGATTTTTAATCGATATTCCTTCTTCTTCATTTTTTCTGACCTCATAAAAAACTTCTATATCCACTTCCGAGAGATCAGGAACTTTCTCAACTATATCAATTGCTTCCAGAACAGAAAAAGGAGACAGTCTGTTGCTGTAGAAATATACTGTGAAAAAGGACTTAGCTTTCTCATATAGACTCACGTAAAGCGAATTTTCAGGGAACTCTTCACTTAGTTTTCTGTATTTATTTATTTCCGCTCTATATTTATGTTCTCCAATTTCCATCTGAGTCTTTTCAATTACAGATGAATCAAGAGAATAGTTGAGAACCGGCACATCCGTTTTTTTACTCTTCTTAGAGTCATTTACTAATTTTATTATCTCTTCTTTAGAAAGAGGCGATCCTGTTCCTTTTAGAAGTATCCCCATTCGCACAAGCTGGAAAATGCATTTTAAAAGCAGATAGTTATGAGCGGGAAGTGATGACATAATATCATTTATTGTCTTTCCTGACACTATGTAGTTAAGAATTGTCTCCTTTTGATGGGAGATTGAAAACCCCCTAGACTCCATATAATCGATCTTCGGACGTGACCCCAGTTCAGGAACAGTTTCAAGAATATTCTGGAATTCTTCGATCCTTTCCTTCAACCCTGTCTCAATTTCCTTAATCGTAAGCTCAACATCTACATCGTAATATTTATCCTGTTTTTCACAGACAACAGAATACTCTCCTTCAGGCCATCTTGTAGCTATAAAGATAGTGTTTATTATTTTTTCATGAATAAGCGGCTTAAGAACATCAGGAGAAACATAGTTAAGCACTGTATCCATACTTTCCTTAGTTTCAAAACCATCCTTATATGCTGATTCGAACTGCGTCGGATCAAGAACTCCGAAAGACATGAGATACTGTCCGAGATAATCAGACTTACAGCTTGAAGATGCACTTGTAATTTTTCCATTGCTGAAGAAGACCCTTCGCCATTCATCATCCTTTTCAAAATGGATATACCCTTCCGGGAACTCTTTTACGGTATTCTTAAATAAATCCAGAATAACAATATTTTTTAAAAGATATTTTGCCAATACGTTTCTCCCTTTTTGGTCTCAGCTCAAAATAAAGTACATAATATTTTACTGTTTTTGGAAATTGAATCAATGAATCCTGAACAAAAGACCCTGCCAGTTGACAAAAATCTAACACTCTGCTAATTTCCTGAAGAAAATTGTTTAAGAGAATACAATGAGATTTAAACCGATAGCAAAAAAAGTTCTCTCCCGGTCATGGATAGCCCTGAAGTCCCTTTTGTCTCCATTTAAGGCATCCCCGTTTCTTCTTGTAATTCCACTTTTAGTTCTGGAACTGACATATTTCGGGATCATCCAGTATAAACATAACTTTGCCCTGGCCGATCACATTCTGATCTCAGGCATGCTGCAGAGATTGTTCTTCGATATTTTCCTATATCTCAGTTCGGTAATGCTGCTGAAATTTATTTTCAGGATCAATTTTCCCGCCGTGACTTTCATGATAATCTATCTCTATCTCATCGGTCAGGACATGACGGTTTACTTTTTCGGGAATACTCTTTTCGAGGATCACTTTCTTAACCTTATATCATGGTACTCAATTGCAGGCTTTGTAAACATCTACTCCATACTGATGCTGCTCGTGTTTATTGCAGCTTCATACGGTGCTTACAGACTTTTTAAGAAAACCAGCAAGGATTTCAGGTTTGCCGATATTTTCAGATACGCAGTTTTTGCAGCATGCATTATCCTTATTAACCCCACAGAGCTGTTCATTAAAAAAAGTGAGGAACATTCAGGCAAGTTCAAAGGCAACGAGGACAAGAACGTTCACTACATCCTCCGCTGCAAAAATCAGCAGGTACGGTATGCATCTCAAAACAGTCTGATAAATTTTGTTGAAGAAGTTTTCCTGTCAAAAGACAGTGGCAGATATAAGCTTCTTGAATCTTCTGAACCGATGAAAAAGGCCATCAGAAAATACGATCTTCCTCTCGGGAAAAGAGCGTATGAAAAAATAGATGTAAAACCTTTTAACAAAATTGTCTGGTTTGCTTCAGAGTCCATTTCTCTGGATTTTTTCAGTCGCTATAATGACAAAATTACTGTTAACACCCGGACACGTTTCTATGAAAACGATGAGATAAGCGGCCTTATGATGACAAACTATTTTTCCGCAGCCTCTCCTACTCTCCAGGCTCTGACCTCAACACTAAGCAGTCATCCCAACTACGATATGATACTTGCCGGTTATCATCAGAACACCCTTCCCAATATTCTTAAAAAACTCGGATATGAAACCATTTTTCTCCGCAGTGCATCAAAATACTATGCCGGGGAGAATATTATTTTTCAGAAGTTCGGATTTAAACAGATAATTGCCCGCGAATACTTCTCACAGTTCCCTGAAAATGACGAATATATCTACGACTGGGGTGTTAGCGACAGGATCATGCTTAAAAAACTTGTAGATCTTCTTGAAGAATATAAAGATAAGAAACTTTTTATTGTCATTCTGGGAATAGACACACATCCACCTCACGGCAGAGCTGAATACGGCTTCAGAACGACGGAATATCCTGAGACTCCTTCAGATTACAGCGAGTTTAAAAGTGCCTACAGGTGGATGAAATCCGTTTATAACCACGATTTTGATCTCTTTAAGACTATGGAAACGGTAAAAGAAAAAGGTCTTTTTACTGAAGACACTCTTTTTATTGCTACTGCTGACCATGCCTGTCCCTATAACAACGTTGTTAGACGCATTCCTGGAATCGAGAACACAAATCTCGGGCGAACTCCTCTTGCTTTCATATCAGCAGCAAAACTACCCGACTATGACAAAGAGATTCTTTCAGGACAGCTTGATCTTGCCCCCACAATACTTCATCTATTAGGACAGGAAATTCCCGAAGGATACTGGGGACAGAGTCTGTTCTCAAAGATGAAGAGCCCTCAGTTTATCGGTTATAACAGGGGAATAATTGAATACAGAACAAAAGACAAACAACTTCGCTTCAGAAGAAAATCCAAATCAAAGAAGTACCGTGATTTTATTGATGCATTCTACTCCATCATTATTCACAAACCGTAACACAACCAAATTTTTTTCTCTTTATTTCCAGGTCACCCGGAGCCCCTAACTTTATTTTATTGACACGGAACACAAATAAGATAAAATCTAATGTTTGTTAGTAATTTTTATCGGAGAATGTCATGAAAAAAAGTTTTGTTAGATTTTTCACAGTTATCGTAATTATGTTTATGTTCCTCTCTGTCTCAGCCGGAGATCTGCACTGCAATCCCAAAACAAAGGTGTGTCACAAAGAGGGATGCCGCTATTACAATTCTAAAAGTGCATCCGTCGTACTGAAAAACGAGGATGAAGCAAAGAAGAAAGGCTACAAATTCTGCAAAAGGTGCTTCTCTGCCAAAAAGAAACCCGGCAAAAAATAATTTAAAAAAACTCTCTACAGAAAATTGTCCTAAAACATTGTCTTTTTTGCCAAACTCTTAAAAAAGTGCTATAATTTCCAGCTTTATTCAGCAATAGGCGTACACAATGACCAGCGTTGGAATTATAATAGCTTTTACAGTCTTAGTTCTGCTTCTTACAGGATCATCTTTATTCTGTCTTCGTCTAATAAAAAAATACAGCGAAACATCTAAGGAGTTAAGTAAGGAAAGACAGTTTCTCAATTATGTGCTTGAAGCAACGAATACCAATATAAACATCACCGATACGGATTTTAATCTGCAGTACGTAGACCCCTCCTGGCAGAAAGTTTACGGCAATCCCACCGGCAGAAAATGTTATGAATATTTTATGGGAAGAACTGAGCCCTGTGAGAACTGCGGCATCCCTGAAGCTTTAAAGAAAAAGACAACTATTGTTTATGAGGAACTCATGCCGTCAGAAAACGGAAGGATCGTGGAAGTCCACACCATTCCTTTTAAAGATTTAGATGGAAAGTGGCTTGTTGCGGAATTCAATGTTGATATAACCCGTAGAAAAAAGGCGGAAGAGGCCCTTCAGACAGCGCAGAGACTTGAATCACTAGGCATTTTAGCCGGGGGAATAGCACACGATTTCAACAACCTTCTAACAGGAATTTTCAGCAACATAGATATCGCATCGGAACTAACTGACAACGAAGAGATCCGTAAACATCTCTCTCAGGCCTCCGATTCAATTGAAAGGACACGCAGTCTTACAGGGCAGCTCCTTACCTTTGCAAAAGGCGGAACACCCGTAAAAAAGACAGATCAGCTTCCACCTTTCATTAAAAAGACTGTGAACTTTGCCCTCAGCGGCTCCAACACCTCATGCAGATTCAACATTTCAGACGACATTCTTCTATGCGAATTTGACAGGAATCAGATCGGACAAGTCATTGATAATCTTGTAATAAATGCAAAACAGGCAATGAAAGATGGAGGAAGCATAGAAGTATCCGCAGAAAATATCAGCATTAATGAAGACAACGATGAAAACCTTGCTCCGGGAAAGTATGTCAGCATATCAGTAAAAGACAGCGGGAGCGGGATCAGCAGTGATATTCTGCCGAAGATCTTTGATCCTTTCTTTACCACGAAGGAAAAGGGAGCGGGTCTTGGACTTGCTACATCTTTTTCTATAGTCAAAAGACATGGCGGTCATATTAAAGTCTCTTCCGAGGAAGGGAAAGGCAGCACTTTCACTGTTTTTCTACCTGCGACAACAAAAACAGTCAGTGAAGAAAAAAACGATATCGGCACAGAACACATCGGAAAAGGCACATTCCTCATTATGGACGATCAGGAGATCATTCGGATGACTACCGGCAAAATAATGGAAAACCTGGGGTATTCGGTTGTCACACAAAGCGACGGGGCTGATGCAGTTGATTATTTCCTCAAGAACGGAAAGAATTTAACAGGCATGATATTTGATCTTACAATTCCCGGAGGTATGGGCGGGATCGATGCTGTAACAGAAATAAGAAAAACAGACAAAAACATTCCGATCTTTGTTTCCAGCGGATACGCTGATGATCCTGTAATGTCCAATCCTGAAGAATACGGCTTCAATGGCAGCATAACTAAGCCTTTTACAAAAGA
>CAZTKP010000101.1:0-9548 GCA_964614215.1 uncultured Spirochaetales bacterium | reverse complement strand
CGGTGTGAAGTGTTCAGTAAATAGCGATGATATTACAGTTTTTAACAGTACAGTTTCGAATGAGTTCTTAGCACTTTTTAATGCAGGAACAATGTCAGCTGAAGAACTTGATATAATAAGAAGCAAGGGATTGGAGGGATAGATTGTATCTGACAAAAATGCCAAAGATCTCAATTTTGTCTGGTTATACTTGACGAAATAGTAAATAGATAGTTTTTGTCTGGAAAAGTATATTTTTCCAAAAGATATTATTGAAGCTATAAAACAAAACAACCCCGACTTTTCGCCAAAAATAGCCAAAAACATGTTTTCCTTTTAGCCAAAAATTATCAAAAACAACCTTTACTTTTAGCCAGTTTTGTGTGATAATACTCTGAAATTATGGAGGTTGCTATGTACAGGACTCTTTTAAAACATTTAGAGGAATGGAAAGACTCGAAAAAGCGTAAGCCGTTGATTTTGAGAGGTGCAAGGCAGGTTGGCAAGAGCTGGCTTGTAAAGGAGCTTGGAAAGAGTTTTCCGAATTTTGTAGAGATAAATTTTGAATCCAGGCCCATGCTGAAGAAGGTGTTTGAAGAGGATCTTACTCCAGCTTACCTTATTCCGCGACTTTCTGCAGCTATAAGAAAACCGATAATTCCGGGTGAAACACTGTTGTTTTTTGATGAAATTCAGCAGGTGCCTAATGCAATAACTTCTCTGCGTTACTTTTATGAGGAAATGTCTGAACTTCATGTTATTGCAGCAGGTTCGTTGCTGGAGTTCGTCATTGAAAAAATCGGAATTCCTGTAGGACGGATTGAGTCTTTATACTGTTATCCGCTGTCTTTTTATGAATTTATGATTGCAACGGGAAATGAACAGTTAATTGAACTGATAAAGAGTCTCAACAAGGATCAACCGCTTGACGAGCCGCTTCATAAGCAGGCTTTAAATCTTCTTGCGCAGTACATGGCTGTCGGTGGAATGCCGGAGGCTGTACAGGAGTGGATTGACACAAAAAATATTATGAAATGCGTGAAGATACACAAAACCATCATTGATACATACAGACAGGATTTCGGGAAATATGCAAGAACCCGTAAAATTGAATATGTTGATCTGATTTTTAATTCGGTTCCTCATTTTACAGGGAAAAAATTTGTTTTTTCTAATGTTTCCGACACTATACGGTCAAGAGAATTGAAGCCTGCTCTGGAACTTCTTGAAAAAGCAGGGGTCGTTCACAGAGTTTTTCACAGTTCCGGGAACGGGGTGCCAATTGCCGCTGAAGAAAATCCGGCATTGTTTAAAGTGATTCCTCTTGATGTGGGGCTGATGCAGGCAGGATTGAATGCAGATTACTCAAACTGGCTGATTGATTCTGAACAGCAGTTTATAAATAAAGGCGCTGTGGCTGAGGCTTTTACAGGAATAGAATTTCTGGCTTACAGTTGGCCGTTTGAAAGAAAAACTCTCAACTACTGGGTCAGAGAACGACATGCAGCAAAAGCGGAGGTGGATTATCTTATTGAGAAAGAGGGTGAAGTTGTGCCCGTTGAAGTGAAAAGCGGAAGCAGCGGAACCCTGAAAAGTCTTGAACTGTTTTTTAAAGAAAAGCAGAAGTCATCCTATGGGCTCCATATTTCAGCGCAACCAGCCGGATTAAAAGGTAAAATCAGAAAAATTCCGCTTTATGCGGTATGGAATAACTTTTAAGGATAGAAATAAAAAGAAAATGAGCGAACAGAAACAGACGATTCACGATTTTGATTTTAATTTGATTTGGGAATATTTCATTAATTTTGAAAGGCAGGGGCCCGGCAGCCCTGAAGCAACTATTAAGGCGTTAAGTTTTATCGACAATCTTTCGAATGAATCAAAACTTGCCGATTTTGGTTGCGGTACCGGCAGTCAGACTATGATTCTGGCACAGAATACAAAAGGAACTATTACAGCTCTGGATCTTTTTCCCGGTGCGGTTGATGAACTCAATATGATTGCCGGAGAATTTGGTTTGCAGGATAGAGTAAAAGGTATTGTCGGTTCAATGGATAATCTGCCGTTTCAGAATTGCGAGCTTGATCTTATATGGTCTGAAGGGGCTATTGACAGTGTGGGTTTTGAAAAGTGCCTGAATTATTGGAAGAACTATCTTAAAAACGGTGGTTATTTTGCCGTAACAAATTTGACATGGTTTACTGATGAACGCCCGGCTGAACTTGAAAAATATTACCTTGATGCGGTTCCTGAAATTGGAACGATGGGGCAGAATATTTCAAGAATACAAAAGGCGGGTTATATGCCTGTTGCAGCCTTTGCACTGCCTGAAAACTGCTGGGCTAACTATATTGATCCTCAAGAAGCGGTAAATGAAATGTTTCTGAAAAAATATGCCGGTAATAAGGCCGTAGAGTCCTTTATTTCAAACATGAGGCATGAAGCGGAGTTATATTCAAAATATAAAAAATATTACGGATATGTGTTTTATATTGGAAAATTATGATACTGGACCGATTATTGATCAGGCAAAAGTACCGGTTTTTGAAAATGATACGCCTGAAACTCTTGCAGAAAGAGTGCTCGCAAAAGAGCATGAGTTTTTTGTGGAGGTTTTGAAAAGAATGGAGGAGAAATGAAATCGCAGCAGGAATACTGGAATAGTGTTGCAGAAACAAAGAACTTTCCGACTCCTTTTCAATTGGGAGTATTTAGCAAGTATGTTGCAAAAGAAAAAAAGATTCTTGATGTGGGATGTGGTTACGGCAGAGTGCTTAACGAGCTTCATGAGGCCGGTTTCAAGGAACTCTACGGTGTGGATTTTTCGTCAGGAATGATAGCAAGAGGAAAAAGACTTTATCCTGAGTTAAATCTGTCAGTTAATGAGGATGGGAAACTTCCTTTTGATGATAATTCTCTTGATGCTGTTCTGCTGATTGCAGTTCTCACCTGTGTTATCAAAGATGATGAGCAGAAAAAAATGCTTTGTGAGGTAAAAAGGGTGCTTAAGGATGATGGAATTCTCTATGTGAATGATTTTCTGCTTAATGATGATGATAGAAACACACAGAGATATGGGGAATTCTCTGACAAATATGGAACGTACGGAGTTTTTGAACTGCCTGAAGGTGCAGTTGTGAGACATCACACAAAAGAATACCTCAAAGATCTCCTTTCAGATTTTGAAGAAATCGTTTTTGAGAAAGTTGTCTACACAACAATGAATGGAAACAGGTCAAATGGATGTTATTTTATGGGGAAGTTGAATGAAATTATGAGGACATTATGAAAAACAGATTTGAAATAAAACTTCTGGATACAGAAAACATAACTCAGGAAGAGTGGGAGAAGTTCCACGTTTTTTTTAAGCAGGTGGCTAAAAACAATTACCCGAGTTTCCGTATAGAGATTTTGGATGATACTAAGAATGTTAACGGAAAATATCATGAAAAATGGATCGAGGAGCATCATCAGTTGATCGATACTGAAACGGATAAAGTTGTTGGAAGGATCAGATGCGGATATATGGATGGCACAAAATATGACTGTGTTGTCTGGATCGATATTTTGAAGGAATATCAAAGGCAGGGACTATCAGGAAAGCTGCTTGAAAAGCTCAATATTTTCATGGAAAAACATGAGAGAACAAGGGCCGGTTTCTGGATGGATAATGAAGTTCAGGATAACATAAGTTGGATAGAGAACAAGGGTGCAAAACTCGACATGATGCTTACAGTCAGCAAGTCGTATGTTGATGATATTACTCAGGAATATCTTGATAAAACAACAGCAGTAATAAAAGACGATCCTAATTTGACAACAGAGTTATGGTACAACGAATTTCCTGAAAACCGTATGGATTCATATCTTGAGCTGGATAAAGATTTCTGGAGAACAATGCCGCAGGGTGAAGAGCCTATAAACCGTCCTGATACAACGAAGGAATTTATCATGAGCTGGCTTGGAACTCTTAAAAAGAAGGGATTTGATTCATATATGCTTGTTGCCATAGATAAAAGAACTGAAGCAGTTATCTCATTCACTCATCTTACAGTAAATGTGTTAAAACTCGACAGAATGCATCAGCTTGGAACAGGAACTCTCGATGGTTATAAGAAAAAAGGAATTGCAAAAGCTCTCAAATCTATGATGGTGGAACTCGTTAAGGAAAAACTTCCCTCAGTTGAGTTCATTTTCACGGAAAATGCCGTCAATAATCCACCCATGCTCGCAATCAACAATGCAATGGGCTTTAAAAAGTGGTTCACACAGAGGAAATTCAATCTAAAAAAGGAAGATCTGGAAAAGTTTCTTAAACGATAGTGCTATAACTTTCCAAAATATTATGTCCGGTATTGTTTAAATATTTAATAATAATAGCATAATAAGTCCGGAACGCAGATTGCATAAAATAAATCAAGAAATAAGGTTAGTGCAGTCTTTTTTAGGGATATTATTATGAAGAACATTTTTACTGTTATTTTTCTTTTAACACTTTTATTTATTGCTTCTTGCAGCGACCAGCAAAATAGTTCAGATCGGGACAATGAACCTGATGAAGATTCAATTATCGATGAAAAAACAGATGATGCTGATAGTGTGGAAGAAATTGTCTTTCCGACAAAAGAGGAAATGAGAAAACGAGTTGATGAATTCTGGGGAGAAGCCCCTGATAAAACTAAAAGATTGGATATTTTTGACATTATCTGGGAAACTCTGGGGAAAAATTATGCCGGATTTGTCACCGGACATGTTGATTGGGATGAAATTCGTGACAGGTATAGACCTGAGATAGAAAATACGGAAAGTTTCGGACATTTTTATTATCTGATGTCCAGTGTTTACAGAGAGATACAGGATTCTCATGCATATATTGATAGTGAGAAAATCTGTAGGTCAGTTGAAGAAGAGATTTCTTTAAAAAAGAGGCCTCCTGTTTTTATTATGTCAACATTTAAAACGAATATTGGAGCGTGTGTAACCGTTGATCGAAAGGGACAACTTCTTGTTTATGAAGTTGAAAAAAACAATCCGGCAGGATTAGAGCCGGGAGATATTATTGTCGGCTATGATGGAAGAATGTGGGACGATTTACTGGACATGATCTTTGGATGGGAGTTACCCACCTGTGGTATTAGTTATTCATCAGATGAAGCACAGGAATTTTTTCTTAAAAGATCGGTTATGAATAACACACATCTTTTTAAATATCTAAATTTCAAGAAATATGGATCGGACGAGATTTTGTCATACAATACTGATGATATTCAGCTTGTGGAAACAGATCTCAAATGTACCGATCAGTTACCAGTTGAAAATGGTCCGGAAATAGTTAAAAACTGGGCGGAAACTTCATGGGGAAGGTTGCCTGATTCAAATATAGGATACATTTATATTACTGCAACAGATTCTAGCAATTTAAAATTTGAGCAGGCAGTTAAAGAACTTATGGATACCGATGGATTAATCATTGACGAAAGATTTAACGGTGGTGGATGGGGAGCACAAAAAGAGGTGGTAAAACTTCTTTTTAATAAGGAAGTCAGAGGAAAACTATTTAATGTTAGCCGATATGATGAGGATGACTATCTATCCATGGACTTTGATAATTCCGGGCAGTTCTATTTTGAGGCTGATCCAGAGACTTTTTATGATAAACCAATTGCAGTTCTTGTCGGTCCATTAGCCGGTTCAGGAGGTGATATCTTTCCCTATTTAATGAGTTTTCACCCAAAAGCAAAACGATTCGGTATGGTTACTAACGGCAGTTTCGGTTCAATGAAGCAATGGTATGTAAATCGCCCGGAATCAATTATTGATGATTTTTACCTAGGGTATACACTAACTGTTTGTTACGATGAAGATATGAATTTAATGCAGGGAAAAGAGGAGTATCCTGAAGTAGATGTCTGGTTTAATCAGGAAGATGTTAGAAACGGCGTGGATTCAGTTGCGAAGAAAGCCATTGACTGGATTATGGAAGAAAGGGATAAATAATATAAAAAGAAGTATAATGGACATTGCAGATAGTGGCACGTGCCATGTAGCATAAAAGCATCAAAAACAACTTGTATCTTGCATAATGACGTAAAAGAGCTACAATAGTGATAGGTGTTAAGATTTTTGGAGGATGATGTGACTAAAAAAAACTGGGTAGCGATGGCAGATCCTGAGATTGTCAGGGAAATATGCCGAAGTATCAAACAGATCAGAATAAATAAAAACATTTCACAGCAGGAAATCGCTGATACTGCTGGACTTGATAGAACAACGATAAGCAGAATGGAATCCGGGCGTGCTGTAAATCTGCTTACACTTGTTCAGGTGCTTAGAGCTCTTGATCGTCTTGACTTGTTTGATGTTTTTCAGGCTCAGGATGTTGTTAGTCCGATAAAGTTACTTAAAGAACAGGAAAAGAAGAGAAAGAGAGCAGGAAAGTCAGAAAAATTTGTGGCAGAGGTGCCTGAGGAGGACTACAATTGGTAAATATAGCAAAAGTTAACATCTGGGGACAGTTCGCCGGTGCTGTAATTTGGGATGAAAATTCAAAAAGAGCTTCATTCGAGTTCGATGCAAGTTTTATAAAAAAAGGTTTAGATCTGTCTCCCCTTGAGATGCCTATTGTTAAGGCACAAAACGGAACTGTTTTTTCTTTTCCCTCATTAAATTATAATACTTTTAAAGGTCTTCCCGGACTTCTTGCGGATTCTCTGCCTGATAGATTCGGTAATCAGATAATTGATGCCTGGCTTGCAGCAACTGGACGGACTTCTGGAAGTTTTAATCCTGTTGAAAGGCTCTGTTATATCGGCAGAAGGGGAATGGGGGCACTAGAGTTTGAACCTGCAGTAATGAGTGAGAAGTCAAATCCTGTTGAAATTGAAGATCTTGTAATGTTTGCAAATGATATTTTAAAAAACAGAAAGGATTTTAAAGCAGATCTTTCGGATAAAGGTGTGCACGAGATATTCAGGGTTGGAACTTCTGCCGGTGGAGCAAGAGCAAAAGCCGTTATTGCCTACAATCCTCAAACTGGAGAAGTCAGATCAGGGCAAATTGACGAACTAAAAGGTTTTGAATACTGGTTGATAAAGTTTGACGGAGTGAGTGAAACACAACTCTTAGAAACAAAGGGTTACGGAAATATTGAATATGCATATTACCTTATGGCTATTGATTGCGGTATTGATATGTCGGAGTGCAGGCTTCTCCGTGAAAACGGCAGGTCTCATTTTATGACAAAAAGGTTTGACAGGTCGGGGGAGGAAAAGATTCATATGCAGACTCTTTGCGCAATTGCTCACTACGATTATAACGAACCGAGATCTTATGCTTATGAACAGGCTTTTCAGATTATGAGACAGCTTCATCTTCCATATAATGATGCAGAGCAGCTTTTCAGGCGGATGGTTTTTAATGTTGTCGCCAATAACAGGGACGATCACACAAAAAACATCTCATTTCTGATGGATAAAACAGGCAGGTGGAGACTTTCTCCCGCTTATGACGTCAGTTATGCCTATGATTCGGGAAATAAATGGATAAGTGCTCATCAGCTCTCAGTTAACGGCAAAAGAACTGAAATAAAAAATGAAGATATGATAGAAGTCGCAAAACAGATGAATATCAAAAAACCATCTGAAATTCTTGAACAAGTCGTTGATTCTGTCAGTAGATGGAAAGAGTTCGCCAGAGTTGCTGAAGTCCCGAAGGAAGTGGTGGAAAAGATAGTAAAAAATTAAATAACGGAAAGTGGAAATGAACATAATTTATCGAAAAATGGAAGAAAGTGACCAGGAAGCATTTTTTGCCGTTGAAAGCTATGAAAAGCTCGGATTTGTTAAAACCAAAGACGTCCAAACAGTGAATGGAATAAAATTTGTCCCGATGGAGAATAGAAAAGATTTCATGAAATAAACACGAATACTTTAAGCGCCATTTTTTATATCTAAAAAGCAAGTGTTGTGGAGATGTTTGATGTGCAAACTGTTAATAATAATAGCATAATAAGTCCGGAACGCAGATTGCATAAAATAAATCAAGAAATAAGGTTAGTGCAGTCTTTTTTAGGGATATTATTATGAAGAACATTTTTACTGTTATTTTTCTTTTAACACTTTTATTTATTGCTTCTTGCAGCGACCAGCAAAATAGTTCAGATCGGGACAATGAACCTGATGAAGATTCAATTATCGATGAAAAAACAGATGATGCTGATAGTGTGGAAGAAATTGTCTTTCCGACAAAAGAGGAAATGAGAAAACGAGTTGATGAATTCTGGGGAGAAGCCCCTGATAAAACTAAAAGATTGGATATTTTTGACATTATCTGGGAAACTCTGGGGAAAAATTATGCCGGATTTGTCACCGGACATGTTGATTGGGATGAAATTCGTGACAGGTATAGACCTGAGATAGAAAATACGGAAAGTTTCGGACATTTTTATTATCTGATGTCCAGTGTTTACAGAGAGATACAGGATTCTCATGCATATATTGATAGTGAGAAAATCTGTAGGTCAGTTGAAGAAGAGATTTCTTTAAAAAAGAGGCCTCCTGTTTTTATTATGTCAACATTTAAAACGAATATTGGAGCGTGTGTAACCGTTGATCGAAAGGGACAACTTCTTGTTTATGAAGTTGAAAAAAACAATCCGGCAGGATTAGAGCCGGGAGATATTATTGTCGGCTATGATGGAAGAATGTGGGACGATTTACTGGACATGATCTTTGGATGGGAGTTACCCACCTGTGGTATTAGTTATTCATCAGATGAAGCACAGGAATTTTTTCTTAAAAGATCGGTTATGAATAACACACATCTTTTTAAATATCTAAATTTCAAGAAATATGGATCGGACGAGATTTTGTCATACAATACTGATGATATTCAGCTTGTGGAAACAGATCTCAAATGTACCGATCAGTTACCAGTTGAAAATGGTCCGGAAATAGTTAAAAACTGGGCGGAAACTTCATGGGGAAGGTTGCCTGATTCAAATATAGGATACATTTATATTACTGCAACAGATTCTAGCAATTTAAAATTTGAGCAGGCAGTTAAAGAACTTATGGATACCGATGGATTAATCATTGACGAAAGATTTAACGGTGGTGGATGGGGAGCACAAAAAGAGGTGGTAAAACTTCTTTTTAATAAGGAAGTCAGAGGAAAACTATTTAATGTTAGCCGATATGATGAGGATGACTATCTATCCATGGACTTTGATAATTCCGGGCAGTTCTATTTTGAGGCTGATCCAGAGACTTTTTATGATAAACCAATTGCAGTTCTTGTCGGTCCATTAGCCGGTTCAGGAGGTGATATCTTTCCCTATTTAATGAGTTTTCACCCAAAAGCAAAACGATTCGGTATGGTTACTAACGGCAGTTTCGGTTCAATGAAGCAATGGTATGTAAATCGCCCGGAATCAATTATTGATGATTTTTACCTAGGGTATACACTAACTGTTTGTTACGATGAAGATATGAATTTAATGCAGGGAAAAGAGGAGTATCCTGAAGTAGATGTCTGGTTTAATCAGGAAGATGTTAGAAACGGCGTGGATT
>CAZTKP010000100.1:0-9603 GCA_964614215.1 uncultured Spirochaetales bacterium | reverse complement strand
TACCTGTCTTTTCCCTGACTAAAAAAATGTAAGGTATTCTGTCTAAAATTGTCGGGAGAATGCCTTGTTCGAACACATGCAGCTTCAGATTATGTCTATGGGACTTCTTATCCTTTCTGCTTATACTTGCGGGGTGATCGCACGCAGGATCAACGTGGGTGAGGTTATCGGACAGATCTTCGGCGGAATGATCGTAGGTCCGCACCTTCTTGAAGTTATCCACAGGTTTTTCGAGGCACGTCCGGGACTTCGTGAGTTGCTGGTCTTTTCTCCCGTCTATCATTTCTTTGACAATAAGTTCGCCGAATACACGGAAATCTTTGAAAACTATCATTTCTTTGTATTTCTTTTCCTTGGTCTTATTGCATTTTCTCTGGGCGAGGAACTCCACATTGAGCGCTTAAAAGCTGTCGGGATAAAAGCTACTCTCATCTGTCTCCTTCAGGCATTTCTTACATTTTTTGTTCTTTCAGCAGGATTTTATTACTTTTTTGACTTTTCTTTTATCCATGCATGCATTGTCGGAAGCATCGGGATTGCAACTGCTCCCGCTCTCATCTTTATCCTGATGAACAAGCTCAAAATAGAAGGTTCTCTCAAGAATATACTCGCAAACATTGTTGTTCTGGATGACATCATAGAAGTTATCTTCTTCTCTGTTTTTCTCGGTGTTGCTGTGGCCATGAAAAAAGGTCAAATGCTCTCAGTGCTTCACATCGGCTGGGAAGTGTTCCTTGAAATTCTTTTTGCTGTGATAATTGGTGTTGCGATCTTTTTTATTCTCAAATTAACACTGAAAAAACGTCTTCCTGATGAAGAGGAAATGGAAAGTCACGCTGAAAAAGAGTTTAACAGTTTTTTAAGCACAGTACTTTCGGATCATCCGACTCCGTCTGTGGAGGTGCTTCTTATAATGACAGGTGTTATTGCTATCGGTATTGCCGGTGCAATGAATTTCCATCTTCCTTTTCTCATAACTGCTGTTGTTGCGGGTTTTCTCATAGCGAATTATCACAGTCACGCCATCTTTGAATCGATGAAGGTGAGAAACGTCATGCCTGTCCTGAACTTGTTTTTCTTTGCGCTTATTGGTGCAAATGTTCAGATAGAAACATTCAGTATGGAAACGATGATATATGTGGCAGCCTATGTGTTTCTGCGTTCTTTTGGAAAGTTGGCAGGAAACTGGATCGGATGCAGAGTCACAGGGCAGGATCCCAAAATTACTGCTGCACTCCCCAAACTTATGCTTCCACAGGCAGGAATGGCTGCTGTTGAAACAATTTTAGTCGCAACAATGCTTAAGGACGCCGAAGGAACCTTGATATTTAACACAATTATCCCTGCTCTTGTCATATTTGAACTTGGCGGTGCCTGGCTGTCAGAAAAAACTCTCATGAAGTGGAAACACTGGACCACAGGAGAAAGAGACGCTCTCAAAGCAGTTTCTCAGGAAATGGATTCAATGGCTCAGATAGAAAGCTATTTAAACGGTAATGTTATTGACATTTATGCCGCAACAAAAGAGCAGGCACTTTTTGAACTCTCAAAACAGCTTGTGCAGAATGAAATGACAGGTGAGATAAATGAAGTAATGCAGCCGCTGATGGAAAGAGAGAAACTTTCCACCACAGGAATAGGGGAAGGAGTGGCGCTTCCTCATTTCAGAAGTTCAAAAGTTAGTAAAGTTCAGGTCTTTGCCGGTATATGCCGGGAGCCTATTGACTGGAAAAGTCCTGACAGAAAACCAGTTGATGTCATTTTTCTGATAATTTCTCCTGAAAGTGATCCCGATCAGCATCTTTCAGTCCTCAAAGTTATATCTAAAGCTCTTTTTGAAGGTGATCTTAAAAAACATCTCAAATACATCAGTCAACAGACCTCCTAAAATTGTATTTTAAGTAGTAATAAATATAATATCCCGTTGACTTTTGAAATTATGGAAAAATTGTGAATGTTTAATGTAGTTCTAGTAAATCCGGAAATACCTCAGAACACTGGAAATATTGCACGCACTGTTCTGTCTCAGAAATGCAGACTTCATCTTGTGAAGCCTCTGGGGTTTGAAATTGACGACAGAAATCTTAAAAGGGCGGGACTTGATTACTGGAAGTATGTTGATGTGAAAGTCTGGGACAGAATCGAGGATGTGCCGGGTTTAATGGACGATCTTTCAAAAGTGCATCTGTTCTCGACAAGAGGCTCAAAGAGATATGACAGAGCTGAATATAAAGATAGCGACTATCTTGTTTTCGGAAGTGAGTCTCTGGGACTTCCCCAGAAAATAATAGATGAAAACGGTGAGAGAACGAGGTTTCTTCCAATGCCCGATCTGAAGGTGAGAAGCCTGAATCTTTCAAGCTGTGTCTCTTCTGTTTTGATGGAGGCACTTAGACAGAATGATTTTTTTGAGCGTGGTGAGTAGATGAGCAGTAAGCTGCTGTCAATATTCAACGTTGAAAAGGACGAGAAAAATAAAGCGGTAATGCTTTTTCTCTATCAGTTTCTGGCTGTGGCCATCATGGTCATGGGGCGAATTGTCAGAGATACACTTTTTCTTAAAAGATACGATTCCTCAAAGCTTTCTCTGATGTACATCGGAGTTGCGCTGATAGTTTCCACGGCGACCTATATCTATATCAGGAAAAGCTACTACTATAGACTGGATAAGATCATCACGACCACATTTTTCATTAATATATTCAGCACGTTAGCTTTTCTGTTTCTTGTTAAGGCCGATGTTAAGGTGAGTTTCCCGATGCTCTATATTTTTATAGAGCTGATGGGTTCCTTCATGATGTTCCAGTTCTGGTCATTTACAAATGAACTGCTGGATTCAAGAGAAGCTAAAAGAGTGCTCGGATTTGTAGGTGGTGGCGGTGTTATCGCAAGCCTTCTTGTCGGTGTAAGTGTCGGTGAAATGGTCAAGTTTGTTCCTGTGGAGAACCTTCTCATAATTAACACTATTTTTATGGGTATCTGCATGGGAATAGTGGGCAATATGGGCAAAAAATATCAGCTTAGACTTCAAAGGGGAGTCGTTGCAAAGACAGCGACAAAATTTACAAGCAAAGCTAAGGTTAGCATATTCAAATCTCCTTACGTGAAGTATATCGCCATGATGACGGCATTTATTTTTATCGTTGTCACATTTATTGACTATCAGTTTAAAATAGTGGCGGGAAAGGAGTTCAACGAAAGTGAGTTGGCAACTTTCTTTGGTATAATCTATGCTGTTTTCGGGGGAGTTTTCTCACTGTTCTTCCAGTTCTTTGCCACCTCCAGACTTTTAAAGACAAGTATTTTTATAAGTCTCGGTATTCTTCCGGCGATGATAACTCTTTTTTCCGCATTCTTTATAGTTCTTCCCGAATCTCTGATAATTATTTCCTGGTCGGCACCTCTTATTGCTATCACTATGGCAAGGGCCAGTGACTATGCTTTCAGATATACTGTCAACGATGCGGCTATGCAGCTGCTTTACATTCCTCTTGATCCGAAGATAAAAAGTCGAGCAAAAGCACTGATCGACGGGATTATCAAACCTGTTTTTATCGGTATTTCCGGTCTGGCGCTTTATCTTATAACAAAGGCCGGACTGGATGAAGCAACAGTTTCCTGGCTGGTTCTTGTAATAGGTCTGGTATGGATAATTGTTATTATCGGTATCAGAAAGGAATACCTGACGATCCTTATAGATAACATCAAGAAAAAACGTTTTGAGAACAACGAGCTGGGTGTGAAGGAGAACCTTCTTGAGGATATTATTATCCATGCGATCGAGGCAGGGGACGAAGAAGAGATACTAATGGCTCTTGATATGGTGGAAAAAGGAAACTACTATAATCTGGTCAGAAACTTCATTCCGCTTCTCAATGCTCCCGGATCAAGAGTCAAGGTTAAGATCCTGGGACTTCTCCGCAGTATGGAAAGCCGCTTTTACACGTATGAGATCCTTAGACTGCTTAAAGATAAGGAAGAGGATGTTATAAAAGAAGCTATCCTGACTTACGGCTACATGCAGATGGAAAAATCCATTAACTATCTTTCACAGTTTCTAGACAGTGATTCCATAAAGATCAAGCAGTCTGCGATCATATCGCTGATCAAATATGGCGGGATCAGCGGTGTTATGGCCGCGGCACCTCATTTAAAAGACCTTACTGAATCAGAAAAGGAGACTGACAGATCGGCGGCGGCATATGTCCTCGGAGAGATAGGTCAGAAAAATATGCAGCAGCAGCTCTTTGATCTTCTTAACGATAAAGAGGCAAGTGTCAGAAGGGAAGCCGTTCAGGCTGCCTGCAAGATAGGATCGAAGATATTTGTTCCTAAACTTTTCTACATGCTTCTTGATAAAAATGTAAGTTTCGATGTTTCCAAAGCTCTTGGAAAATTCGGAGAGAAAGTTCTTCTTCCCGCTGCGGATATTCTGTCCAACAGTCTTGAAAGCTTCAAGCTTAAAAGTGAGGTCGCGAGGATGCTCGGGGACATCAATTCCCCGAAATCAGTCTATCTTTTAATGAGTACACTTGAAACAAAAAGTGATGAGATGAGGAACATTGTTCTTAATAGTCTGAAGAAGCTTCTTGTGAAGATGAAAAATATATCTCTTGATGCAAACCAGCTCAAGATAATGCTGCTTAAGGAAATATACCTTTATTTTCAGACTCTTTACTTCCTTGTCGAGATAAGGGAAAAATTGAAGACGACTCACCTTAACTCAGTTCTTGAGACCAAGCTCGACAACTGTTATCAGAGAATTTTCTCAATACTTTCACTTATGTATGGGAATCAGTTGTTCGATAATATCTATTTTAACATAACTCAAAGGTATGTTTCGAATTCTCAGAAATCCAATGCCCTTGAAATTGTTGATAATATAGTCGATAAAGATATTCGTCCGGTGATCATTCCTCTGATCGAGATAAAGAACGAGAAAGAGAAGATGAGACTGGGATTTTCTTATTTCAAGATCAGAAAAATGGAACTCTTTGAGATACTGGAAGACTTTCTTGTTGATGATTCAGACTGGGTTAGAGCGATTACGCTTTATGTAGTTGCTCAGGAAAGAATATTTGAGATCTCGGACAAGATCTCTATGTTCCTGTATGATCCAAGTCCCATTGTCCGTGAGACAGCTCTTTTTGCTATGGACAGAATGAACCTGAAAATTACTGAGGACGATAGAAAAAATCTTAAAGAAGATCCTGATCTGCTTCTTAGGAGTTATAACCAGTTTGTTTCTCAGCCGGTTGAACAGAGGAGTACACTTATGTTCTTAGAATTAGAGGAGTAAGTTATGCTGACAAGAGTTGAAAGAGTCCTTGCGTTAAAAAATGTTGAGCTTTTTCACGATATTCCCGGCGAAGTCCTCGCCGATATAGCTTCTCTGCTTGAAGAGGAGGTCTATGAAAAAGGCCAGTACGTCGTCAGTGAAGGGGATTTGGGAAAAGAACTTTACATTATCATTAAAGGTGAAATTGAGATCGTAAAAGGCGGGAACAGGATCGATGTCATGAAGACCGGAGGAAGCTTCGGAGAAATGGCCATAATTGATTCTCAGCCCAGAAGTGCAGATGTCATAGCCCTTACCGATGTACTGCTGCTTAAGATGGAGAGAGATGATTTTCACGAAATTCTTAAGCAGAGAGAAGAAGTTGCGATAGGGGTCATAAGAGTTCTGAACAGAAGGATAAGAAACCTCAATCAGAGGCTTCTGGAGAGTTCTTCCGAAAAAATAGGATAGGTGTCATATGAAAAAATTAATTGTCTTTACGCTTCTGATTTCACTTTTTCTGATCTTAAACGGAGAAGAAAAAAAAGCGGCTGAAAAGCAGGGCGATATAGTAGTGACTCTCAAAGGAATGAAGATCGAGGGCACAGTCTATCTCACTCTGTTTGATAAATCTGATGGATTTCCGTCAGAGAGAAAAAAGGCGATCATGTACCGCATTAAGAAAGTGACGTCAAAAACTATGAAGATCGTTTTTGATAAGGTTAAATACGGGAACTATGCAATCGCCGTCTGGCATGATCAGAATGACAACCAAAAGCTTGATAAGAACTGGCTGGGGATACCGAACGAAGGGTTCGGGGCTTCAAGAGATGCAACAGGAAAGATGGGTCCCCCCAAGTATAAAGATGCTGTTTTTAAACACGATAAGGCGAAAAACGCACAGATCATAAATGTCCAGTACTGATCTTATTTTTTCAGATTTTTTTTGATAATATCTTCGATCTTTTTCTTATAGCTTTTGTTGAATCCCATAACGTGATCTTTATTTATAACAAAAAGCGGCACTGCAGGTTTGGCGATCTTAAGCATCAGGATCTTTTCCCTGTATACGTCCCTGTTGTCAAGGTTCCTGCCAACCTCCAGCTTTTTAAAAGCTATCTGGGGATATTTCTTTTCAAGTTCTTCTATAAAAGGTTTAGCCTGTATGCAGTGGGGGCAGTTCTCTGAATGAAAGAAGTAAAAAACAGGTTTGGCAGCAAAAAGAGATAAAGATGAAAGAACTATCAGTGCGAAAACTATTTTCTTCAAGTTATCCTCCCTTACTCTGACAGATAGATACAATCGAACTCAATTTCCTGTTTGGTATCAAAACCGTCGTTGAGATCTATCTCAGGAAGAGGTGTCTTGTGCTCTCCGGACTTGAACATAGCATTGATAGCTGTTCCGTCGGCAGGGTAGTAGAGCTCCGTTTTATTGTTTCCCGATATCTTCATCATGGCCTGATATTCGGATGTGCCTGATATTTTTTTTCCGTTGAGGGTCAGGATAGTCTTAAAAGGTGTCAGGTTCACGTATACTTCAGGTGTCTTGTCACTTGTCATCTGATGTCCTGCAAGCATAACTGTTCTTGTGAAGCTGGTGTTGTCAGTGTCTGTATTCTTGAAGAAAATGTCAAGGAATGCATTGATCTTACTTCCTACTAGAACTTCAGCATAAGGAGCTCCTTCTGAAGGTGTTGTAACATCGATAACGTAGGTGGCGGCGGTTTTATCCGGGTTTATGACGATGGAAGTTCCGTCAATGTCTTCGCGGCCCGCAACCCATTCCTTGAATGCTGTTCCGTTTACTTCAAAATCAAGAATGATCTTTGCAGTTCTAAGATCAAAGGCGGCATCGGTTACGTTGCTTGATATGTCATAGCCTTCGTCAATAAAAGTTCTGTACTCGGTTCCCAGAATTCCTTCACCGCTGTAAATTATATCGTACTCCCCGTCAGGAGCCATAAAGGAGAACGTTCCGTCTGTAAGGTCTTTGATGTTGACCACGGGAGTTTCTATGCCGTTCTCGTCCTTGAGGATTATAAAATCATCCTTATCTGTTGTGAAAGCACTTCCGTTAAGAGTAACTGTTCCTTCTACGACCATAGGAGCAATGTTGAAGTTTATTTCTCTTTCTGCCATCAGGTTAAGCTCTGTATCCTGAAATGTAAATGGAGCTACGTTCTGTCCACTGGTGTTCATGTGGGTAAGTGTCATCGTGAAAGGAATAGATGTGAATCCGCCGGTAACATTGTTAAGATGAGACTCGAACGTCATCTGATATGTTTTAGGGTTATAGATAGTCTCACCCTCATTTTGAGGATCGGGAACTTCCTGCCCCCTTACAAGAAGAACTTCGTAAGTGAGATCATCACCTGTCGTTCCAAAATCCTTCACGAGAAGTGATGTGGCATCAAAACCTACAACTTTAAGCTCTCCCCTTGAACATGCATCTCCCAGGTCACAGTTGTCCACGGCGGGAAGCATTGCGTTTCCAAGAAAGGTTACTGAGCCGTGAAGTCTGGCAAAATCCATATCTATGTCATGGGACTGGTTAGCAGAAAAGTCATCCCATGTCTCAAGTTTAATATACCGGGTGGGATAAGAGTCGGCTTCAGGAAGATAGACGACTTCATATCCGGAATTCTTAATAACTTCAATAGAATAGGCTTTTGTTGCAAGATCAGGCACTATTACTGCGCTCAGATCGTTGAAAGGAGGGCTCTCGACAATTGCGATCTGGCCTGCGGCTACATCATAACCCTTATTTACAGCGTTCCCGGAGTATGTAACAGTTTCAATATTAATGTTCTGAGCAACTGCTTCGGTAACTTCTATTTCTCCGTCTGCAAGAGTGACGCTGCCCTTAAACACCGGTCCTCCCGCTGAAAGCTGTCCGTCGAAAGTTACAGCGTAGGTTCCTTCTGCAACGATAACGTCAAAAGCGGCAAAATCAGCATAAGGGATCGTATATTCATAAGTCCCGGACTTCAGAGTTACATAAGTGGCATCTTCCTGGCCGGCATCAACGGTAATTGCTGCGGAATTCTTAGTGACAGCTCCGGTAAGATGATAGATGGGAAGTTCAAGGTCAAGAGTCCTGTCACTGATAATATCAATACCTTCGGATATAGCTATGCGGTTATCGGCAGAATCACCTTTATAGAAAAAATTGTAGCGGCCTTCAGGAAAGTTAAAGGTCTTCCCTGAAAGATCTGCATCAATATCAGTTACTTTAAATTCACTCAGGGTGCCTGTGTTCTCAGCCCAGAGCTCTCCGTAAACGCCGTCGGTCTCTTCTGTTCCTTTAAGTTTTACCGTTCCGATAGTGAGAACTTTTGTTTTTACATCGATATTCAGTGTTCCGTCTTTTTCTATTTCAATGCAGTTTCCTGTGTAGGGATCTTCATCTGCATCAGGAGTTTCTTCAGTAATTTCATCAACATCATCGTCAGGAGCAACATTGTCATCCTGTTCGTTGTCAACAGGGATGATAGGGTCATCGTTCTTGTTATTGTCTTCTTTCACACATTCTGAGCCGTCCCAGATGTAACCTTCTTCACATTCATCACTTTTTCCTCCATCACAGGAAAAAACAAAAACTGTTGATATGAGAAAAATTGTAAATAATAAATACCTCTTCATGCTGTCCTCCGGATATTAAAAAATCAGTTCTTTCCAATTATAGACATCGTAAAATCTTTTTCAACTTAAAGTCTATTAAATATCAATGTTTGACAGCTGTGATATATCAATGTAAAATTTCCTGATTCGTTGCAGAATAAGCATTTTCTGCCAATTTAATGTTTGGAGGTTCGTTTGAAAACAAATGAAGAAAAATACAGACTGATCGCTAATAACATGATAAATGTCATAACCATACTTGATATGGATCTGAACTATACCTTTGTCACTCCCAATGTTGAAAAGATCCATGGATATCCCCCGGAGGAGTATGTGAAGCTCAGTTTACAGGATACAGTAGCTCCTCACTCAATTATGGAAGTAATGAAAGTTTTTGAAGAAGAGATGGCAATTGAGATGTCAGGAACTGGTGATCCGGACAGGATAAGGATCTTTGAGCTTGAAGAATATAAAAAAGACGGTTCCACGTTCTGGATGGAGAATGTTGTTTCATTTATCAGGGATGAAAATGGAATGCCGACGGGGATTCTCACAGTTGCCAGAGATATCACAGAGAGAAAAGAAGCGGAAAAAGAGCAGAAAGCACTTCAGGAACAGCTTATAATGGCACAGAAAATGGAATCGATCGGTCGTCTGGCAGGCGGAATAGCTCACGATTTTAACAATATGCTGTCCGTAATA
>CAZTKP010000099.1:8176-9717 GCA_964614215.1 uncultured Spirochaetales bacterium | reverse complement strand
TAAAGCCATTCTTGATGAAGTTCTTAACGGACCTCTGGTCGGAAGGTTTAAAATTAATAATGACAACTCCAAACAGCTTATCGATACAGGTCTGATCGAAAAGCTCATAAATGCTCTGAAACCTTATATCACTGATGAATCAGAAAAAATAAATGAAAATCTCAGACGTGAAAAAGAACTGATCTATCCTCCCGAGGCCATCAGGGAAACAGTTGTCAACGCTTTCACGCACAGAGACTGGACAAGGTTTTCTGAAATCGAAGTCACTAAATATTCTGACCGGATAGAAATAATCAGCCCCGGAGCATTCCCCAACTCTATGACAGTAGAAAAAATGATCGCCGGACAGAGAACTTCAAGAAACCCGATAATCGTTGAAGTCCTGAGAGATTACGGATATGCCGACGCAAGAGGAATGGGGGTTAGAAAAAAAGTCATTCCTTTAATAAGAGCATTTTCAGGAAAAGATCCAATATTTGAAGCAGACGAAGATCGCATAAAAACAACGCTTTTTTCGAAATCTATGATCTCGACGGTAAACTCCCCGAAAGCCGCCTACTCTTCATCAGCATCGACAGGATATGCACCTTTATTCGCATCTTTATCTGCATCTTTAAGTCAGCTCCAAAATGAAATTATTGAAATTATTAAAAGTGATCCCTATACAACTTATGAAAAAATTGCCGAAATAACCGGAAAGAATAGAACAACTATAATGAGAAACATAAACAAACTGAAAAAGATGAATATAATATCAAGAGAAGGATCCAAAAAAACCGGAGCATGGATCTACAACGGGAGGGAACAATGGAAAAAATAAACGTACCTAAAACAAGATTCGGGCAGTTCTATCACTTTGCGGAAGTAACTTCCACAATGTTGGAAGCAGAGGAATTTATCCGCAAAGGGATAAGGAGCGGCATCGTTGTCGCGGACTCTCAATCCGAAGGTTACGGCAGGAACTCAAAGCACTGGAATTCACCTGATAACGGAAATATCTACCTGTCATTTTTCGATGAAATTAGCAATGAAGTCAGCCACATCCCGCAGAGAACAGCAGTTGCGGCACTTAATGCCATTCGTCATTTTGTTCAGGATAAAGCTGTAATAAAATGGCCGAACGACATCCTTATCAACATGGAAAAGTCATCGGGAATAATCGCAAAATCCATTGAATTCCAGGGAAAAAGATCCTACATCTGCGGAATTGGAATAAACACCGTGAAACCTGACTCTTCACAGTTTGATCACGTGTGGCCGGTCACATCAATTTCCGATCACAGCAAAACTATAACTCCTGAAGCACTTCTTCGGCAGACAATAGTTGAAATTGAGAAGGCTTTTTCAGCTCCCGATGAAGAAATAATCGAGAAATTCATCCACGAGATCTCATGGATGGTCGAAAAAAAGATAAAATTCACTCAGGACCACAGCAACTACTTTAACGGCACTGTCGAAGACTTCAATAAAGACGGTTCACAGATAATCATTGCAAGCGAACTTGGAATAAAAAAGTATTCAACACTGTCGATCACGGAGAT
>CAZTKP010000099.1:6593-8076 GCA_964614215.1 uncultured Spirochaetales bacterium | reverse complement strand
TTTGCCAACATCCCAATTTTTAAGTATTATTGGCAAAGCAAATAACTTTTTTCAGAGGTTAGGACATGAAAAAGATCTTTCTTATTATGCTTGTTGTTTTTATGGCTGCTTGTACAAGTGAAAAAAGCAACCTTAACGACGATCAGGGTGAATTCTCTGATTCTACGAACGATAACAACTCAACCCTTCCTGATAATGCTGTTACAGATGATGAAAAGACCGAACAGGATGTTATCGCTGAAGAGGATATCGAGGAAGTTGACGATTCATCTGAGGAAGTGGATGAGATAACAGAGCCTGATGAAGATGTCGATGAGAATTACTACGCGGAAACCTGCGATTGTTACGGAGATGACTATACAATCCCTGAACAGTTCAGAGAAACTCAGGGCTGGTGTAAAGCCGATGCTGACAGTGACGGTATCCCTAACTGCATCGAGGCAATTGACGGAGAATTCACGAACTCGGATACCGACGCAGACCCTGATTATCTTGATACAGACAGTGATAACGACGGAGTTTCTGACTCTGAAGAAGGCTATGAAGACACAGATAAGGACGGACTTAACAATTACCGCGATCCTGACAGCGACAACGATCAGGTTGATGACAGCGTGGAATGCCCTTCTGCACCATGTGTTGATACAGATGGAGATACAATTGCCGACTTTCTTGACGGCGATTCAGATAATGACGGTCTTACCGACAAACAGGAAAAAGACCTCGGCACTGACCGCCTTGACAAAGATAGCGACAACGACGGATTCGATGATCTGGCTGAAACAACTTACGGAAGTGATCCGCTTGACGATCAGGACGGAATTCCTGAAGAACATTTTTATGTAATTCTGCCCTACACTGCTCCGGATGATGAAGCTAGAACTCTTAAGTTCAAAACTGACGTTGAAAAGGTTGATATTCTCATTCTTCTTGACCGTTCTAGTTCAATGAGCGGAGAGATCGATAACCTTAAATTAGGCATAAACTCGGAGATAGTCACAAACATCAGTGCGAACATAAATGATGCGGGTTTCGGACTTGCGACTTTTGATGACTGGAAAGCACTTAACGGAGACACTATTTTCTCTCTTGTTCAGCCGATCACTACTTCCACCACAGATATACAGACAGCAGTCGACGGAATATCAAATCTTTCAAGCTGCGGCTGGGAACCCCATCATGAAGCACTTTATCAGATAGCTGACGGTTCAGGCTATTCCGGAGAGTTTACTTTCACAAAGAGAGAATCATCCGTAAACGCCTGTGACGTAGACGGAGATTACTACCCTTCCATTCCGGCAGCGGACTGCTCATCCTCAGACGGAAGTATCGGTGGAGCATGTTTCAGAAAGGATGCCATGCCCATCATCATAATGCTCAGTGACGAAGGTTTCACGAGCTACCCTGCTGAAGTATTTTCATGGACTATCGACTATCACGACAAGGCTGATGCAATTGCCGCACTTAACGACATAAACGCGAA
>CAZTKP010000099.1:0-6493 GCA_964614215.1 uncultured Spirochaetales bacterium | reverse complement strand
ACACAGCTCAGTTTATAAAAAGTGGAACGCCTCTTTCATCTGAACCTGTCAACAGCTACAGCTCTAAAGATGCCAACAAGTTCTTTGATGTAAATCCGGGAGCGAAAGTTAACTTCGACATGAGGTTCTACAACGATTTCTATGAACCTGATAAAGTTGAGGCTACAGTCTTTAAAGCAAAGATCAACGTACTTGGTGACGGCGCGCTTCTTGATACAAGAGAGGTCATTATCATCGTTCCGGGATCTGACTCCCGCGACACAGATGGCAACTAAGATATGAAAAAACGTAAAAAACTCTCGCTGACAACTAAAATTCTCATTGCTCTTGTTCTCGGTGCTTTCACCGGAGTAATGCTTAACATCTTTTCAAGCATGGGTGCTCAGGATATCATCGGAACATGGTTTACCGGCGGTATTTTCGAGCTTCTGGGAAGAATGTTCATCGCTTCGATCAAGATGCTGGTTGTTCCGCTTGTACTTGTGAGTCTCATTATTGGTGCTGCCGGAATAAGTGATATTAAAAAGCTTGGACGAGTTGGTGGGAAGACACTTCTTTTCTATATTTCAACAACTGCGATCGCAATAACAATTGCACTGAGCCTTTCCTACATAACAAACCCGGGAGTCGGGTTTAATCTGGGTGAAGAGCTTGCAAAAAGTGAAGTGGCAAAGACGCAAGCACCTTCACTTGTTGATACCATTGCAGGGATCATTCCTTCAAATCCGTTCACAGCCTTTTCAGACGGAAAGATGCTTCAGGTTATCTTTTTTGCCCTTATTTTCGGATTTGCAATGGCCGTTTTAGGAGACAAAGTTCCGACTGTGAGAAAATTCCTTGAGGAATTAAATGAAATAATCATGGAAATGGTCATGATGATCATGAAAGTCGCTCCATACGGTGTCTTTGCTCTTGTTGCAAACGTTTTTGCAAAAGAAGGATTTTCTGCATTCGTGCCGCTTTTAAAGTATATCCTCACGGTTTTTCTGGCACTTTTTATTCACTTTTTTGTCACATATTCAGTGAGTCTTAAAGTTTTTGCTAACCTTTCGCCTTTAAAATTCATTAAGAAGTTCTACCCCACGATGCTTGTCGCCTTTTCAACAGCTTCAAGTAATGCAACCCTTCCCATAACAATGGAAACAGCGGAAAAAGAACTTGGAGTTTCAAATAAGATCGCATCGTTCACTTTGCCGCTTGGCGCAACTATAAACATGGACGGAACTGCCATCATGCAGGGAGCCGCAGTAGTCTTCATTTCTCAGGCATACGGAATTGAACTCACACTTGCGAATCTTGCTATCGTTGTTCTGACAGCAACACTTGCTTCAATTGGAACAGCAGGCGTTCCCGGAGTCGGACTCATCACTCTTTCCATGGTGCTTAAAGAAGCGGGACTTCCTATCGAAGGAATCGCCCTCATCATGGGAATTGACAGGATCCTTGACATGACAAGAACAGCCGTAAATATCTCCGGAGATACCATCGTATCCCTCATCGTCGCCAAAAGCGAAGGTGAACTCGATGAAAAGGTGTTTGATTCTTAGATTTTACGAATTTTATCTCTCTACATTCATCACAGCTTTTTTAAGCTGCTCAATAGTTGGAAGCTTAGGCTTATAAGTTGCAATAAATATCTTTTCTTCTAGCCCTCCAAGAGCATACTGAGCTTCTTCATATCCTGCTTCAGAGCAAATTATTAGACCAATTGTGTCTTTTTCATGTTCATACTGTTTGTTATTCCTGAAATAATTTATATATTTATTCATTTGGCCGACATCTCTTGCATTCTCGAATAGATTGTTTTTGATTTGTTGCCGAAGTTCTCTAACACCCCAGTTTTCATTGATTGCTTGATCTTGATAATAATTGCGTTCTGCCAGATCTTTTACTTTTATAAGTTCAAGATAATGATTCCAACTCAATTGTCCTGACACTGTACGGACTATTGAGTAACATCTGAAAAACTTTACAATTTCATATAATCTTTGTCTTCTAATTCCAAGATCTAAAGATAATTGATCAATAAGATTTTTCCCATAATCAGCACGATCTTTGCTGTCTAACTCTTCCCGGACAATCCTTTCACCGATCTGCCAATATGTCTGGACTTTTATGTTGTCAACTGCTTTATAGGCATTTGCCTGACCCTTGCTGAGAATACTTTTTAGCTCGTTAAGTAAAGTTTTGTAACTTCTGTTGTTTTCAATATCCATTCTGCCTCTAACGTTCATTTTATTCAATCAAATCTAAAGACTTGATTCGTTTTCGTCAAATTATTTTTTCTCTCACTTGATTATTGAGTAATTTTGAAGTAATCTTTTGCAGTTAACAAAACTGGACAGGTTTCATGAAGTTGCTGATTTTATTAATTGTTTTGCTTTTCGCTTCTTGCACAGAGAATAAGACTCAAACGGATGCTGACACTCAGGATAACAATACAGTTGAAGTTGACGCCATCCCCGACTTTGACGCTGTCGTCGATGAAGCTCCTGATCCAGATTACGCCGATGTTGAAATTCAGGATGGTGATGCTGACGCTAATATTTCTGAAGAAGAGTTCATTGATGACTGTGATGTTAAATTGATAGATGCTCCTTTTCCGTACACGGATAACGATGGAAAACTTACATTCTGTCGTCCAGGATGCGATACACCTACAGAAAAAGATCCGCAATGTGTATCAAATTTATGGAAAGAACAGAACTATGATCTTTGTCATCAGGAACCTGAATTTGACTGTTGCGGATACCCCTGTGTGCTTGAAAGTTTAAAGCCAGTTACCAAAGAAGAAGAAGATCAATGGGGAGAATATGCTATTCCAATGCATAAATGTGACCTTAAAATTAGTCCCGAGCGTTGGGGGGCTGATGGGTCCGGCGGTGTAATTAAATCTTGGAATTTAAGTAACAAAAAAACAGGCTTATTCCTTCATAGTGCGGAACTTTCTGTCGAGAAGTGGCCGATAGATTTCAAGTTTGTAACCTATGATATTGAAACTCAGAAATATAATATCATTGCCCCGGCCAGAAATCAGGAACAGGCTTACTATAAGGGAAACAGAATTGCAATGATCTCAGATAAGAGATCTCTGGAGCTTAATAATAGCAATATTTTTCTGGCATACATTGGAGATAATGGAAAAATTGAGATTGTTTATAACAAAATCATTAGTCATACTCCTTATGTTCCAGCACTGAATGACAAGTGGGTGTTTGTAAACGTGCAGGAACCAAACCAAAACAGTAAAGCGATGTACGCTGAAATTGGAAAATGGGAATGGACTACTTTAAGACAGGGAGAATGTTATGCCCCTGTTATAAACGGAGATAATTTGTTTGTGACAGATGAAAACAATAGTTATATATGCGATCTTTCAAAAAGTCCTAAATCTTTGGCTGACTGTCTCAGGATAAATGAAGATGATGAGAGAATTGGATCACTTTATTTTGATAAAGACAACGTGGACAGGGTTGTTTTTTCCCGTAAGCATGAAGGAGCATACACAATAGTTCTGGGAGAAAAAGAAGGAGATGCGTACAAACGGACGGATCTTGTAAAGGACTTTACTGAAGCAACTGCGAAATATTCTTATTCATTAGTTCCTATGACATTACAAGGAGATACCTTGCTTTACGAGGAAGTAGCTGTCGTTAACAGTCGTGGTAGCGGACTTTTATGTTATTACAGGATAGATAAGAAAAAGAAATACTGCATGAAAAAAATGGATAAAGATGAAACTGTAGAAGATGGAACAGTTATCTACCCTTATAGTTTTGCTGAATTTGAAGGAAAGTGGTTGCTATACCAAAAAAGGAATTCAAACCCTCTGATCCTCAGAGATATGGAATGTTACTGTAAAGAAGAAGGCGTTTGTCCGTTTGAGGAGTAAACCCTCTTGAAATAATTCCATAAATAAAATACATTTCCACGAAGTTAATTTGCGGAGGAAACAGTTTTGAAGTACTTAATTTTTATCTTTCTACTTCTGTTACTTGGTTGCAGTGACGGGAAAAGCAGTCTCAATGACGAGGATAGTTCAGGTTCTGACATTGATAATGAATTGTCGGATAACGAGGCAAATGACGATGTAATTTCAGATTCTGATGAGATATCTGACAGTGAAGATCCTGACATAGATATTTTTACTGACATTGAAGAGACATGCGAATATTTTGGTGCGACTTGCGGGGACTTAAACACTTCTACCGGCAGTATTAATTGCGGTGAATGTCCGCAAGATGCTGAGTGCGGAAGACAGAATTTAAAAAATGTGTGCATAAAGGAAGTTTGCTCCTACGGATACTGCTGGGTAAATCCCTATCCTCAGGGTGACAGCGTCACTGGCGCAGCTTTTTTAAAGAACGGCGACATGTTCTTTGTCAGCACTGATGCCATCTTTTCAAAAAAAGGCGATATCTACGATGCTCACCCATATCAGCTTAGAAGCGGCGGTTCTTTCAGCTCAATTATCGCCTTTGATGAAGACAATGTCTGGGCATCGGCAACGGACGGGTGTCTGCTTAAAAATGAAGAGGGATTTTTCAGCTGTCTGATCGACAATGACAACTACTATTCACCGACAAAATCAGCAGTCTATCAGCTTGCAGGAACGAAAGCGGATGATATTTATGCCGCAGCAAAGGAAGGACTGATCCACTATGACGGAACTGAGTGGAAACTTGTTTATAAATCTTCTTCGAGACTAAGAACTCTTGCCATTCATGAAAACACAGTTTTTGCTGCAGGAGAGAATATTATCACTTCGTACATTGATGGGGATCCTACGAAGAAAACGTTTGACGGAGACATCTTCTCAATTGATGTTTCAGCAGAAGGAGTTGTCGCAGTTCTTTCAGTTTCAGAGACTGCTTCAAAGGTCACTTTGCTTGATTCTCAGCTGAACACCACAGACTCTTATGATCTTGATGGAATTTTTAATGCCCTTGCCTTTCTTGACGAAAAAGTTGTGGCTGTCGGGAACGATGGAAAAATTGCAGTTAATAAGGAAATTTATGACTCCGGTATAAAAAGGAACTTCCTTTCGGTAAAAAAGAGATTAGACAGAATATCAATTATGGGCGAAGGCGGAATATTCGCATCATGGAACGGCTCAAAACTCTCTTCAAATCAGGGTTTCTTTAAAGACAAAGCAACTTCAGCATACGCATCTTCGACTTCTTCTGTCTGGGTTGCGACTGGAAACATGATCGTCCATTTCATGCCGAATTCCTTAGAATATTATCCAATGGATTCAAAAGTCACTGAAATTTACGGAAACGGCGAAAATCTCATCTACGCCGAAACTGAAAACGATATACTTCGTTTCACAGGATCAGGTTGGAAAAAGATCACCTCCGAACCTGCGGATGCAAAACAACTAAAGGAAGATAGAGATAAAAAGATGACTCTTACTGAAAACTCTGTCTCCTGGAAGTTTGATGAAGAGAAAAGTTTTAAATATGAATGCAGTGAGGAAAAATGCAGTGTTTTTCTTCCGGGAGCCTCTCATGCTGTTTCTATCTGGCCTGACGGAGGACTTGAAGAACTTCCGGTTTCTGCCGTTTTCAGCAATAAAGACAGATTTACTGCTGCAGGCGGAAAGAATTTTGTAAAAATTGATCACAATGAACTTCACACGACAGAATATGACTTCAGCATCCTTGCCTACGATTCAAACGGAACCGTTGATATCTTTGGAAGTACAGACGGCAAGATCATTGTTATTGACAGTGAAGGGAACAGGACTGAAAAAGAACTCCCGGCAAAAGATGATGTCACCTTTGTTTCAGTTAATTCAAATGACGATATCCTCGCTGTATCAAATGGAAAGGCTTACATGTTAAAAGAAAACATCACAAAAATTGAAAGCGAAAAGTTTTTTAACTGCGGATGGCTTTTTGATGACGGCTCAGCTGTTCTTGGCGGAGATAATGTGATCGCGAACTTTGACGGGACCAATCTCATTGAAAATGCGCCCGGAGATCTTACAGAAAGAGGACTTCCCGCCGGAGAAACTGAAATACTCATGACAAATATTTTTGCTATCGACAATGAAAGTATCTGGATGCTTGGAAGTTCTCCTGACGATCAGACAGCATATATTTTCAGTTACGACGGCGACAAATGGATGAACGACGCAAGAAGCAGCCTCTACGATGAACTTCATTTTACAGATGTCTGGGCATGCGACTATAACAACGCGATGATCCCGATGGATGCGCTCGGCTATATTTATCACTACAAGAACATGTCACCGATAGGAATTATTGAAAGTGTTGACTCTCCTCTCGGCTCACCCATCCATGCAATTACAGCTGATCCTCTGGGAGATCTTTATATTTTTGGTGACAACGGCATCATCATGCGTTCAACAAGTCCATGTCTTAAAGATTGAATAAATTCTAAAATTATAGTAGAAAGAAGACAGTTTTATTTTTAAATTGGAGGATAGTATGAAAAAACAGGTCAGAACTCTTGCTAAGGATCTTAT
>CAZTKP010000098.1:0-9730 GCA_964614215.1 uncultured Spirochaetales bacterium | reverse complement strand
TCTTTTCTGATGAAAGTTGTAAGATCGTCTCTATTATCGAATCTTGCGATAGGAAGGTTCCAGGTTTTTGTGACGTATACTTTTTCGCCATTTTTTTCGGCTTCAACGAATCTTTCAACTTTGACAGTATTCGGCTGGTCTGATCTGTTGATGAGATAGTCGATGTCATCACATCCGTATTCATCAAGCATAACTTCCAATGGAACACCGTGGTGAAGGATTGAGCTCTGACCGTCCGGTTTTGCTCTTTCGTAGTTCTTTCTACGACTTTCTTCAGGTGTAACCCAGACGTAGAGGATGGAAGCTCTGTCAAGGATAGTTCCGCTGAATTCATCAAAGGCGTACATATAGCCTCTCGGAGGACAAAGCGGCATCGCGGCACCGTTCTGACCGCCTCTTGCAAGTTCGATAACAATTGTTTTTCCTTCTTTATCCTGAGCTGCTGTCTCATTTTTCTCATCAAGGAATTCACGAACTTCCTTTTCAAGAATGTTTCCTACTTCAATTCTGATGTCCCAGGGAACCATTCCCAGCTCTCTATCAAGTCCCACTTTTTCTCTTGCATCGTCAAGTCTGTCAAAAAGCCACTGTGCAGCGGATTCATCTTTAATGATCGTGCCGGAGATCAGATCTTCGTAATCCATGTTGAGAAGATGTATGAGAGTTCCCCACTCAAAAGAATTTTTAAAAGGTCTTGTCGGGCCGTGATAGAAGATAGAATCCCAGCCCATTTCCTTAAGTTCGTCATCAATTCTGTGCATAAAATGAACGTATGGATAATCGTCAAGCTGCAGGGTCGGGCCCATGTGCATATCTTTTACACACTGCTCAGGTGTGAGCTTTTCCATGAATCTTCTCACTTCTGATTTACCTGACGCGGGAAGCGCCATAAGAAGAACTGTGTCTAATAATTTTGTCATTTCATTTCTCCTGAAAATTAACATTGCAAACGTTTCATGATACTGTCTAAATGTTCAAGAGTCAAAAAGACATGTCAGAAAAATTTTAGATATCTGTTTAATAAGTGTTTCTATAAAAAAACGGTTGATTCTCTATACAATTAATATAAAATATAGCAACTGAACAAAAATTACCGGAGGGCGGGAAGATGAAGAGATTTTTAATTTTAACTCTGTTTTTTACTTTAATTTTCACCGGATGTGACAACAGCAAAAAGACGCCGATTGATCAGGATTCTTTTGCCGGATCTGATTCAGATGAAGTTGCAGATACTGAAAACGATGAGTCGACTGACATTGAAACAGATGAAGATGCTTCAGAAGTTGATGATGAGGTCATTGTTGATGATACAGCTGACGAAACTCCGGATGAGGATGCAGACGAAGATACTTATGTGCCCGAGGGCCTTGTCGCAGGAAAGGTTTTTAGCGAAACAGGGGACTATTCAGATGTAACGGCATCACTTTTTGTCTGCGGGAACGAGGAAGCCATCGGTTCGGCACAAGTCGATGAAAATGGTAATTACCAGATAATTTACGATCTCGTTGAGGATACTTCCTACTGTGTAGAAGCCGGAAACTGGAAAGGCTGTTTTACTGCCTCAGACCAGAATAATGTGGACCTGAACGTAAACCCGATGACAAGTCTTGCCGCAGACATGGGCGAAAGCAACTGTTCAGATATTGCCGCTATCGAAGTGAATGTCAGAAAGTATCTCAAAGTCGGTACAGGTAGATGGCTTACTGAACTTGAATATGAAGAAATGACAGGAATACATGAAGGATTTTCTGCTGTAAAAGCAATCCTGAATGGATCTTCGATAAAAGATATCGCTGACGATGTCGAAACTGATATCGAGTCTGGAGATGATGCTGTTTATAAAGAGCTTTTTAACGGTTTTGAAGTGGTTCTGTCTCCTGAAGAAAGAGTGATAGAGGATACCACTGATCCGGTTTTAGCATCACTTGCAGGAAATTCTCTGATACTCCACCCTTCTTTTAATGTTGTCTGGACAGTTATTAACAATGAAATAGAAAATGCTTCAGCTGATGTGTGGTCCGATAACCCCGGTGAGGTTACGGTAAAAGCTGAACTGGAATATGATTCAAATACGATCGCAGAGGCATTTTCGACCGCAATTTTCTACACAGTTGAAAAAGAAGGTGACATCGACGTGAGTGACCTCAGTGCCAACATGTCTTACTGGATAAACGAAGGCGCTGTAACAGTTTTCGGAGCGGGAACTGAAGTTAAGAACGGTTCAGACACTCTGGACACAATAAGTTACAGGCTTCTTTCGACAACCACAGGATCAAATATGAAGAAAATAGAGTTCTCACCGTCAGGGACAACATTTTCGGGTGATCCCATCATGATTATTGTGGATCTGACAACTGAATTTTCGGGAGATCCTATTATGCTCGGTGCGGAAAGGATGGACGAAGGCGGAGAAGTCACAGCTCTTAATCAGGCTTCAGGTGATCCCATCATGCTGACTGCAAGCGGTGACCCCATAATGTTCACTGCAAGCGGTGATCCCATAATGAACATTGCATCCGGAGATCCGATCATGCAGCCTGATATGGCAAATGTGCTTGTAACTGCAACATCGCACTTTTCAGATATCGACATTAAAAAGAAAAGTATGCCTGTCAATATCGAACTGTTGCTTGATGAGTGGACTCAGAAGGAATATCCGGTGATGAGCCCGTTAGAGTTTATCCTGAACTCAATAGATGTGACAAAGCTTTCATTAAAAAATCTTTTTGCTGACAGAGAGTCTGTTTCAGCAGTTGAAGCTGAGCTGGAAAAGCTTTTTAATACAGAGATAGGCAAGGTCAGAAACATTAATCTTTTTGAGAATCTTTACTATATCGGTGCTTTGTACGAAGGAATTAAAAATAAAAAGACAAGTACAAATGTAAGCCGTTATGCTGCTGTTTACCGTGGGTATGATCTCAAGAACTTTCTCTACGATGCCTATGTTAAGAATATGAGTGGAGAACGTTCAGTGGCGCTGGATGATATTTTTGATCTTTCCAAGCTTCCAAGAACATTTAAGCTTTTAAACAGAGAATCTAGAATTGACCTCAGAGAAAGAGCCTCTGAAGGTCTGGCAAAAGTATCTGTCGCTGAACTTAAACCTTATAATCTGCTGTCAAAAAAGAATGCCAGAGAACTGCTGAAATATGTTAATGCTACAAAGGGTCCGGATTTCGGGAATCTCAATGGAGCTTTAGATGCAGACACAGTGATGTGTATGTGGCTGTCAGATACAGCTTCAGTTGTTGATTGTAAAGGAGTTCCGGGAACTTATTCAATTGGAGATAACGGAAGAGTTCAGATCGACGGAACAGAAGTGACGACAGTACACATTGACTATATATTTGAAAACTATCTTACTACGTTACCTGATACAATGCCTGAGTGGAAAAAGCATGAAATGTTCAGAAGTCTCTTTCTGGCTGTGAAGTACATGACGGCTCTATATGAAAATGCTCCTAAAATGGTTTTCCTGATAGAAGGTGTTAAGAAAACTGTGAGTCAGATATTCGAAGGTCTTGAAGATAGTACGGCCGAGATCAAACTTGCCGATAAATTCACAGAGAATGTTCCGACAGTTTCTGTAATAATGGATGAAAAGAATATGGAAGTTCCAGTTTTCGGAGCTATGTTCGATATGCTTGGAATGATAGATGTTGTTGTTCCTGTAGAGTTCAATGATGCCTGGAAATTTAAAAATGCGACCGTAAAGATGCACGGTTACGGATATGTTGAGACTGGTTTGAATGATGGTGAAAGGAAAGGATTTAAAGTGGATAACGATATGGGTATAAAATCCTTTGTGAAAAAGGATATCGACTTTACAACATTTGATCAGGATGGGGACGGAAACAGAGTTGCAAATCTTGCGCAGATCTTTGCTGAAGAGACTATGGAGACTTTTGGAGAATGTTATGTGGAGATATCCATAGTAAGTGTTTTTACGATAAACGGAGATGAAAAGGTAAGGGAAAGAAAATTCACTGCGGCAATATCTCAGAGTGCCGAAAATTCTGACACAACAATTATGAACAGAGTGAAAGGTAAACTTCACATTACTCTTCAGGAGAATATGGGGGAAGGAACTCCGCTTCCTGATGCCGGAATTTCTATAGAACCGGGAAATATTCTGATCTTTCTGGGTGACAAGACCAATGTAACTGTTGAAGGTCTGCCGCCTGCTTTTTATACTGTCAAAGGATTTGCAGACGGTTTTTATCCGATTAAAAAGACTGTTGCTCTAAACAGCGGGGAGGAATTCAATGTTGATTTCTTTCTTGATCCTGTAAATACGGGGACAGAGAAAGGAACACTATTTTTACAAGTTAATCAGACTTCTGACGGAGGAGGAACAACAAATCTTACTTCTTCACAGCTGCTGAATATTATTCTTCTCGATCATAATGATGTGATCTTTGAGAAAAAGGAAGCAGTTGATGCTTCTGATACGGTTGAATTCATGAATGTTCCTTACGGTCAGTATTCACTAAAGATCCTGGGAGAAGGTTTTTATCCGTTTATAGAGTCTCTGTCAATTGATAACACAGAAAATTTCCGGTATTTCACACTTCTTGCTCAGAATACTTGCGGGAACAAAGTTGTAGAACCGGGAGAGGACTGTGATCAGGGTATGGAAACAGGATATTCAAATGTTAAGTGTGGTGATATGTTCCCGGGATCAACATATCCCGATAATTTTGTTTACTGTAGTTATGAATGTATGTGGGATTCTGCAAGCTGTTTTGATTAGTGAATCTTGAATTCAAACATAATATCTGATATTATCCGGAACCATCAATTTTGTGAGGGTGCTATGAATAGGTTCATACTTTTTATAACAGTTATCTTGTTTATGTTTTCCGGATGCGGAACTGCTCCTTCAAAGTCTGAAAACGATGAACTGATGAGAAGTTCACAGAAAGACAGACCTCAGTGGACAAAGGATAGGAACGTTATCAAAAAAATGGGTGAGACCTTGTTTGTCGGGACTGCAAGCGGTGCAGGCTCAGAAGCGGAGGCTGTCTCTTCGGCGACATCAAAAGCTTTTGCCGAAGTCAGTAACTTCTTCGGAGTCTCTGTCGAGAGCAGTATGGTTGCAGCTGAACAGGAGACTGATGGTAAGTATTCGTATTCTCTGGGAATAACAAGCAAGCTGACAGGTTCGAAGATCACTGTTAAGGACTACATGATACGGGGAAAATATATTGAGAAGTGGCATAGGGGAGGTACCCAGTACGATGCCTATATTCTGCTGGCTGTTCCTAACAGGGAGATGATGAGGATCCGTATAGAGTCAGAAGGTGCGGGGACAGTAGCTTTTCTCGGCGGTAACGAGCTTGTAAAGGATGAGATCAAGAATTTCACTAAAATACTTTCAGAGAAAAAAGGAATAAAGTTCAGAAAGAAGACCATGAGTCTGGAGAGTGATTATGAAGTTTCTGAGGTCATGTCTAAGGCCGGGACAGCATACCTGCTTACGGTCGATCTCAAGGAAGATAAACCCGAGGAACTTGATGGTGAATGGTATACGGAAATGAAGATCAACGTTGAACTGGTATCGCTCCTGAACGGAAAGGTGCTCGAGGTCTGGAACGCACAGGCTAAGGGGGGTGCTTTTTCTGAAATGGATAGCAGGAAGAACGGTTGTCAGCAGATAGTAAAGAAAGTTATAGACCAATTGGAATAGAATCATGTTAAAAAAAATCTTATTTGTTTTGTTATTTGCCTCTGTTTTTTCTTTAAATGCACAGGAGCTTGAAATGCCGGTGCCTGATCCGGTGACTCTTCCGGCGGATTATGATAAGAAAGTCAAAGATTCAAATACCAACTGGATGGAAAAGGAGATAAATGTTCTGGTTGGAGATGCTGTCAGAAAAAGCAGTGTCGTAATGAAGAAGATATCGGACATTATGATAGTTCAGGTGATTCCCAACTATGCGTATCCGGGAGATGAGGGGGAAGAAAAGCTGGGAGAGGATCTGGCAATGATCCTTAACTCCGGAAAAGTTAAGGTTCCGTCAGGAGCAAAACTGATGAACTTTCATTACAGTGAACTGCTGTACATGAAACTGCCTTTCAAAAAAAGGCTTATTGATTCAATGATCGTGGGTGCCGACAAGTTTCCTGTCTCAATTGATATAACATTTTTCATAAATGTAAATATGCTTACAAAGAAGATCTACAACGCTCTTGACAATATTCCGGATATTAAACCTGTCTACAACAGTGCAAAGAAGTATTACAAAGCCAGCTTTAAGGGCAGCAGACTTCTCTATCTGATCTACATCCCCAATCTGGCTTATGAGATCGCATACACAGGTGACATCTTTGAGAAAGTTCTCGGGAAATATGTGAAGGAGGCCCAGTTCCTGCATGAAGTTCTTCAGAAACATGAAAAAAGTATTGTTGAGGACAAGAAACTGGAATTTGACGGCAGATATATCCGTGGAAAAGACATTATGATAGACCTGTGGTTTCTGCCTTCAAACACAAAAATGGACAAAGTTCAGGCTGAAAAAATATTGAAAAAAGCATTGAAACATCAACCTGTCAAAGTAACAGGGAGCGAAAAGAAAGATGGCTAAAGTCTGTGATCACTGCGGATTTCATAATACAAATTTAAGATACTGCGGAGGCTGCGGAAGAAAACTTGCCGAAAAGATAGAGAAGAAGTTCTCAAAACTTCCTGAAGGATCTACTGTTTTTATCAACGAAGTCGTCAACACAATTGAAAGGGTTTTCAGATCACAGGAAATTGTGACGCCCATTCTTGAGAATTCGGAGACAGTTGTAAGTGTAAGTTTTTCAGAGATAGGCAAGGAAAGCGGAATACTCTATATTGATGGTGACCAGTGGATAAAACCGGATAAACATGATAAAAGGTCCGCCTTTTTCGGCGATATTGCACTCACTTATCTTCTAAGTGCCATACTGGTTGCCGTGGCTTTCTATCTTATTCCGGTAAAACCTATGCTTGCCATAAAGATATTTTATTCCTGTTACATTTTTATCACTCTGTTCCTGTGGCTTATCTTTCCCCTTGTAACCGGTTCTACCGCGGTTTCGTTTATTTCGGAGGGGCTTTCTTTTTTTAAGGAGAACAGAACTGTAAAAGGCAAATTCTTTACTTTGCTGACTCTTTCAATATTGATGATGCTATATTCGTTCTTTCCATTATTTTTTTTAGAATATTTACTTATGTCACTTATGAAAGATTACATGCCGCTGGCGTTAAAAGTTTCCGGCATTAGTTATCTTAAAAAGACAGGAGGACAACAATGAAGAAAACGTTTCTGACCCTTTTAACTCTTATCGTGGTAATGATCTTCTCATCCTGCGGGATCAACAAGGAGGTTCATCAGAAAGCTCTTAATGATCTGGCAACGGCTCAGAAGAACTATAAGAGCGAGCAGAAGGCAAATAAGGACCTTCAGCAGAAAAATGAAGAACTTAAGAAAAGAGTCGCAAAACTTAAAAAAGGACTTCTCGAAGTGCTTAATGAAAAGATGTCCCTTAACAGCAAGCTTAGTGATCTGCAGCAGAAAAATATTGATGCGGGACTTATGATAGAAAATCTCGTTGACCAGTTGAAAGAAAAGGGTGCATCTCTTGAAGAAGTTGAAGCAAAACAGGCTGAAATGAAATCGCAGAGAGAAAAGATGCTTGCTGAAAGAGAGAAACTGCTTAAAGAACAGAATGAACTTATGGCGGAACTTGAGCAGGTCAGAAAGATGAAGGAGGCAGCTGAAAAAAGGAGTGCCGAATTTAAGAAGATCATGGAAAAACTCAAATCAATGATCGATTCGGGAAAGCTGTCTGTTAATATAAGAAAGGGGAGGATGATCGTTTCTCTGAGCAGTGATATTCTCTTTCCGTCAGGCAGAACAAATCTTACCGATGAGGGAAAAGAGGCGATCGCTGAACTTTGTGAAACGCTTAAAACTCTTGAAGGAAGATCGTTTCTTGTTGTCGGACACAGTGATTCCTCACCGATAAAAACAAAAAGATTCCCCTCAAACTGGGAGCTTTCATCACAGAGGGCGATCGAGGTCACAAGACTTATGATAGAGAACGGAGTTAAACCGGAGATGCTTTCAGCTGCAGGTCAGGCGGAGTTTGATCCTATCGCTGAAAACGACACACCGGAAAACAAGGCCCAGAATAGAAGAGTTGAGATAGTTTTTATGCCTAAAATTGAAGAACTGCCTGGATTTACTGAATAATTGGAGACGGAGATGGAAAAGGTCGTTGTAAAGAAACTGTATAGGGAAACTGAAGCGTGGATAGGAAAGGAAATTGAGATCTCAGGATGGATCAGAACTATCAGAGCTAGTAATGCATTCGGATTTATTGAGATCAACGACGGATCTTTTTTTAAAAATATTCAGGTCGTTTTTGAATCAGACCTTGATAACTACAAGGAAATTGCAAAACTTGGAACCGGCTCGGCGATCACTGTTGCAGGAACACTTGTTGAAAGTCAGGGAAGCAAACAGGCTTTTGAAGTGAAAGCAGCCAAGGTAAAGATCGAAGGAGCTGCAGACAGCGACTTTCCGCTTCAGAAAAAAAGGCACACATTTGAATATCTTAGAACGATCGCTCACCTTCGTCCGAGAGCAAATGCGTTCAATGCTGTTTTCAGAGTGAAAAGCCTTATTGCTCATGCGATACATACTTTTTTTCAGGAAAGAGACTTTGTCTATGTTCACACTCCGATAATCACGGGAAGTGACTGCGAAGGGGCAGGTGAAATGTTCAGAGTGACGACCTTTGACCTTGATGACGTGCCGAAAACTGATGACGGAAAAATAGATTACTCGAAAGATTTCTTCGGAAAAGAGACAAGTCTCACAGTTTCAGGTCAGCTTGCAGTCGAGAACTACTGTGCTGCCTACAGGAATGTTTATACATTCGGGCCTACATTCAGAGCAGAAAACTCCTATACTCAGCGTCATGCAAGTGAATTCTGGATGATAGAGCCTGAGATAGCATTCTCAGACCTTCAGGATGACATGGAACTGGCTGAAGATATGCTGAAATTCATAATTGACTACGTCCTTGAAAAAGCTCCTGAGGAAATGGAATTTTTTAATAATTTTATTGATAAAGGACTTCTTGAGAGACTCCGGCATGTGAGAAATTCAGAGTTTGCAAGGGTGAGTTACACAGAAGCAATTGAGCTCCTTGAAAAATCAGGAAAACAGTTTGAGTATCCCGTAAAATGGGGTGCAGACCTTCAGACAGAACATGAAAGATATCTCACCGAAGAGCTTCTCAAAAAACCGGTCTTTGTCTATGACTATCCAAAAGAGATCAAAGCATTCTACATGAGAATGAACGATGACGATAAAACAGTTGCCGCAATGGATCTTCTTGTTCCCGGAGTGGGTGAGATCATCGGAGGAAGCCAGAGAGAGGAAAGACACGATAAACTCGTTGCCAGGATCGAAGAACTTGGACTTGAGAAAGAAGACTACTGGTGGTACCTCGACCTTAGAAGATACGGAACAAATAAACACGCGGGATTCGGACTCGGCTTTGAGCGTGCAATAATGTACATTACAGGAATGCAGAATATCCGTGATGTACTTTCATTTCCAAGAACACCTAAGAACGCGGAGTTTTAGGAACGTGATGCGTGATCCGTGATGCGTGATGCGTGATGCGTGATGCGTGATGCGTGATCCGGAGTTTTATTTCTCTTCACTCTTCACTCTTCACTCTTCAC
>CAZTKP010000097.1:0-9735 GCA_964614215.1 uncultured Spirochaetales bacterium | reverse complement strand
TGCAGCCTGAAGAAAGTTGGGAATCCTGGGGATACCTTAAGGCTGTAGGCGAAATTGCCGACTATGACGGAGCTTACGTCGAGGCGACACTTATTGATGGAAAAATTAAACTTTCAACAGGAACAACTGCTCTTGATACTGGATCTGTAATGAGCTATCAGGGAGAGATCCTTCTTGCTGATGCTTCAACTTATGAGTTCACAGACGTTGATCAGACAGCTGGAACGGCAGTTGTTGACTACTGGGATGCAATGTGGCAGGTCAGTGTTGAGTTGATCCCGGTTCTTAAAGAGGAAGGTCAATATGCCTCAGGTTTCGGTGGAATGGTCTTTTTCCGTCATACATATATTGATGTTGAATTTGATACATCTTCAGGACAGGTAACTGATCAGCAGGTAAGGAAGAACTGCTACCTCGCTATCTCAGCTACGGAAGAGCTTGAAGAAGACGGTGAGACATATGATGTTCCTGTCGGAGATGTGTATCTTTGTCATGGAGACAATGTAGACGGTTCCGTTGGAGAAAATCTGGAAATTATGTTTAAAAATGAAATGACAGAAGACGAGGCAACCCTTCTTGAATATTTCAATACTCAGGCAGATGGTTCTGTTCTGCAGGAAGGAGATGAAGGCTATATGGAGGTTTGTCAGTGTTATGAAGAAGATGGTACGGAAGTTGACTGTGAATCTTATACCGGTCCCGGATCTGACAACGGAGACTCCGGCAATACTGGGGATACGGGAGATACTGGAGATACCGGAGATACCGGAGATACCGGAGATACCGGGAACACTGGAAACACTGGAAACACTGGAAACACCGGAGATACAAGTGATAGTGGCAACACTGGTGATACTGGTGATACGGCAGATACCGGAGATAATGAGGAAGATGGCGATTCCGATGGCTGTAGCTGTCTTCTGATCTAAATTTCATACATTTCTTTCTATTTCTTTACCTTCTTTAAATAAACTGTAAACTTCTTCAGGAAGTATTTTCGGAGTAATGATGAGAACTGTTATCTTCTCACTGATACTGCTTGGATCATATCTGGTATCGGCTGAAACAACATTCTTTATAAAACCTGATATTGAGAGGTTCGGGTCTATAAACAGAAAGAATTGTGCATTTTCTGTTGTTCAGGAAGTTCAGAGAACGTCATTCTGGATGGTGAAAAGTACAAACAGGACGAAGAGTCTTGAATGTTTAGGTAATTTCTCATCCAGAATAATTGAGGACAAAAAGATAGATATAAGCTACAAATCTTCAACGGATCCTTTTCTAAAATTTCAGTGGCATCTGGAAAATACAGGCCAGGAGGGAACCGCAGGTGAAGATGCTTCGGTTGTTAAAGCATGGGAAAAGATCGAAGAACTTGGACTTAAACCTGGTCAGGGCGTCAAGATAGGAGTTATTGATGATGCTTTTGATCTGCATCATCCCGATATGGAGGGGAAGTATCTGACAGGTTTTGATCTGGCAGATGAAGATGACTATCCCTATGCTGATGACAATGAGCCCCACGGGACCTGTGTTACTGGTGTTATAGCCGCTGTAAAAGATAACGGGATAGGTGTTAGTGGTGTATGTCCTGACTGTATGATAGTTCCGGTGAGGGCTTCAGATAAACTGGGAACTCTTGAAAATATGCTTACAGCCTTTAACTATCTTCTCGACAGAGGAGTGCGTGTGATCTCTAACAGTTGGGGTCCTGCCGACGGGACAGGGGCTGCAGAACTGCCTGAACCTCTTGCTGAGCTTTTTGAATATGCAAGAAACGAAGAGCGTGACGGGAAGGGCGTTACAATTCTTTTTGCCGCAGGAAACGGTAACGAGGACATTTCAGATCCTGATACTCTTGACGGTTATGCTTCGAACGAATTTGTTATTGCCGTAGGTGCAGTTAATGCTGACGGAGTACGAAGTGCCTACAGTGATTACGGAAAGGATCTCGACATAGTTTCACCGTCTTCTGATATTGACACAGGTTATGTCTGGGATCCTTATGCTATTGATAATCATAGACACGGGATCTGGACGATCGATGCGAGAAGCTGGTACGGGTATTCACAGATGGACTACACTTCATCTTTCGGAGGCACAAGCAGTGCTACACCTCTTGTTTCAGGTGTTGTCGGACTTCTCGTCTCTCTTTATCCTGATGTAACGGTTGATGAGATACAGAAAATAATCACGGAAAGTGCCGACAAAGTGTCTCCTGAAGATGCTCAGTACGATGAGAACGGATTCAGTACATATTACGGTTACGGAAGGATAAATGCCGAAAAAGCCGTGGAGATGCTGTGTGAGATGAAGGATTGTGCCGGTGGACTTGACCCCGTGGATGAGGACACTTATTCTTCGGGGGAACTTGATGAGGATTTTATTAACGATACAGATATTGAAACTTCAGACGATGTGCTTATACCAGATAGCAGAACCGTCAGTGGTTGCAGTTTAACAACGATCTTTTAGGGAGAAACAATGGGATTCCTGGACATTTTCAAATTAAAACCAAGAGTGTTGCCGGCAGAGCTTAATCCGGACAACTTTTCACCTTCAATAAAGAATTCACCTGTACCTGTACTTGTCGATTTCTATTCAAATACCTGTGCTCCCTGTGCTCAGATGGCCAAGACGGTTACGAAGTTCGCCACTGATTTTCAGGGTAGGGTAAGAGTCGGAGCTTTTAATATAGAAAGTGATGAAACCGGCAAAATAGTAGTTCCATTTAAAGTCAGGGCAGTTCCTACGCTTATCTTTTTTAACAAAGGTGAGCCTGTTGAGACCTTTGTGGGGATCACCGGATATCTTAAGCTGAAAGACGTTCTGGAAAAGCTCGAAGAATCAAATAAATAAGTCTTGTTACTGGAAAATGACCTTGTCTCCGGGGCTTATTTCTGAAGCTTCCTTCCAGTTTATCTCAAGTGCATATCTTACCGGGAAAATACTTGAAAGGAGTTCTTTGCTTAAAGGCTCTCCCTTTCTGATAGATACGATCTTTCCGTCTTTGTCAATATAGATTATAGCAAGGGTTATCTTTGTATTCTTCATCCAGAAATAATGAACCCTGTCGTTACTGAAAACAAAAAGAAGACCGGTCTTTTCAGCCAGCTTTTCACAGAACATAAGGCCCTTTTCTTGTTTTTCCGGTGTATCGGCAATACCGACTTTAAAGGAAAGTTTTTTACCTTTAGCTGTTTTTACTGTCACTTTTGTGTTCAGATCGTAGCCGCAGACCTTATCTGCTGAAATGATCGTAAACTGAAAAAGAACTGCTGTCAGTAACAGCATCCTTAGAAATGATCTCAATTTTGTTTTTCCCTGAATCTTTAATAAAACCAATATTATAGAGCCCTCTCAGCTTTTCTTTGGAAGTGACTATAAGTGAAAATTCTTCTCCGCTTGTGAAGACCATCTGTTCAACAGAGACCCCAATTATGTCAGCTGTTTTAGTGACTTCTGGGTGGATGGGGACACTTTCTAAATTAATCTCAATACTTACATCTGAAGCCTTTGAGATCAGTTCGAGTTCGCTGATGAGAGCGTCACTGATGTCTATAGCACAGTTTATGTCTTTAAATTCTTTCGGACTTGTTGTGAAAGGGTCAGGATAGAGAAACTTGTTCTTACTCTCATCAAAACCTTCGTTTCCGTTTTTAAGATGGTAAAGTCCGCAGCGTGAAAGGCCTAAAGGTTCACAAATGTAGACAAGGTCTCCCGGTTTTGCGGAACTTCTAAGCAGAGGTCTTTCAGGTTTTTTTCCGAACATGGTAACTCCGACAGTGATCGAGGAAGCCGATGTAGTATCTCCACCGAGAATATCTATGCTGTATTTATCCGCAAAGCGGTTTACACCGTCTACTATTTTTTTTGAGATCGTGAGATCTTTTGAAGGAGCGGCGATGTTTAATAGAAAATGAGTTGGAACTGAACCCATTGAGATAATATCGCTCGCATTTGCAGCCATTAAACGCCAACCGACAGATTCCGGAGGCATGAAAGACAGATCAAAATGTGTTCCCTCACACATATGATCAGTCGTTACAACAAGTCCGAATTCCTCCCAGACAGCACAGTCGTCACCGATATATCTATCTTTTTTCTCAGTAATATACCTGATAATGTCCCATTCTTTATTCTTAAGCATTGTTCCTCCAAAGCTGAATAAATAATAGCAGTGTCTGTAAATAGTGCAAATTTGCACTAAAAATTGTTTCTGAGCTTGAAATTAAAAGGGTTGAGGATATGATTGCCCGATGTTGGTTTTTAAAGGAGAAAGAAATGAGATTATCATTATTCAGTTTAATGTTCCTGTTGTTGTTTTTGAGTTCATGTGCAGTTTCGGATGGGACGAAGACAGGGGAAGACTCCGACCAGTCTGACCAGTCTGACTACCAGTCCGACGCGTCCGACAAGTCGGAAGTGTCAGATAGCGACACTGGTGACACGGGCAATACTGGCAACACAGGTGATACTGGAAACACAGGGAACACGGGAATGGACGACAAGGACGAAGTGGACGATATGGACACTGGTGATACTGGAAACTCAGGTGATTCAGGTAACTCTGGAGATACAGGAGACTCTGGAGATTCAGGGGATTCAGGCGATACCGGTGGTGTTGAGGGAACTGACGGATATAATGGAGATTTTTCTGTTTTCAGGTTTGGAGGAGAACAAAAGGATTTTTCCCAGAACATTGTGACAACGGATGGAAAGACCATTTATGTTGCCGGAGATACAAGCAGCGGTCTGGATACTTTCACTAGTTTTGATCCTGGAAAAATTAGTGCTTTTGTCGCAGAGATCGAGCTGAATGACAGTGATCAGATGTCGGTCAAGTGGGTTAGAGAGATTAGAACAGACGGTTCGCTTGCTCAGGAAAGTGGCCGAGCAATAACTTTGGATAATGATGGAAATATTCTTGTTGCTGGAACGACTTATGGTGATCTTGATGATGAGTGGGAGCCTATAGTTCCCGGTGATGTATTTGCTGCAAAGCTTGATAAGAACGGAACAGTTCTCTGGTTAAGGCAGTGGGGCTCAACAGACAGTGAAGAATACAGCTTCGGAGTTGATTGTGACAGCGGTGGAAATGTCTATGTCACAGGTCATGGACAGGGAGCTATCAATGAAGATGATTTCGCCGGAGCCTATGACTGCTTTATTACAAAGATATCATCAACTGGAACTATTGAATGGAGCCGGCAGATAGGCTCTGAAGATCTTCAATTCTGTTATTCTGTTGTGGCTGACAATAGTGGAAACGTCTTTGTTGCCGGATACACTTTTGATCAGGTTGGAGATGAGAGCCATCACGGAACAGAGGGCGATCCGGACACTTTTCTTGCAAAAATAAAAACAAGTGACGGGACGATAGAGTGGATCAGGCAGTACGGTACTGATGAAGGTGACATGGCATTTGCGATGAGATTCCACAATAACATGCTTTATATCGGCGGAATGTTTCAGGAGTGGAATAATGTAATGGCTGTTGACCCTGATGACGGAAGAATAGACTGGAACGCAAAGTGGTATGATGATCAGGAAGAAGTTGTCAGAGACCTTGCTGTCGGAGAAAAGGGTATTTATGTGAGCGGTTTAAGTTTTATGTTTCCTAATTCAGAAAACGATCAGGACATCTATGTAGCGGCTTTAGACTTTTCAGGCAATATAAAGTGGCATGATTTTCCTGCTACTGAAAGTGATGACTGGTCTTACGGAATTGATGCCGGCGGTGGAAAGATCTTTGTTACAGGAACTACTTCGGGAATGCTTGAAGGTGACGGGACTGCTCTTGATAACGAGGATGGGGTAGTTCTGTTTACGGATGAATAGGAATTTTGATGAAAAAACTGCTGTTAAGACTTTATCTTGAAATAAAAAGGCTCGTTACGAAGAAACCTTTTGTTGCTGAAGTTGATATTACTGACAGGTGTAATCTGCGCTGCATTCACTGCTATCATTTTCAGGAAAAGGAGCAGGTCGAGGATAAGGCTGATTTTGATGAGTGGAAAAAGAGATTTAAAGAGCTTTACTCAAAGGGTATCAGAATGGTTCTTCTTCTTGGTGGAGAACCTCTTTTACGACCTGATATAGTTAAGCTTGCAGACAGTATCTTTCCTTTTGTCGAGATGATAACTAACGGAACTCTTCCTTTGCCTGAAAACTATGACCACAGGATCTTTGTATCCATCGACGGGGGCAGGGATACGAACGACAGCATAAGGGGAAAAGGCGTTTTTGAGAAAGTTATTGAAAATGTAAAAGGGGACAAGCGGATTGTCTTTAATATGACCCTTCTTGAGAATAATTACAGGGAACTTGAGTATGTTGTTCAACTCTCTGAAAAGATTGGGATATCAGGTGTTGTCTGCAATATGTACACGGCCGTTGAAAATGGTGGTGGACCGCTTGAGAAAGATATCCGTCAGAAGATAGTCGATGAGCTTAGAAGGGTTAAGAAGAAACATCCCGGTACACTTCTGTTTACTGAAAAAGCGATAAAATGGTTCGAAGATGCCGATCATCGAGATCATTGCTACTGGAGAGAGCAGGTTCTGCATTTCGATACTGATATGAAAAAAAGAAAATGCTTTGCAGCGGCAGACTGCACAAAATGCGGTTGTTATGCAGGGGCAATGGGATCTCCTCTGGGTTCATTTGTTCAGATATTTCAACTGTTCAGATTGTCTTTAAGTATGCTTTTAAAGAAAATTATTTAAAGAGTTTTTCAAAGACTTCCTTATATTCAGATACAAAGTTAGGAGTAATGCCTTTTTTGATCTCGTCACTGATACTTTCATAAAGTGCCCTGTTCTTTTCGGGAACAAACACCTCTTTTACCTTGTTTCTTCCCGCCGCAAGAAGTTTCTCCTTTAATCCGCCTATTGGAAGAACCTCTCCGGTAAGGCTTATTTCTCCGGTCATTCCGATCTTAGGTGTGATCTTTTTCCCGAGGAAAAGGCTAAGGAGAGCTGTTGTAATGGTAATTCCGGCACTTGGTCCGTCTTTCGGTATTGCTCCTGCAGGAAAGTGAATGTGAATATCCTTATCAGAGATCGTAAAATCTTTAGGAAGTCCGAAAAAGCTGAGGTTACTCTGAATATATGAAAGGGCGATACGAGCTGATTCCTTCATAATATCACCAAGTTGGCCTGTGAGGATGAGGCTCCCTTTTCCATTCATCCAGTTGGCCTCAATTTTGAGAGTTGTTCCACCGTACTGAGTCCACGCAAGTCCTGTAACAACCCCGACCCGTGCCTTATAGTCAATTTCCGTATCGGAAAAAGGAGGCAGTTTCAGGAGTTCTTCGACTATTTTCGGAGTGATCTTTGCAGGGTAGGCTTTTTCCTGGGTTTTAAGTGTGACAACTTTTCTGCACACCGATCCTATGAGTCTTTCAAGGTTTCTCACGCCTGATTCTCTGGTGTATCTTCTTGAGATAAAGAGAATCGCGGCTTTTGAGAACTTGAGGTCTTTTTTGGTCATTCCGCAGTTGTCAAGCTGTCTGGGAATGAGGTATCTTCTTGCGATCTCAACTCTTTCAGGATCTGTGTATCCTGAGAGTCTGATTATCTCCATTCTGTCCTTAAGCGGTGCCGGGATAGTTTCTTCCCAGTTTGCCGTGGCAATAAAGAAAACCTTGCTCAGATCGAAGGGAATTCCGATATAGTTGTCGGAAAAAGCGAAGTTCTGTTCAGGATCAAGTACCTCAAGAAGGGCGGAAGAAGGGTCTCCCCTGAAATCTTTACCAACCTTGTCTATCTCGTCAAGCATAAAGACGGGATTAATGGTCCCCGCATTTTTGATTCCCTCAACGATCTTTCCGGGCATTGCACCGACGTAGGTTCTTCTGTGCCCTCTGATCTCAGCTTCGTCATGAAGTCCGCCGAGGCTCATTCTGTAAAAATTTCTGTCCAGCGCTCTTGCAATAGATTTTCCAAGAGATGTCTTTCCGACTCCGGGAGGGCCGATAAAGCACAAAATTGGAGTTTTTGAATTGCCGCGGATCTGTCTGACAGCGAGAAACTCAAGGATCCTTTCCTTAATATCTTCAAGTCCGAAGTGATCCTCGGCAAGGATATTTCCTGCCTTTTTAATGTTTCTGTTGTCTTTTGTCTCGTTGCTCCAGGGAAGCTCAAGAACGGTATCGATCCATGTTTTTATAACAACAGTTTCCGAAGCTGCCGGATTCATTGTGCGCAGCCTGTCGATCTGTTTTCTAGCCTCTTTTACGACATTTTCCGGATAGTCGTTTTCCGCAAGTTTTTTCTCGTACTGCTGGATCTCGGAAGTATGAGGATCATCGTTTCCAAGTTCCTGCTGAATGGTTTTAAGCTGTTCTTTGAGAAAGTATTCCTTCTGAGCTTTTCCCAGTCTTTCCTTAGCCTTATTTCTTATGTCATTCTGGACTTCAAGAACAGATATCTCCCTTTCGAGATTGTCGTGCACGATCTGAAGTTTTCTGACGTAGGAGCTTTCCTCAAGTACGGTCTGTGCAAGTTCTACGGATTTTGAAAAGTGATTGAGAACGATCTCCGCAAGTCTTCCCGGGTTCTTTACACCCTGAATTGCACCGAGTGCTTCAGGAGGAAGGTTGATGTCACCCCGTTCGGATATTTTTTTTATCTGCTGTTTTATTTCCTTCATCAGAGCCTGAGCCTGAGGGTGGTTCGTTTCATCAGGTTCTTCAACTATTTCGATAGATGCGGTGTAGTAGTTGCCTTTCTCATCGAGCTTAAGATCGGACATCTTCGCTTTTTTATATCCCTGAATATAAAGAGTCATCTTTCCGTCGAAATTTTTCTGCATTCTAAGAACTGTCGCCACAGTTCCCATCATGAAAAGTTTGTCATCATCGAGTTTGTTATGCTCAGGACTTTTCTGAGCCGCGACAATGAGAAATCCCTCTCCGGTTATTGCCTGATTGACTGCCGCTGTCGAAAAATCTCTTTCAACATTCACGTTCATTATCATGTACGGATAAAGGACTGCAGCTTTTAGCGGAAGTACCGGCAGAACCTTGGGTATATCAAGTTTTCCCTGTTTTTCGTTAATCATTTTCGCCTCTTTGTGTGATTGGGATTGTCTTTATTCCTCTTTTTTCCTCAACGATGGGTATCCTTATGCTGAGAACACCGTCCTTAAGCTCGGCCTCAGCATTGTTAAGGTTAACTGTCTTGCCCAGATAGACGACCTTTTTAAAATCGCCGTTATCTCTTTCAAGACATATGCAGTGGTCGTATCTGTTACTTCTCTCAATGCTTTTTTTACCGCTGATCTCAATGAATCTGTCTGTTGTGTATATCGATATCTCATCAGCGTTAAGACCCGGCATTTCCACCTCAAGAACTAGTGTTTCACCACCTTTATCAATATACACATCATAGGGGAAGTCAATGTCGCCCTTGTGAGACTTCTCCGGATCTACAAGCTCTTCAAGGGCTTTTTCGATCTCGGCCACAAGATTTCGGTATTGCTTCAAATATTTAAGGTTGTCGGAACCTTTTCTTTTAGTCATGCAAAAACCCCTTAAATAGTTCACGGAAAGTTTACAGCCAACAGTTTTTTAATGCAACAAAATAGGGGTCAGGTCAGCAAAATTATATATAATTTGCAATTAAATAAATTAATGTTATCTTCCAAATATGGCAAGACCGCTACGAATTACATACCCTGGTGCTATTTACCACGTTATTAACAGAGGATGCAGGAAAGAAAACATCTTCT